>NZ_SJFM01000034.1:0-39110 GCF_029478545.1 Vibrio sp. 1180_3
TGATGATGAGTCACTACCCGAGTTCAGCGAAGAAGAGGCGTTAGCCTCATTCGAACCAGAAAAGGTTAGTGAGCAAGAGCCGGTTGAAGAAGGCGCGCTCGCTTCACTAGAAGCCGAATCGGTTGATACGCCAGTTCAAGCACCAGAAAATAATAATCGTCATCAAGAGGCGAGCAGTGAACAATTGCAGCTGATTGCCAAAGATGAGTTTGATGAACAGGCTTTAAACGATTGGTTAAATGAAGACGACTCCTCTCAAGCACCATTTTCATTTGAGAAACCACTAGACGCACTGACCATAGACAGTGCAGGTATGAATATCGATGCCATGCTTGAAATGGGTGGCGAAGATTGGAATGGTTTTAACTTAACGCCTGATCAGCAAGCCTCAATTCCTGATGACGTTCCAGAAGAAGAGCGTGAAGTTTGGAACCAGGATATTCAGACGGAAGAGCCCGAAATTCTTGAAGAGAATTGGGCAATGCAGGATGTGTTAGATGACTTCGATGCCAAGAAAAGCCAGTACATGACTATTGATGAGCTGATGGCACAAGTCGATGATGCCGAGCAAGGAGCGATTAGTCCAGAAGATGAAGCTCTCAAGCTTGATGTTGGCTTGAATGAATTCCCTGATGTGATTGGAGATATCGGTGATGTCGATGTCGATAGCGATTCCGAGGCGTCTGGAAAACTTGATTTAGCTAAAATATACATCGAAATGAATGATGAAAAAGGTGCAATAAAATTATTGGAAGAAGCGATTGTTGATGGTAATGACGATATTCGCCGAGAAGCAAAGACCTTGATTGATATCATCAATGGTCGAGTATAGGTGAGTTTGGAGGCAGCTTGATGCTGCCTTTTGGCATCGATTAGAATTTTGTTGTCATTACTATTATACTGCCAACCCCATTTTTAAAGAGAATTGCATCATGAGAATCGCTTTAGGTGTCGAGTATAATGGTACTCAATACTTTGGTTGGCAGCGACAACGCGACGTTAAGAGTGTCCAAGAAGAGTTAGAAAAAGCACTTGCAGTTGTAGCAAATCACCCTATTGAAGTATTGTGCGCAGGTCGTACGGACGCTGGTGTTCATGGTACGGGACAAGTTGTTCATTTTGACACTAGCGCGAATCGAAAAATGGTGGCTTGGGTAATGGGCGTCAATGCTAATTTGCCAAAAGATATTGCCGTTCGGTGGTCTAAAGAGGTTTCTGAAGATTTCCATGCGAGGTTTACGGCCACGGCTCGCCGTTACCGTTATATCATCTATAACCATGCGTATCGTCCAGCAATATTATCTTCTGGTGTTAGTCACTACCACGGTGATTTAGATGTTGAGAAGATGCAGCAAGCGGGTCAGTTCTTGCTGGGGGAAAATGATTTTACGTCTTTCAGGGCTGTTCATTGCCAGTCACGAAGCCCTTGGCGAAATATCATGCACTTAAATGTGACTCGTCATGGCCATTATGTGGTGATCGATATTAAGGCGAATGCTTTTGTGCATCACATGGTACGTAATATCACAGGCAGTTTGATCACTGTTGGGCGTGGTGAACAGGAACCTCAATGGATGAAGTGGTTGTTGGAAGCAAAAGATAGAAGACTGGCCGGAGCAACCGCAAAAGCTGCAGGTCTATATTTGGTAGATGTTGATTATCCAGAAGAATTTGGACTACCAAGAGAAACGATCGGCCCTCTATTTTTAGCCGATAATTTGAACTAATTAAGAGCAACTTACTCAAAAAATTCAGTGGCGTGTGTGAGATTAAGAGTCAGAAAATAGGTACAACCAGTTTTTTGTCTACACTCAGCATTTTATATGTTCTAATCCTCACGCATAAATCCCAATTTTGTATTTCCCGCAATAACGCGGGAGAGTTAAGAATAAAAGGTCTTCCATGAGTTGGCTTGAAAAGATTTTAGAAAAAAGCAACATTGTAACTTCACGTAAAGCATCGATTCCTGAAGGTGTTTGGACTAAATGTACTTCTTGTGAACAAGTCCTTTACCACGCAGAGCTTGAACGTAATTTAGAAGTTTGTCCTAAATGTGATCATCACATGCGGATGAAAGCGCGTCGTCGTTTGGAAACGTTTCTTGACAAAGGTAATCGTGTTGAGATCGGTGAGGAACTTGAGCCTCAAGATAAACTGAAATTTAAAGATTCAAAGCGTTACAAAGAGCGTATCTCTTCAGCACAAAAGAACAGTGGTGAAAAAGATGCACTTGTTGTGATGAAAGGTGAATTACTAGGTATGCCTTTAGTCGCTTGTGCGTTTGAGTTTTCTTTCATGGGTGGTTCCATGGGCTCTGTTGTCGGAGCGCGCTTTGTTCGTGCTGTCGATGCGGCGATTGAAAACAACTGCGGCTTGGTCTGTTTTTCTGCTAGTGGTGGCGCGCGCATGCAAGAAGCGTTGATGTCATTGATGCAAATGGCAAAAACAAGTGCAGCACTTGAGCGTCTCTCTGATAAAGGTTTACCGTTTATTTCGGTAATGACCGACCCAACGATGGGTGGCGTTTCAGCGAGCCTAGCAATGCTTGGTGATATCAATATTGGTGAACCTAAAGCTTTGATCGGTTTTGCAGGTCGTCGAGTGATCGAGCAAACGGTTCGCGAAGACTTGCCAGAAGGCTTCCAACGCAGTGAGTTCTTACTTGAGCACGGTGCTATCGATATGATCGTTGACCGTCGTGAAATGCGTCAGCGTGTTGGTGGATTAATAGCGAAACTAACGAATCACAGTTCTCCGTTAGTGGTTTCTGTTAACGATTCTCCTGTTGAAGCTGATTACTCTGTACCAGAAGCGAACGAAAAAGGGTAAAGTAGGCACTAACAAACTAACTGCTTAATGGTTAAAAACGTTAGATGACTCAGAACCTTATTCCTCAAGCCACATCCTCCCTAGCGGTGTGGCTTGATTATTTAGCTAATATTCACACATCAGCTATCGACCTTGGGTTGGATCGCGTTCAAGCGGTTGCCCAAAAAGCAAACCTCACTAAACCTGCCCCAACGGTTATTACGGTTGCCGGAACCAACGGCAAAGGCTCGACATGTGCGATCATGGAAGCGATCTTGCTTGATGCAGGCTATCGTGTTGGCGTTTACAGCTCCCCACACCTTATTCGTTATAATGAAAGAGTACGCATTAACGGTCTTGAACTCAGTGACGAAAAACATGCCCAGAGCTTTTCCTTTATTGAAGAGCAGCGTGGTGAAATCAGCCTAAGTTTATTTGAATTTGGTACGTTAGCTGCGTTGCGTCTTTTCCAGACGGAAAAGGTGGATGTGGTTTTGCTGGAAGTAGGGCTTGGTGGGCGATTAGATGCCACGAATGTGGTTGAGCACGATGTTTCTGTTATCACCAGCTTAGCGATTGATCATGTCGATTGGCTGGGCGACGATATTAATGTCATCGGTTATGAAAAAGCGGGCATCTACCGCAGTGGTAAGCCTGCTATTTGTGGTCAACCAAAGCCACCAGCTACGGTTGCGGCACATGCCGATGATATTGGTGCACAACTTCACCAAGTCGGGATCCAATTTAATTATGAATTGGTGTCTGACACGAATTGGAATTGGCGTAGTGGTCGATTTGAATTAACACAATTGCCTGTACCAAGTTTGCCTCTACCCAATGCGGCAACAGCACTCATGGCGCTAGGTTGTGCTGAGTTGGATCTTAGTGATGTCAATATTGTCAACGGTTTGAAGAATGTAACATTAGCTGGGCGTATGCAGAAAATAAGCGATGCGCCAACCATTATTTTAGATGTGGCGCACAATCCTCATTCTGCACAATATCTGGCCGATCAGCTTCAACAACGATATGCGCAACGTACTATCCATATGGTTGTGGGTATGCTGCATGATAAAGATGTAGAATCGACATTAAAACAGTTACAACCTATCAGTAGTGCTTGGTATCCTGCCTCATTAAGTGGTTCTAGAGCAGCAAAAGCTGAAGAGCTATGTAGGCACCTTGAACAATACGTAGGGCAATTTACCAATCCTGTGAGTGCATTTGAAGCGGCAATGGCACAAGCCAAAGAGAATGATGTGATAGTGGTTGTCGGTTCATTTCATACCGTTGGTGAAGTATTAGAACACTGGCAGAACAAAGGAGTATAAATGGCAAGCAAGTTCCAAAGTCGGTTAGTGGGCACGATTATTTTAGTCGCAATCGGCGTGATTGTTCTTCCGGATGTATTGGATGGAAAGAAGACCCATTATAAAGAAGAGATTGCCAGCATTCCGATCAAGCCTGACTTAGATAGTGATATGGAAGAATTCCAGATTCTTGACCCCGTGGAAGATCAAATCGCGTTGCCTGACTCACCAGTTGAGGTTACTGAGCAGAGTACCACTTCGGAAAGCAAGCCTTTACCGATTAAGGTAAAAGAGCCAACCGAGAGAAACGACTATCAAGATAGTGCTTGGATCATTCAATTGATGGCTTTAAAGAATGCTGAAAACGCCAAAAATATGGTGATCGATCTGCAAAAAAGCGGTTATCAAGCTCACACCAAACAAGAAAATGGTTTTACTCGGATCATTATTGGTCCAGATGTATCCAAAAGTAAGCTTGAGCGTCAACTCCTAGAACTGGAAAAAATTACCGGTGCGAAAGGTCAAATGCTCAAATTTAAACCACTAAACCCATAAGAAAACGTTTGCGTCGCGTTTTTTTCTGTTAAAATGCGCGCCAACTTAAGATGTAAGAACTCATGAATTGGTTAGATATTGTCATTTTAAGTGTGATCGGCCTATCGGCATTGATCAGTTTAGTTCGTGGCTTTGCTAAAGAAGCTTTGTCATTAGTGATATGGTTTGGTGCTTTTTTTATCGCCAGCCAGTACTACGCAAAACTTGCGGTGTATTTTACTAATATTAATGATGACATGTTTCGTAATGGCACAGCCATTGCAGCATTGTTTGTTGCAACGCTCGTTGTTGGCGCGATCATCAATTATGTGATTGCTCAACTAGTACAAAAAACTGGGTTATCTGGAACTGATCGCATATTAGGTATTGTCTTTGGGGCATTGCGTGGTGTGTTGATTGTTTCTGCAGCCTTGTTTTTTATGGATGCGTTTACCGCATTCCCGAGTTCAGAGTGGTGGAAAGGGTCGCAATTGGTGCCGGAATTTAGCCGCATTATTGCTCCGTTCTTTGAGCACTTACAAGCAACATCAAGTTTTCTATCTGGCGCGATATAGCGCCAGTTATTGTCGCAAATCGAGGATTAGGACATGTGTGGTATTGTTGGAATCGTGGGTACAACGCCTGTAAACCAGTCTATTTATGACGCGTTAACGGTATTACAGCATCGTGGCCAAGATGCCGCTGGTATTTGTACCATAGAAAGCAATCGTTTTCGTCTGCGTAAGGCGAACGGTTTAGTAAAGGATGTCTTTGAAGCGAAACACATGCAGCGTCTTCAAGGAACGGTTGGAATAGGGCATGTACGTTATCCTACTGCAGGCAGCTCTAGCGCCTCTGAAGCTCAACCTTTCTACGTAAACTCTCCTTTCGGTATCACTCTTGCTCATAACGGTAACCTTACAAACGCTAATGAAGTTCGTCAAAAGCTGTTTGAAAAAGACCGCCGTCATATCAATACCACCTCTGACTCTGAAGTACTACTTAACGTACTAGCGCATGAAATTGACACCGTAAAAGGTAATGTTACGTCAGATGATGTATTCCGTGCCGTATCAAATGTACATCGCACCATTCGTGGAGCGTACGCAGTTGTGGCGATGATTATTGGTCATGGTTTGATTGCGTTTCGTGATCCGCATGGCATTCGCCCATTATGCTTAGGTAAGCGTGAGCTTAATGGACGCACCGAATACATGGCTGCTTCTGAATCGGTAGCGCTTGATGCTGTTGGTTTCGATTTTGTGCGTGATATTGCTCCTGGTGAAGCGGTGTATGCGACGTTTGATGGTCAACTGTTTACTAAACAATGTGCCGATAATCCAACACTTAACCCATGTATTTTTGAATTCGTTTACTTTGCTCGTCCTGACTCGTTTATTGATAAAATTTCGGTTTACAGTGCGCGCGTTGAAATGGGTAAAAAATTGGGTGAGCGTATCAAAAATGAATATTCAGACCTTGATATTGATGTAGTCATTCCTATTCCAGAAACGTCATGTGATATCGCGCTTCAAATTGCTCAGGCTATTGATATTCCATATCGTCAAGGCTTTGTAAAGAACCGTTATGTAGGTCGAACCTTTATCATGCCAGGTCAGCAACAGCGCAAAAAATCAGTGCGCCGTAAACTTAATGCGATACGTTCTGAATTTAAAGGCAAGAATGTACTGCTAGTTGACGACTCTATTGTTCGTGGTACTACATCAGAACAAATAATTGAGATGGCTCGAGACTCGGGTGCAAACAAAGTCTATATGGTTTCAGCCGCGCCTGAAATTCGTTTTCCAAATGTGTACGGAATCGATATGCCAAGTGCGAATGAGTTAATTGCTCATGGCCGCGATACCGACGAAATCTGTAAACAAATTGGGGCTGATGCGCTGATATTCCAAACCATTGAAGATCTTGTCGAAGCAGTGGGTCTTGGCAATCAAGATATCGCCAAGTTTGAGGCTTCAGTTTTTAATGGCGAATATGTAACCGGTGATATCGACCAGCAATACCTTGATTACCTTGAATCGATGCGTAACGATGATTCGAAAACCGTTCGAGAAATGCAGCAAGATCTTGCCAACTTGGAACTGCATAACGAAGGTGCGTAGTTTGGCGTTGTTAAAGGCTCAATAAAAAGGCTTCCGTGATGGAAGCCTTTTTACATTCGTAGCTTATGCAGCTTATAAAACCATGGCGGCAAGCCAACCAAAAGCGATCAATGGAATATTGTAGTGAATAAAGGTCGGTACGACCGTTTCCCAAATATGCTCATGTTGGCCATCAGCATTTAAGCCTGATGTTGGACCTAACGTGGAGTCAGAGGCAGGAGATCCAGCATCACCTAGCGCAGCCGCAGTGCCGACTAGCGCAATGGTTGCCATTGGTGAAAAACCAAATGCGATCGCAAGCGGTACATAAATAGTTGCAATAATTGGAATGGTTGAGAACGAAGAGCCAATCCCCATGGTAACTAATAGGCCAACCACGAGCATGAGCAGCGCCGCGAGTGCCTTGTTGTCACCAATAGTAGTGGATAGTGCTTCAACTAATGACTCAACACCGCCTGTTTGCTTCATTACTGCTGCAAACCCGGCTGCGGAAATCATAATAAAGCCGATCATCGCCATCATATGCACACCCTTGGTAAACACATCATGGGTTTCTTTCCACGCAATTACACCACCAAAAGTGAACACCATAAAGCCTGCCAGTGCGCCGATGATCATCGAACCCGTCGACAGTTGCGCGGCAAGGGCGGTCACAATTCCTAAGCCTGCAATAAAAATGTGCTTTTTGTTGATCGCAGTTGGTTCTGTATGAACAGTGGTGAGTTCCGTTTCTTTATACTCACGCGGTTTACGGTAAGTAAAGAAAATTGCGACCAATAAGCCAAAAATCATGCCCATTGCTGGGAATATCATCGCAACAGGCACTTGACTTGCTGTGACGCCTTCAAGCCCATTATCGCGCAGATTTTTAAGTAAGATGTTATTGAGAAAAATACCGCCAAAGCCAACAGGCAGTACCATATAAGGGGTGATTAAACCAAACGTTAACACACAAGCGACTAAACGACGGTCAAGTTTTAGTTTTGCAAAAACGCCTAGTAGAGGTGGAATTAAAATCGGGATAAAGGCGATATGAACAGGAATTACGTTTTGAGAGGACATGGTCACCAACACCAACGCAATTAATACGGCATATTTCAAACCAGTGCTGGCTGCGCTGTTTTCTTTGCCGTGGATACGCTTGATAACGCTTTGAGCTAATAAATCAGTAATACCTGATTTGGAAATTGCTACCGCAAAAGTCCCTAACATAGCGTAGCTTAATGCGATGGTTGCACCACCACCTAGGCCACTTTCAAATGCAGAAACAGCGTCGTTTAAACTCATCCCTGCAACTAAACCACCGACTATCGCACTGAATGTCAGAGCAACCACGACATTCACACGCATCAGTGCTAATAGCAGCATGATACATACAGAAATTACTACAGGATTCATATTTTTCTCGGTTAGTTGTGTTTACTTATTATCATCTGATGGTTCAATAAGTGGCCAGCCTCCTAAGGCTTTCCATTTATTGACGATGCCACAAAAAAGTTCGGCTGTTTTTTGGGTATCGTAGAGCGCTGAATGCGCTTCTTTGTTGTCAAAATCCATCCCCGCAGATTTACACGCTTTGGCTAGCACGGTTTGGCCATATGCCAAACCACTGAGAGCGGCAGTATCAAACGTTGCAAAGGGGTGGAAAGGAACTCGTTTTAACTTACAGCGTTCGCTGGCGGCCATGACAAAATTAAGATCAAAAGTCGCGTTATGTGCCACCATAATGGCACGGCTACAATCATTATCTTTCTGTTCTTTGCGCACTAACTTATAAATTTCTTTGAGCGCTTCAGACTCACTCACAGCACCGCGTAAAGGGCTAAAAGGGTCTCGAATACCATTAAATTCGAGCGCTTCTTTTTCAAGGTTGGCACCTTCAAAAGGCTCTACATGAAAATGAATCGTCGATGCTGGGTGGAGGTCGCCATGTTCATCCATACGTAATGTAATGGCGCAGATCTCTAATAGTGCATCGGTTTTTGCATTGAAACCGGCCGTTTCTACATCAATAACGACGGGGAAATAACCACGAAAACGTTTTTTCAATGTCAATGCTTCATTTATGTCAGTCATGCTAGCTCTTGTTTGTGTGACAGGGCTGGCATTATTGCAGATTCTCTCTACGATAAAAACCGAACATGTGAATAAAAAGCCATTTATCTGAGGAGGATTTGCACACGTTACTGCCACACTGAACACTTCTAGTTGCTCGGGCGTGACAATTAGTGTGGCTAGATTTTTGCATAACTTGGTACAATGGAAAACCAAGTGGCAATTGACCGCCACCATTGCAGTACCGCTCGGAGAATACAGCCATTATGAATAAATGGGTTATCGCTACTATTTTTACTACATTCGCTTTAAATTCTGTTGCGACATTTGCGATGGAAAAGCGTTATGTGGCAACGCCGCAGCAGTCTACGTGGCAAATGGTGGCTAATACACCACTGGAATGTCGTTTAGTACATCCTATCCCTAATTATGGTGATGCCGAGTTCTCTTCACGAGCAAACAAAAAGATAAATCTCGATTTTGAACTAAAAATGCGTCGCCCAATGGGTGAAACCCGTAATGTGAGTTTAGTTTCATTACCACCAAGTTGGCGTCCGGGAGAAAGTGCTGATCGTATTACGACATTGCAATTTTTTAAGCAGTTTGATGGCTATATTGGTGGGCAAACCGCGTGGAGTTTACTCAGTGAATTAGAGAAAGGACGTTACCCGACCTTTAGTTATCAAGATTGGCAAAGCAGAGATCAGCGCATCGAAGTAGCACTATCATCAGTGCTGTTCCAAGAAAAATACAATATATTTAGCGATTGTGTGAGCAATTTGCTGCCGTACAGCTTTGAAGACATTTCCTTTACGATTTTGCATTACGACCGTGATAACGTACAACTCAATAAAGCATCGCAAAAACGACTCGCACAAATTGCAGAATATATCCGTTATAACCAAGACATTGACCTAGTTTTGGTTTCAACCTATACCGATTCAGTGGATGGTAAGAGCGTAAGCCAAGATCTCTCAGAACGTCGAGCTGAAGTCTTAAGGGATTACTTTAAATCATTAGGTTTACCTGAAGACCGCATTCAAGTGCAAGGTTATGGTAAGCGCAGACCAATCGCTGATAACGCATCACCAATCGGCAAAGATAAAAACCGAAGAGTGGTTATCTCATTGGGACGAACACTGATCTAATCCAGCTCAATAGATATAGAAAAAGCAGCGATGGCTGCTTTTTCTATATCTAGCTTATGCTTAATTAGCCTTCTAATCCCGCTGAAGCTTGCTTGTTTTGAATAAGTTCAATCATGTAGCCGTCAGGGTCTTTTATAAAAGCGATGTGGGTCGTACCGCCTTTTACTGGCCCTGCTTCACGAGTGACATTACCGCCAGCCGCTTTAATCGTGTCACAGGTTGTGTAGACATCTTCGACACCAATGGCTATGTGGCCAAATGCATTGCCAAGGTCATAGCTGGTGGTGCCCCAGTTATAGGTCAGTTCTATCACTGCGCCTTGTGACTCATCACCATAACCTAGGAACGCTAATGTGTACTTATACTCAGTATTTTCATTGGTGCGCAGTAACTGCATACCCATAACCTTGGTGTAAAACTCGATGGATTTATCTAAATCACCGACGCGTAGCATAGTGTGCAAAATACGACTATTTGACATGATGGGCTCCTAGCTTCTTGGCAAGTTTTTATAGTTCAGTTTTTTCTTTGTATTCACAAAGGTCTTCAATAATACAGCTACCGCAACGGGGCTTTCTTGCCACACAGGTGTAGCGACCATGAAGAATCAACCAATGGTGAACGTCAATTTTGAATTCTTTAGGGACGACTTTTAGCAGTTTTTGCTCAACGTCATCAACGTTTTTACCAACTGCAAATTTGGTACGATTCGAAACACGGAAAATATGTGTATCTACCGCGATAGTCGGCCAGCCGAAAGCGGTGTTGAGGACGACATTTGCCGTTTTCCGCCCGACACCGGGGAGCGATTCTAATGCTTCTCGATTCTCAGGAACCTCACCATGATAGTGGTCGAGTAAAATTCGACAGGTTTTAATCACATTTTCAGCTTTGGAGTTAAATAACCCAATGGTTTTTATATACTCTTTCAGTCCCTCAACACCCAAATCGAAAATAGCCTGTGGGGTGTTGGCAATCGGGTAGAGCTTGTCCGTTGCTTTGTTGACGCTGACATCCGTCGCTTGCGCGGAAAGCAATACTGAAATAAGCAGCTCAAAAGGTGTTGTCCATTTGAGTTCAGTTTCCGGTTTAGGGTTGTTTTCCCTTAAGCGTTCGAGAATCTCGACTCGTTTGCTATTGTTCATCGTGCTGGCTGCTTCCTTTGTATTTTGACTTATATTAGGCGTTGGTCACACGTGCTCGTTCTATGGCTGGCTTTTGTTCTTTTGGCTGGCGAGCAGCAATATTACTATCGATAATGTTTTTAGCCGCAATCAAAAAACCGACGCCAATAAACGCACCCGGTGGAAGCAGGGCAAGCAAGAAGCTGTTATCAAAATGGAATATTTCGATACGCAGTACGGTCGCCCAATCTCCTAGCAATAAATCGGCGCCATCAAACAGTGTGCCATTGCCAATCACTTCGCGCATTGCACCTAGAACCACTAAAATAGTGGTCATACCCATTCCCATCCAAAATCCATCTTGAGCAGAAGGTAATACTGCATTTTTTGATGCAAATGCTTCAGCGCGACCAATGATGATGCAGTTGGTTACAATGAGAGGAATGAAGATCCCAAGCGAGAGATACAAGCCGTAAGCGTAAGCGTTCATCAACAATTGCACGCAGGTAACCAGTGCGGCGATGATCATCACAAAGACGGGGATACGAACTTCTTTTGGTACGTAATCTCTAACCAAAGAGACAGTGACATTAGAGCACACCAGAACCAATAAGGTTGCGATGCCCAAACCTAAGGCATTGGTAACGGTTGACGATACGGCAAGCAATGGACATAACCCAAGTTGCTGTACTAACGCTGGGTTGTTGCTCCACATACCATTTTTAATTAACGTTTTGTGGTCAGTCATCGTTGGCTCCTTGGCAGTCAAAAGGTTGAGCTAATAACTGTTCACGGTTGTTGTTAACAAAAGCAACCGTATTTTTCACTGCTTTCACTACCGCTCTCGGTGTGATTGTTGCGCCAGTGAACTGGTCAAATTGTCCGCCATCTTTGCGCACCTTCCAAGTATCCAGATTCTGTGCGGTCACTCGTTTGCCTGTGAAATTCAATATCCAGTCTGTGACACGCAGGTCGATTTTGTCACCCAGCCCCGGAGTTTCTTGATGCGCTAAAACTCGCGTGCCAGTGATCGTTCCATCTTGTTGGATACCTATAATGATTTTTATTGCACCGTTATAGCCATCAGGCGCGATTGCTTCAATCGCTAACGCGCTCGGCTGACCGTTGAGCGTTGCAATATAAGCATGCATCTGCTGCTCAGTTCCTAGTGCTGGGTCTTTAACCAGTGTGCAGGATTTATATAGCTCATTATCATGTGCATCATGAGCAATGACTTGGTTGAGGATCGACTGCAACTGCGCTTGCTCTTGTCTGCTTATTTGCTCTTCAGTGAGATACTGAGTTAAGGCTACAACGCTTGTCGAAGCACAAGCAAAGATAGCAAGGATCAAACCGTTTTTACGAATGGCGGTTAACATAGTGCTCCTTAATGACCATAAGTACGAGGTTTAGTGTAGTAGTCGATCAACGGTACACACATGTTTGCTAGCAATACGGCAAAGGCAACGCCATCGGGAAAACCACCCCAACTGCGAATAACAAAGACCATCATGCCAATGAATGCACCGTAAATAAGACGACCTTTTACTGTGGTCGAGGCGGTGACAGGATCGGTGGCGATAAAGAATGCCCCCAACATTGTTGCACCAGAAAGTAAATGAATCAGCGGTGATGCTGTTGTTCCTGGAGCAATGAGTTGAGTGATAAGGCTGGCAAACAGCAACCCCCCCAGCACAGCAACAGGAATATGCCAATTAATGACGCGCAGCTTTATTAGCAGTAGTCCACCGGCTAGATAGGCGAGGTTGACCCATTCCCAACCAATACCCGCTAAGCCACTAAATTGTGGATGCGTCATGGCTTCAGACACAGTTTGACCTGCGCGCAGTGATGTTTTTACCGAATCTAGTGGTGTTGCCATAGTAACGCCATCAATGCCGGTTCGAATTTGTTGTAGTGAAAGCCCTTCAATATTAAAGCCGCTAAAAATGAGTGAAAATGCATCACTAAATGAAATGGGCTCTGGTGCCAATGCGTTCGGTGCTATCCAACTGGTCATCTGTACTGGAAATGAGATCAGCAAAACCACATAAGCAACCATTGCTGGGTTGAAGGGGTTTTGTCCGATTCCGCCATATAGATGCTTTGCGATCACAATGGCAAAAAGCAGACCAATAAACAGCACCCACCAAGGTGACATCGGAGGAATGGCAATAGCTAACAACCATGCGGTGACCAATGCGCTGTAATCACTCAGTGAGCGAGTTGGGTTGCGTTTGCGCAGCAGCATGACTCCGGCTTCAAGTGATAAAGCAATCACAATGGCCAATATGAGCTGAATAATAGTGCCCCAACCGAAGAAATAACTTTGTGCAATCAGTCCAGGGATAGCGCACAAAGCTACCCACTTCATCAAGTCTGAGGTGCTGCGCTTACTGTGCGCGTGGGGGGAGCTGGCAATAAAAAAGGCCACTACTCATTCTCCTCATTGTTTTCATTAACTTGTTTTTGTTGTTGGGCTTTACGTGCTTTAGCACGCGCAATGGCCGCCGCCACCGCGGCTTTTTTGGGGTCGTCTTGCTCAGTTGGTTCCACTGGTGTTTGAGTGTGTGACGGCTCTGTTTGTTGCTCTGCTTTACGTGCTTTAGCTCGGGCAATGGCCGCCGCCACTGCGGCTTTTTTGGGGTCGTCTTGCTCAGTTGGTTCCACTGGTGTTTGAGTGTGTGACGGCTCTGTTTGTTGCTCGGCTTTGCGTGCTTTAGCCCGTGCAATGGCCGCCGCCACTGCGGCTTTTTTCGGGTCGTCTTGCTCAGTTGGTTCCACTGGTGTTTGAGTGTGTGACGGCTCTGTTTGTTGCTCGGCTTTGCGCGCTTTAGCCCGTGCAATAGCTGCAGCTACCGCGGCTTTTTTCGGGTCGTCTTGCTCAGTTGGTTCCACTGGTGTTTGAGTGTGTGACGGCTCTGTTTGTTGCTCGGCTTTACGCGCTTTAGCACGCGCAATGGCCGCCGCTACCGCGACTTTTTTCGGGTCGTCTTGCTCAGTCGGTTCCACTGGTGTTTGAGTTTGTGACAGCTCTGTTTGTTGCTCGGTTTTGCGTGCTTTAGCCCGTGCAATGGCTGCAGCCACTGCCGATTTTTTATCCGTAGTGTCAGTAACCACAGGCTCTTCGGCACTGCTCGATTGCGCTTTTCGCTCTCTTGCTTGGCGTTTTCGCTCTTCTCGGAGCTTTATCATTTCAGAATTGTCAGGTTGCGTTTCGCCTGCTTGAAGTGCTTGCGCCTGTTTAGCTTTTGCTCTGGCTATAGCGGCTGCCACTGCAGGTTTAACGTCAGGTGAATCCTTAGTTTCAGCTTGGGCTTTTTGTGCTTTAACGCGTGCGATAGCGGCTGCAACAGCATCATCACCACCTGTTTTTTTCATCTCTTGACGGCGTTCATCAGCGGCTTTCTTAAAGCGATTTTCACGCTCAGCTTTATCTCTTTCTAAGCGTGCTTTTTTCTCTTCAAAGCGTAGCTTGGCCCGCTCTGCTGCTTCAGCTTCTTGCTTACGTGTTTTTATTTCCGCTTTTGCTTGACGATAATACTGCACCAAAGGAATTTCACTAGGGCACACATAAGCGCATGCACCACACTCAATACAGTCCTGTAGATGCAGTTCTTCACACTTGTCATATTCTTGTGCTTTTGCATGCCATTGTAGTTGTTGGGGGAGCAATGATGCGGGACAAACTTCAGCACATTGCCCACAGCGAATACATTCCATTTCGTGTTGTGACGATGCAATTTCTTTACGTGTAGGAGCAAGAACACAGTTGGTTGTTTTGGTGATGGGAACCTGAGAGTGAGGCAAGGTAAAGCCCATCATTGGGCCACCCATAATCAACCTCGGCAGTTTTTTATCTGCGGTATAACCAAACTGCTCCAGTAAATGTTGCACGGAAGTGCCTAGCAATACCCATACATTACGAGGTTGCTTGAACGTCTTGCCAGTTAGTGTAACCACTCGGTTGATTAACGGCTCACCGTTAATTACAGCACGCTTAATAGCATAAATTGACCCAACATTTTGCACCATAAGCCCGATATCAGCTGGAATTTTCCCGACGGGAACTTCTTGGTTAGTCAGCAGCTTAATCAGCTGCTTTTCGCCACCAGACGGGTATTTGGTTGGGATAACGCGGATCACGATGTTTTTATTAATAGCCGCTTTTTCTAATGCTCGAATTGCTTCGGGTTTGTTATCTTCAATACCAATGATGGTCAATTTTGGTTTGAGTATGTGTTCAACGATGCTAATGCCTAGGATGATTTCTTCTGCATGTTGCTGCATCAAAATGTCATCGGCGGTAATGTAAGGTTCACACTCGGCCGCATTAATGATCAGTATTTCTGTACGAGCCAAGCCCGATTGTATTTTTTTAGCTGTTGGGAAGCCTGCGCCACCTAGCCCTGAAATACCCGCTTGGCGAATTACTTCAATCAGTTGTTCTGGTGTTTTCTGCTGGTAATCAGCTATAGGAGTGCGCGCGATCCATTCATCTTGTTGGTCTGCTGTTATGACGATACACATTTCGCTCAGCCCTGAAGGGTGTGCGGTAGTACGTGGTTCAATTGCAGAAATTGTTCCCGAGGTAGGGGCATGCACAGGCAGCATGAAGGTCGATGTGTACTGGGTTAAAGGTTGTCCTTTCAGTACACGCTCACCAACCGTTACCAGTAAATCACCTGCGCGGCCAATATGTTGCTTTAAAGGCAACACGATTTCGTTGGGAATGGATGCGGCAATCAATGGTGTTTGGTTTGATTGACGTTTGTTTTCTGGTGGGTGAATGCCGCCAGGAAAACTCCAAAGCGCACCCGTTCTAATTTGTTCAATTAATGGCAACATACCAGTCCTTAATTCACGCTTTTCTGCGATTGAGATGCAGAATCGGTAACATCAACAACGGGAATGGCGTTCATTTGCCACTTCCAAGTATCGGTGGTTTGTTCTACTGGAATCATTTCAATACAGTCAGTTGGACAAGGCGCAACACAAAGGTCACAGCCAGTACATTCCGATTTTATAACGGTATGCAGTGCTTTAGTGCCGCCGACAATCGCATCCACAGGGCAAGCTTGAATGCATTTTGTGCAGCCGATGCACATATCTTCATGAATAAATGCAACGGTTTTCACTTTATTATCAAGGTCGTGGGCTGACTCTTCTGCTTCGACGCCCATTAAATCGGCCAGTTTTTCGATGGTTGCTTGGCCACCTGGTGGGCATTTATTGATTTTGTCTCCGCCAGCAATGGCTTCAGCGTAAGGACGACAACCTGGGTATCCACATTGCCCGCATTGAGTTTGCGGTAAAATAGCGTCAATTTGATCGACGATAGGGTCGGCTTCCACTTTAAAGCGGATAGAAGCAAAGCCCAAAATAGCACCAAAAATGGCGGCTAGAGCAGCAAGCGCGAGAACAGCGATTAGTATCGTACTCATATTACAGTTTCACTAACCCCGTAAAGCCCATAAAAGCAAGAGACATAAGACCTGCGGTAATCATCGCGATAGAGGCCCCTTTAAAAGGCGTGGGTACGTCGGCCACGCTGATGCGTTCACGCATTGAGGCAAACAGAATCAATACCAATGAAAACCCGACGGCAGCACCAAACCCATAAATAATGGACTGAATAAAATTGTGGTTCTCGTTGATATTAAGCAGAGCCACACCCAAAACAGCGCAGTTAGTGGTGATCAAAGGAAGAAAAATACCAAGTAGGCGATACAACGTTGGGCTGGTTTTGTGTACCACCATTTCGGTAAATTGCACCACCACCGCAATGACTAATATAAAGCTCATCGTGCGCAGGTATTCAATGCCTAATGGGTGGAGTATGTAGTTTTCAACTAGGTAGGCACACACAGAGGCTAAGGTTAGTACGAATGTCGTCGCCAACCCCATGCCTATTGCCGTTTCTAGTTTTTTTGAGACACCCATAAAAGGGCAAAGCCCCAAAAACTTTACCAGTACAAAGTTGTTGACCAGTACTGTGCCAACTAACAACAAAAAATATTCGGTCATAGTTATATCAATCTTAAATTCCGATCCGGTCATTATCGTGCTTTGCAAGGGTAATAACAACCAAGGAAAGATAAGGTTTTAGATTGTTGGTGGGATTTTGTTCATTAATGAGTGGGAAGTTATGGACTGAGAGTTATTCCCACCTTTCCCCCCCACGGCTTTGTTGCAGCCGAGGCGTTTATTAGAGATGAATGATATCGAGAGCAGTGGAATGCTAAGTTATCAGTACCAATCTTCTTATACTGATCAACAGTATCCCGATGAATAGCCAACAAGGCTATGACGTACAGGGTTATATTTACGAATACCTGATTGAAAAATTTGTCGCCAATGCCAGTAAGTTTTACATGCCTCATTAAGTCTCGGCACTCATGCTGCACATCGTTGCCCAAAAGCCAAAACCCTTTAGTAATCTAACCTCTGTAGTTCGGGAACCTTGTTATTCTAAAGTGATTCTATGTTTATAAAAGTGAACAAAGTCAAAACAGAGCAGGGTAGTAATATGCTACCTTTATTTAGAGGGTTCTAATATAAGTCATATTAATTTATACAGGGTATTGCATGAAAAGATTTAAATGGACGCAAAGATTTTTATTTATCCCTCCCGTTCTTATTGGTGTTGCAATACTCGTATCTGCACCAGCAATGAAAGCCGAGCCACCAAAGATAATTGATAATAAAGGGGAAAAAGTGGTGAGGGTACTTAAAGTTGCGCCACGAGATATCCAACCCTCTGCTATTGGTTATGGTCACACCCAACCCGCAAGAGATTGGGAAGCACAAGCGGAATTGGAAGGTGCGGTAGTCTGGATAAATGATAACTTTCACGATGGCAACATAATCAAACAAGGCAATGAAATTCTCAGACTGGATCCCTCTTCTTATCAACTCTCTATCGCCCGTCTAGAGGCTGAACTTGAAGTCGCAAAACTCACCGACCAAACGATTCTGGAAATACTGAATATTTCTGAGCAAGAGTATCAGGTGCAGAAATCAGAATATGAGCGTACGGTTCGCCTGAGTAAATCCGGGCATATATCCAAAACAGACAAAGATAAAGCCACCAAAGATCTTCTCAACAGTCAACAGCAGTTCCAGACACAAAAAAATAACCTTGCTATTAATAAAGCGACACAAAAGGTACTGCTGACTGAACTGGCTTTAGCCAAACGCGATCTTGAGCACACAATCATCAAAGCACCTTTCGATGTAAGAGTTACAGATAAAATGGTTGGTCTGGCAGAATACGTTAACAAAGGCGAGATCATGCTAAAAGCCGATGGTATCGATGCGGTTGAGATCAATGCCCAGTTCCCGCTTGGCAAAATGCGCCCTTTGAGAAGATCGGAAGTGCTGAGTAAAGCAAACAGTAACGACTACACAGGCCTTGAGGCAATTGTCGAGCTGAACGTTGGAGAGCATCTTATCTCATGGGATGCGAACGTCAGTCGTTCGGGTGGGCATATTGACGCACAGACACAAAGCCAGAGCATCGTGGTGCAAATTGATAATCCGCTCAAGCAGGTGTCTCCGGGCCAACGTCCACCTCTCATTAGAGACACCTTTGTAAAAGTGACCCTGAAAGCACCCGTGATGAGCAAGCAGACCCTACTTCCCCTGACCGCTATCCATAACGATAAAGTCTATTTGGTTCAGGACGGTAAACTGAAAATTCAGCCGGTAAAGGTTGATTTTGTTCAGGGTCAGATTGCTGTTATCAAATCTGGCATCCAGCAGGACGATATTGTTGTATTAAGCAAGCTTTCACCAGCAGTAGAGGGAATGTTGCTTAAACCGCAACCCGATAAAAATATCAACCAGTGGTTGGATAAAGAAACCGGATTTAAATTAGATAAACCAAAGAGTGAGGTCAAATTATGATTTCATTCTTCGCCCGTCACGCGACCGGTGCCAATGTGCTGATGGTGGCGATACTTTTGCTTGGTGCTTTTGCGCTACCGAAACTGCAAAAAGACACCTTCCCGATAACCCAAACCAAAGATATCGAAATTCGAGTCAGTTATCCGGGCGCTTCCCCTTCTGAAGTGGTTGAAGAAATTTGTACCCCGCTAGAAGAGGTTGTGGATAAATTAAACGGAATCAAAGAGTTAACCTGCGATGCTAGAGAGAATATGGCTATCGGCAATGTTGAAATTGATGACGGTGAAAATATCGATGCACTCACCTCAGATATTCAGCAACAAGTAAACTCCATCAGTGATTTTCCCGACAGGGTTGAGCAGATAACCGTAACGAAACTAGACAGAATCGCAACGGTAGCAAGCGTCGCTATAACCGGAAATATGTCTGCAAGCGATCTCTACCTTTATGCTCAAGATGTTAAACGCAGGATAAAATCACATCCATTAATCGCTCAGGTTTCCGTTGGCGGCTTCTCCGAACAAGAGATAGAAATTCGTGTTTCCCAATGGAAGCTTAAGCAATACGGACTCAGTATTTCTGACCTGTCCAACCTTGTTCAGCAACAAAGTATAAACACCCCTGCTGGCGTGTTTACTAACGATCTGGAAGAACTCAGTGTACGTTTTAATCAACTGGGCAGCGAAGTCGACGATTTTAAAAAAATCATAGTGAAATCCAGCGAGCTTGGTACTCAGGTTACACTGGGTGATATTGCAGAAATTGAACAGAAGTTCGCCACTGAAGAGGACCAAATTATCTTCCAAGGCCAGCGAGCGGCCTTACTGCAAATCTCCAAAACCTATTTCCAGGATTCTCTGAGGGTAAAAGAGGCGATTATTAATCTCGTCGAAAAAGAGCAGATGAGAGCGCCACAAGGTGTGGAATTTACCATTACTCAGGATGTCAGCGTTAATATTGAAGATAGGCTGAGAATCTTAACCAGCAACGGTGTTCAGGGGCTGGCATTGGCATTTCTGATGCTCTGGGCCTTCTTTAATTTTCGCTTTAGCTTCTGGGTAGCGCTGGGGCTTCCTGTCTCATTCCTAGGCGCAATCTTTGTCATGTATATGCTGGGCTACACCTTGAATATGATGACCATGGTCGGCCTCATTGTTGCTATCGGCCTGTTAATGGATGACTCTTTGATCATTGCAGAAAATATCGCAGCCAAAAGGCAGGCGGGTATGCCGCCAGTTGAAGCGGCAATTAAGGGCACCATACAGGTACTTCCCGGTGTTATCGCCTCATTTGCCACAACCTTGATGGTTATTGGTCCACTAATGTTCCTGAGCGGAAATATGGGAGAGGTGCTGCGTTATATTCCGATTGTTTTGCTAATTACTCTGCTAGTAAGCCTGATTGAAGCCTTGTTGATTCTTCCTGCGCATCTTGCGCACAGCCATCTGGAATCAGGATCAAACCCTGTGCGAGAAAAGTTTATCGGAAGTTTTGAAAGAGTAAGAGACAAGTTCTTTGTTCCTCTGTCTGTTAAAGCAATGAATGCGCCTTACTTGACACTGGGCATTCTGACTATGGTCGTACTGCTCTCAACCGCAACCTTCTCCGCAGGGCTTCTTAAATTTAAAGCGATGCCATCACTGGAAAGTGACACGCTTCAGGCGCGTGTTCTGCTGCCTCAAGGAAGCCTGCTTTCTCAAACAGAGGACGTGGTTGCAAAAATATCTAAAGCTCTGGATAAAATAAATCAGGAATATTCGGAAAAATTTCCCGATTCAGAGCCACTGGTGAAAAGCAAAACCATTATGTACAACACCAATATTGATGCCAACGAATCTGGGCCTCATATGGCGACAGTCAGTGCGGATTTACTTCCGGCGCAGCTGCGTCAAGAGAGCATCAAATATCTGGTGCAAAGCTGGAAGGAGAAGACAGGCCCCACTGCAGACGTCGTTTCACTTAAGTTTACCGATAAAGAACGGGGGATTGCAGGCAATGGTATTGATATTCGTGTTCAGGGCAACTCTCTTGAAGAACTAGATAAGGTAAGCCGCTCTCTTATCAAGTGGCTGAAAGGCTTTGATGGCGTCTTTAACCTTTCCAGTGATCTGCGTTACGGTAGATCTGAAATTCACGTAAAGCTTAAAGACGAAGCGGGTGTTATGGGCGTTAACTCAGCACAGCTAGCCCAGACACTTCGCAGCGCGGTAAAAGGCAGTACGGATCTGACTGTTTTCCAGAGCGGTGAGATTATTGATATTACAGTCCGTCTTGACGAGTTTACTCACCAAGCGAGTTTGCACGAGCTAAAGGACCTCATGGTGACGGCTTCCAACGGTAGACTTGTTCCGTTGTCTGTCGTGGCTGATTTTGAAGAACAGCAAACATTCTCTAGAATTAACCGAATCAACGGTATTAATACGGTAACAGTTCAAGGCAATATCAACACCCAAATCGCCAACTCCAGAGAAATAATGCAGCAGTTCTACACGACGTTTGTCCCCAATGCTAAAAAGAGTTTCCCAGATGTTAGCTTTGTTTCTCAGGGACAAGACAAAGAAAGCGCCGATACCGGCTCATCCCTGCAAACCTTTTTTGCTATGGGTGTCATCGGTATTTATTTGATCCTGACCTTTTTATTCCAAAGCTATACTCAACCGATTGCGGTATTACTCGCCATTCCCATGGGGTGGATAGGTGTCGTTTGGGGGCACTTGGGAATGGGAATCGATTTGACGATTCCGAGTCTGGTGGGCTTTGCAACGCTTGCCGGTATTGTCGTGAACGACAACATTTTGCTAGTAACCTTTATTAAAGAGAACATAGCCAAAGGCGTCAGCTTGATGGATGCTTGCCGTGAGGCTGTTCATGATAGATTTCGAGCTATCTTTATCACCTCGCTAACCACCTTTGCCGGGCTGTTACCGTTGTTAACCGAGAGCAGTACTCAGGCGCAGTTCCTGATCCCACTGATTGCCAGTATCGCCTTTGGCTTGATATCAGCAACCCTATTGGCATCCATTATTGTTCCTTGTGTGTTACTCATTCTTGATGACTTGGGTTTAAGTAAATTATCAGAACCCAACCTTACGAGGTATGCATGATGCAATTATAAAATGGAATAAGCTGCGAGAGCTTTTATTTTGCTTAGTCGGCAAAAAGTAAAACGAGTTAATCCATACTTAGTTAGGAGTTCTGCATAAGATAAACCTCGTTCGATGACTCTTGATTGACCGCTTATGTCTAGACGTACTTTAGGTAGGAAGATTATGTACTGTCAGCCAGAGTGAGTTAGAACACAATTTTCTACACTCGCAATTTGACTTACTTTTCCTTATACCTAACGCAATGTAACTATCGACTGTTACTGACAAGGTTCAATTTCTTGTTTTAGTTAGTTTCCTATGACCACTCTATTTATGGACATATGATCTTGTTTATACTTTTAGAGGTCAGGAGATTTTCATCTCCCGACTTTTAGATTTTAGTTTGTCCTTTTTGCAGAACAAGCTATAGAGCACAGAGTCACACTTTAGTACTCACCATTGCTTTAACAAATTTATCAGTGATTTGCTTTGGTCTGGTGATTGCGCCGCCAACAACAACAGCATGACAGCCGTATTGTAGACACTTGGCTGCTTTCTCTGGCGTATCAATGTTGCCTTCAGCAATGACAGGAATTGAGAGCAATTCAACCAACTGTCTGACAAACTCAAAATTGTTGTCATCATTTCGCAGTCCTTGAGTCTCTTGCGTGTAACCTCTAAGAGTGGTTGAAACGCAATCAAACCCCAGCTTTTCAGCTTCAATAGCTTGTTCGCGTGTGGCAATGTCAGCCATGGTTTGAACATTGGGATGATAAGTTTTCATGTATTCCATTATCGACGCTAAAGACTCCCCATTGGGTCTTTTTTCAAAAGTCGCGTCCATAGCGATCATGTCTGGATTAGAGTTTAATAATTCCAGAATTTCTTTTTTGGTTGGAGTTATGTAGACATTGCTATCTTGATAATCTCTCTTAACTATTCCAACGATAGGTAGGTCAACGGTTTCCTTTATTGCTTCAATATCTTCTGGAGTATTTGCTCGTATGCCAACGGCCCCACCCTGGCTTGCAGCCAGTGCCAAGCGACTCATGATAAAGCTACTATGTAGAGGTTCATCTGGTAACGCTTGGCAAGATACGATTAACCCACCTTTGACTTTGCTTAACATCTTGGTTTTTGCCTTTTCTATTATTCAATGAAGTGGCGTTACTTTAACTTAAAAACTCCACTCAAAGAAATTTAAGTGGAGTTTTTGGTGTGAAATGTGATCAAGTTAACTTCATTAAATTGGAGAGAAACATAGAATGCTCGCATCAAAATTCGTTACGCAATATGAATCTTTAGGGGCGACATGAACGCAATAGAAAAATTAAAAAATGGAGGTGGGACAGCGATCATTGATAAGCTATCTCATTGGGCTGGAATTTTTACTGGCCAGCGCCATCTAACTGCTGTACGTGAAAGCTTTGTGGCCTTAATGCCACTGATCATTGCAGCTTCACTATTTATCCTTATCAACAACGTTATCTTAAATAGCGATTCTGGCCTTGTCGGTTTTTTCGGCTTAGAAGGTGAGTGGATCGGGCACGCCCAAGAAATAGGTGTTCGCGTCTACAACGGTACACTGAATATTTTAGCTTTCCTTGCAACACTGATGATTGCTTACCGTTTAGCCAACAGCTACGGAGAAGATGGAATCACCTACGCAATTTTTGCCCTGGCTTCTTTGTTTGTATTTTTCCCAATGGGTATTGATGTCGTTTCTCCATCAGGAGAGGCGTTTAATGCGGGTGGATTAGTTTCGGGGGCTGAGATGGGTGCCACGGGCATGTTCGTTGGAATCTTTGTTGCACTGGGCTCGGTTGAGGTCTTCCGCCGCGTTTCTGCTAATGACTCCTTGAAGATCAAAATGCCAGATAGTGTTCCGCCATCAGTCGCACGCAGTTTCAACGTTCTGATTCCGATGATCGTTGTACTCACTGCATTTGGCACGTTGGCATGGGCACTGAATCATTTCTTTGATGTGACGGTTCACGAGCTTGTAAATCTTATGATTCAAACACCACTTCAGAATGCTCTGCAAGGGCTGGGTGGTTTGATCATGCTACTTTTGTTTCAAAATGGTTTGTGGTGGGTGGGTATTCACGGTGCGAGTATCACATACCCAATTGTTGAAACGACCCTGCTAGTGGCGATTCAAGAAAATGCGCAGGCCTTTGCCGCGGGTATCGAACTTCCACATATTGTCACTAAGCCTTTCATTGATGCATTCGGCTTCATGGGTGGTGGTGGTCAAACTATTGGTTTGTTAATTGCTTTATGGATGGCAGCGAAGAAGAGTGAGCACCGTGCTATCACCAAACTGTCAACACCAGCCGCAGCGTTTAATATCAACGAACCACTGATTTTTGGTTTACCCATCATGTTTAACCCAATACTGATTATTCCGTTTTTGCTTACGCCAATTGTTAGTGTGGTTATCGCTTATGCCGCGACTGCGATGGGCCTAATTGCTAAGACATCCGTCATTATTCCTTGGACAACACCTCCTGTACTGAGTTCTTTCCTCGCTACTGGTGGTGATTGGAGAGCGGCTGTGTTGTCTGTCATCATTATCGCTATTTCGGTGATGATTTATCTTCCATTTGTTATTGCGATGAACCGTCAACCATCAACAACGGAGGCATCGTAATGCAACTGACCTGTATCCCCTTAGATATCAGGCCCTACAATTACGATTTTCTAGAGTCGCTAGCAGCGATGGATAGTCAAGTAAGCTTGGCTATCCCTGAAAAAGCGAAGTTGGGCTTTAAAAAGCAAGCGGCCGATCATCACTATCTAACGCATTATGTGTTTGACAATGCAAACCAGTCGGATGCGTTGGTCATTAGCCTAGACATGTACATATATGGTGGATTATTTCCGGCAAGAGTTCACCAACATGAACAAGAATGGTTAAGTAGTCGAATCAATGAGTTGATTCTCTTAAAACAGGAAAATCCAAAGTTACGGATTTATGCATCGTCCTTAGTTTTACGAACACCTAAGTACAATTCGAGTGAGGAGGAACCAGAGTATTACGCACACTCCGGTCAAGCAATCTTCAACTTAGGTTTTCTAGAAAACAAACAAAAGCGCATTGGCTTAACAAAAGAAGAGGCTGATACGCTGGAGCAGCTTCGTTTGAAAGTCAATGTGGATGATATGCGTGATTGGACTGAACGCCGAGAAAAAAATCTGCAAGTAACGCTCCAAGCGATCGAGTTGGTGGCAAAAGGTGTTATCGAACAGCTAATTGTACCTTTGGATGACACAGCAGAGTTTGGTTATACCGCAGAAGATCAAGTCAGAATCTTTGAGTCTATCGCAGGATATGGTGTACAGGATAAGGTGTTTGTCCATCCGGGTACTGATGAGTCGGGCTGTACCTTGCTGACTAAAGCCTATTTAGCTGTCAAAGAGCAGACATTACAAGTACAAGCTCTTTACTCAAATGAGTTGTTTAAATCGGTGGTGCCTAACTATGAAGACCGTCCATTTGTTCACTCTTTACGTTCACATTCGCGAGCGTGTGGCGTAGAAGTTGTTGAGTATAATGATCCTAATTTACCGATGCTCGCGATTAACGGTTGTGGCGAAACGATGCAAGAGGCTTTTGAGGTGAGTTATGGCTTTTGTGTGCATACAAATGTGCGTAAAGCGAAGTATAAGAATGTCACTTACCATACTTATCGTGACTTGATCACGTTTGCCAAGCAGCTTAGAGAGAGGGCGGAGTCTAGGCCTGTAGTGGTTGCAGATTTGGCTATGTCGAATGGCGGAGAAACTGATTTAATCAAAGCGCTCGATAAGGTCGGTGCCCTTGATAAGCTTTCTGGCTATGCAGGATGGAATACCACTTGTAATAGCCTAGGAACCGCCATTGCAACCTTAGTTTTTTCAACCTTTGGTGACAACTCACAAGCAACCTCGCAGTTTCTTAAAGAGCGGTTGGTTTCCGACTGGGCATATCAAACGGAAGTTCGATTCCCTGTTCAGCTTGATTATCTGCCCGAATTAGGGGTGGATTATGGCACCTTTGAACAATACTCAACGCCAGTTTTTGAACGCGTAAAAGCTGGTATTCAAACCGCATGGCAGAACACAATTAAGCACTCGTTTACAGCGTGTCCTCCAGAAATTATTGCAATCTCCGCACCATTCAAACGAATGAGCGGGTTACACATACAAGTAAAGTAAGGTAAATAACATGAAACGTATCCTATTAATCTGCGCAGCAGGTATGAGTACTTCAATGCTTATGAAAAAAATGAGTGAGTATGCGATTCAGGCTGGTGAAGAAGCCATAATTGAAGCGCATGGTGTTGATGTTCTAAAAGACATCATTGACAACTACGATGCGGTGTTAGTTGCCCCTCAGATTCGCTTTAAGCTAGCTGAAGTTCAAAGTATTGCAGAAGCTGCTGGCAAAAAAGCAGCCGCTATTGACCCTATGGCTTACGGTTCAATGAACGGTGAGAAAGTGTTTAATCAAGCTCTATCTTTAATTTAGTCACTTAGCTTATAGAGTTAGACCACGGATGGTCCCCCCATTTAGAATAAACAAAATATAGGTAACATCATGAATTATGAAGAAGAAGTAATGGCGTTGATTATTGCAGCGGGTGAAGGTCGTTCGTGCGCGATGGAGGCTCTTCAACATGCCAAAAAAGGGGATTTTGCAACCGCTGAAGCGTCACTAGAAGCCTCAAGAGCAGCCTTCAACAACGCTCATGAAGTTCAAACTCGATTGATTGGTATGGATGAGGGGGAAGGCAAACTGAAAATCACATTAGTGATGGTACATGCGCAAGATCACCTAATGACTGGTATGCTATGTCGTGAACTTGTCGAAGAACTGATTGAAATACATAAAAAACTGTAGGTCTGTAGATGAACACTAAGCTGTCTTTTAACACTTTGGTTAGTACCCGTTGTAATGAGTTAACCCAAACTGAACTTCGTATTGTTGAGTACATAGAAGGAAATAGAGAGTCCTTTGTTAATATGAGTACCTCAAACTTAGCGAAAACTGTTGGTGTGGGTGAAGCTTCAATCATTCGCTTTACAAAGAAGTTGGGTTACAAAGGGTTGCCGGAGCTTAAGAACCAGCTTAGAGGTGAGATTGAAGAGGCGGCAGTCCATCAGTTTGCCGCTGTAACTTCTATGGATGAAGCGACCGATTCCATGCAAAAGATCGCCAATCAGCTTGCACAAAGCACTCATAACGCGATCAGCGATACTCTTTTGCTTCAGTCGGAAGAAACACTAGACAAAGTGGCATCGCAATTAAACGAAGCGAAGCATATTTATTTCTATGGGATTGGAATGTCTGCTATTAGCGCTTTGCATGCTAAATATCGCTTTATGCGTATTATGTCTAACGTGGATGCTCTGATAGATAATCACACGTTAATATTGAACTCAAACAATGTGAATGAAGGAGACGTAGTTATTGCAATCTCTCATTCCGGTGAATCGAAAGATACCATTGATGCATTGAAACGAGTCAAAGAGCGTGGAGCGGCAACGATAGTCATCAGCAAGTTTGAACGTTCTTCATTGAGTCAGCATGCCGATGTCATTCTGTTAACGGGTGGTACATCGAACCCCTATGAATCCGACTCTTCTACCATCACTGCCGCACAAACGTATGTTCTGGATTTATTATTTCACGGCTTAGTTTTTGTGAATCAGGGCCGGTCAATCTCGAAGCTAGTCGATGCGTTGAACATTATTCATCAACAACACACTTAATACCCTAATTAGAAATAACTAATCTAGCGAGTCACTTAGCCTCTATAAACAGGGGCGGACTTCACTCGTCTTGAAAAACTATAAAGCAATTCGCCTCTGTTAATTTTGAGGGGGGGCTGTTGCACCTTAAACTTGGAATTTATATCGTGAAAACATTGAAAAGAACAGCATTCGTTTCGGCAATGGTAGCGGCTCTGTCTGTTCCTAACGTCGTTAATGCAATGCAAATTGGTGGCCCTGAGGACTATAACTTAGAGCTGTACGGTAATATCGCATTCTCCATTTTTACTACAAGTGCCAACGAAAAGATCTACGATTACAGCCATGATAATGAGTCGTACATAGGCTTCCGAGGTAGCAAAGAGATCATTGATGGCGTGGATGTGCTCTTCCAGATTGAATCGGGTTATGTCGGTTACGAAGCCACGATGTCGGGGTTAGGCACTTTTGATACTTTTGTCGGCTTTGATACTGACTACGGTAAATTGAGATTTGGCCGAATGAAGTCGGCGCTTTATGAGCTGGTGGACTGGCCATATACAAACCCAGGTTTAGGCCGAGTGTTTGACTGGGGTGGTGATGTAAAATGGCACCAAAGTAACCGTATGTCTAACATGATTCGTTACGATGGTTCATTGCAAGAGACAGCTGTAGGTGATTTTAATTTGGTTTTGAGTGTGAACCGAGACGACGTGTCACAGTCTGGTTCTCACACGTATTCTGCTCGAGTGACTTACACATCATATGCTCAGTTTAAAATTCATGGTGCTTATGAACAAACGGACAACATGTTGATTGAAGATGGAAGTGTGGACAGACATGCCGATACTGCTGGCTAC
Organism: Vibrio sp. 1180_3; assembly: GCF_029478545.1. NCBI lineage: Bacteria > Pseudomonadati > Pseudomonadota > Gammaproteobacteria > Vibrionales > Vibrionaceae > Vibrio > Vibrio sp. 1180_3. Next base: position 28,693 of record NZ_SJFM01000034.1, read on the forward strand.
ATTATTGGTATTGAAACGCCGCTTTGGGATACGGGCTTTAAGTTCTACGCAGGTTATAAAAGTGGCGAAAACGTCGATCTGCAAACTCAAGTGAAGCGGACACAAGACGCAATTAGTGTCATCGGTGAATACTGGCACGGCATTTATGGCGCTAAGTTAGGCTATGCGAAGAACTTTGATTTAGAAATCGATGGTGTGAAACAGCTGGATACGCAAGACGAAGTTTATTCTCTCCAATTAATGGCAAACATGCCGAACGGTTTCTTACCGTATGTACGTGTTGGTTACACTGATGCTTATAATGCTGAGGAGAAGGATATGTTCTACCGTGCTGGTTTAGAGTTTTGGTTTTAATGTGAAAGCGTAAATCTGGAAGGGAGAGCTGTTATATTTATCTTTCCCTTTGATTGCTTCACTCATTACATTGTTTGAAGAAAAGTGAAGGCGTCTATAAATATAGAATTTTTTATAAGATTTAGTTGTTCTTGCCATGATTGGTACACCGTAAATTGAACATACAGGCAATGTACCTATTGTGTATACCTAAACTTCTAAGCTAGTACGAGTCAGGAAAAGACGTTAAGAGAATACAATTCCTTGAAATAGCTAGGTTTAGATACAAAAAAAGACGTCCTAGGACGTCTTTTTTCTTGAATTTGGCTCCCCCTGCAAGACTTGAACTTGCGACATACGGATTAACAGTCCGCCGTTCTACCGACTGAACTAAGGGGGAATTGCTTTAAGCGGTGCGAATGTTAGCTAGCGAGATGTTTAGTGTCAACCTTTTTACATCAATAAAAAATAAATTTTCCCATTAAAAATGCTTTACTTTTTTGTATCCCTTATCAGTATTGGGCTAGGTTTACTTATCCACCAAAATTGTGGATAAGTGTGTTAATGAACCTTGCGCAACTTGTTTTTAGGATAAATATTGAGTAATTACTCAAATGTGATTTACTGTTAATCTTGTATTTAACTGTTTGTTTTTACGTTTTTTTTATGACTTATCAACCGAGACGATTGTGGTGGTGGTTACATCGCGTAAAAATAAAAATATCGATTTTCAATAGTATTTTGGGGAAAACAAGTGGATTATTTTTTTGTACAAGGCTGATTTTTGTACGAATTGGGTGAAGGATGATAGCAAACTCCAAAGTGGTAATCTAGTGGTTTTTTCGATGCTTGCTCGATCTTCTGCACAACTATTTTGATGAATTGCTTGCAACAAAACCTCGCTAACAGCGAGAATGCTTGAGAGGTCACAGGCATTGGTTAGAGGAACTATGAACAAAGCGTTTGAATTGGTATCAGACTATCAACCGTCGGGGGATCAACCAACGGCGATTAAACAGTTATTTGCTGGGTTAGACGCAGGGCTTGCTCATCAAACCTTATTGGGTGTGACGGGGTCGGGCAAAACGTTTACTTTAGCCAATGTCATTGCGCAAGCTCAGCGTCCAGCAATTTTATTGGCACCTAACAAGACCTTAGCCGCTCAATTGTATGGGGAAATGAAATCATTCTTCCCCAATAATGCGGTTGAGTATTTTGTCTCGTACTACGATTACTACCAACCAGAAGCTTATGTGCCAACCACGGACACGTTTATAGAAAAAGACTCCTCGGTTAACTCCCATATAGAACAAATGCGGCTTTCCGCGACCAAAGCACTTTTAGAGCGTAAAGATGCAATTATTGTTGCTTCGGTTTCCGCTATTTATGGGTTGGGTGATCCAGATTCGTATTTAAAGATGATGCTGCACGTCCGCCGTGGTGATGTGATGGATCAGCGCGATATTATCCGCCGTTTAGCGGAGCTTCAATACACGCGTAACGACATGGCGTTTGAACGTGGTCAATTCAGAGTCCGCGGTGAAGTGATTGATATATTTCCAGCCGAATCAGACTATGCCGCTGTACGAGTCGAAATGTTTGATGATGAGATTGATTGCATCAGCCTGTTCGATCCGCTCACAGGGGCGATGATTCAGCGTGACTTGCCAAGGTATACTGTTTATCCCAAAACTCACTACGTGACTCCTAGAGAGCGAATATTAGATGCAATAGAACTGATTAAAGAAGAGCTGCGAACTCGCCAAGCTTATCTGCTTGAAAATAACAAATTGCTCGAAGAACAACGGATATCGCAGCGCACTCAATTTGATATTGAAATGATGAATGAACTTGGATTCTGTTCTGGTATTGAAAACTACTCGCGCTATCTCAGCGGTCGTAATGAAGGTGAGCCACCGCCAACACTTTTTGACTATCTGCCTCATGATGGCTTGTTGATTATTGATGAATCTCACGTCACCGTGCCGCAAATTGGCGCAATGTTTAAAGGGGATCGCTCGCGCAAAGAAACGTTGGTCGAATTTGGTTTCCGTTTGCCTTCTGCCCTAGATAACCGCCCATTGAAGTTCGAAGAGTTTGAATCACTCGCGCCACAAACTATTTTTGTTTCTGCGACACCGGGTAACTACGAATTGGAAAAATCGCAAGGTCAGATTGTCGATCAAGTTGTTCGTCCAACGGGTTTGCTTGATCCTGTGCTGGAGGTTCGCCCGGTGGCGACACAAGTCGATGATCTGTTGTCTGAAATTCGAATCCGTTCGGCCAAGGAAGAGCGAGTATTGGTTACCACTCTGACTAAACGAATGGCAGAGGATTTAACTGAATATCTGCATGAGCATGGAGTAAAAGTTCGATACCTTCACTCGGATATTGACACAGTTGAACGAGTTGAAATTATTCGTGATCTTCGTTTGGGTGAGTTTGATGTATTAGTGGGCATCAACTTACTTCGTGAAGGTTTGGATATGCCAGAAGTGTCGTTGGTTGCTATTTTGGATGCAGATAAAGAAGGCTTCTTACGTTCAGAACGATCGCTGATTCAAACCATTGGTCGTGCCGCACGTAATATCGAAGGCAAAGCGATTTTATATGCAGACCGTATCACTAACTCGATGAAGAAAGCGATGGATGAGACCGAGCGTCGTCGTCAAAAGCAGCAAGCGCACAACGAGGAGCTGGGCATTCAACCGCAGGCCCTTAAACGTAATATCAAAGATATTATGGAATTGGGTGACATCACCAAATCGAAAAAACAGCGTGCTAGCGCTCAAGTTCCGTTATCGAAAGTGGCCGAAAGCTCTCAAACCTATGGCGCGTTAACACCACTGCAATTAGAGAAAGAGATCAGTAAGTTAGAAGCTAAAATGTATAAACATGCGCAAGATTTGGAATTTGAATTAGCAGCACAGAAACGAGATGAGATTGAGAAGTTGCGTCAGCAGTTCATAACCAATAGTTAAAAAAATAGCCAATAGAAAAGAGACTCTATTGGCTGTTATTTGTGAATACTTTATTCACTAACAACGTCAGTTGGCTAGGTGACCCCTAAGGGTCATATAAGCTAAAGCATATACCATGCCAAGCTTAACTAAGCCCTAAAGTGTGATGTGGGCTCTAAACTATCGGCTCTCTCTAACTTTTTTTTGCAAAATGCAAACCTTAATGCAACAATTAAGGCATACTGCAAATGTTAATGGCTAGGTTATGCAATCGAGTTTATCAATACGGAAGACTAAGTATCTTCTGATGGTCGAAGATACTGCGTCTGTTGCGGCGTTGTATCGTTCTTATTTAACGCCTCTTGAAATCGATATTAATATCGTCGGGACCGGCCGCGACGCAATAGAAAGCTTGGCCCATCGAGAGCCAGATTTAATTTTGCTCGATCTTCGATTACCGGATATGACTGGTATGGACGTCTTGCACGCGGTCAAAGATCAATATCCTGACGTCCCTGTGATTTTCATGACAGCACACGGTTCGATTGATACTGCCGTTGAAGCAATGCGTCATGGGGCACAAGACTTTCTGATTAAACCCTGTGAAGCGGACCGTTTGCGTGTCACGGTCAATAACGCCATTCGCAAAGCAAGCAAATTACGAGATGACGTCGGTAATCCGGGTAATCAGAATTACCAAGGTTTTATTGGAAGTAGTCAAACTATGCAGTCGGTTTATCGCACAATTGATTCTGCCGCAACCAGTAAAGCCAGTATTTTTATCACAGGTGAGAGTGGTACAGGTAAAGAGGTGTGCGCCGAAGCGATTCATGCTGCGAGTAAGCGCGGTGATAAACCGTTTATTGCCATCAATTGTGCGGCGATTCCTAAAGATTTGATAGAAAGTGAGTTGTTTGGTCACGTCAAAGGTGCATTTACTGGTGCAGCCACCGACCGACAAGGTGCTGCCGAGCTAGCCGATGGTGGTACTCTATTTTTGGATGAATTGTGTGAAATGGACTTGGATTTACAAACCAAGCTATTGCGTTTTATACAAACGGGTACATTCCAAAAAGTCGGTTCGTCTAAAATGAAAAATGTGGATGTACGTTTTGTTTGCGCAACCAACCGTGATCCTTGGAAAGAAGTTCAAGAAGGGCGTTTTCGAGAAGATTTGTACTATCGACTGTATGTAATCCCTTTGCATTTACCCCCTTTGCGAGAACGAGGTGATGATGTTATTGAAATCGCCTATTCGTTGTTAGGTTTCATGTCGAAAGAAGAAGGGAAAGGCTTTGTTCGTCTTGCGCCTGAAGTGATTGATCGTTTTACACAGTATGAATGGCCCGGTAATGTGCGCCAGCTGCAAAACGTTTTACGTAACGTTGTTGTTTTGAACCAAGGCAGTGAGATCCAACTTACCATGTTGCCACCACCTTTGAATCAAGTGCTGGATAATCAAATCCGTATCCCCAATTCGAATTCAGAGACTGATAAAAAAAGTGTCACCGTACACGATATTTTTCCACTATGGTTAATAGAGAAGCAAGCCATTGAACAGGCGATTGATGCTTGCGATGGCAATATTCCTAAAGCCGCGGGTTATTTAGATGTTAGCCCTTCAACTATTTATCGTAAAATCCAAGCATGGAACGCTGAAGAGAATTGATCGAAATGGAATTAATTAATAAAAATAAAATTGCGCATCTAGCTCAGGAAATTGGTGAAGAGAACGTTCCTGTATTGTTGCAGATTTTTTTAGGGGAGCTAAGTGGCTACTCCCATAGGCTTGCTGATGACACGCTAAGTAGCAAGTTTGAGTATCTCAAAGAGATTAGCCACGCTTTAAAAAGCAGCGCATCGAGTTTTGGTGCCGACAGACTATGTGCTAAAGCGGTTGAGATTGACGCGAAAGCGAAAGAACAGCAGTCATTTGATGAAGCTCAAGAATCGGCAGCGATGCTGAGTTTGATTGAAGAAACGCATCGCTGTTATTCAAACTTGATGGAACCAAGTTAATGACTCGGTAATTCCATAGGGAATTAACCGATTAACTGAGCTTCAATCGCTTGCTGAAGTTTTACGCGATCATGCCGCCAGTCGCGGTTGGGAGAGGCTAAGTCGGTGGTGACGCAATTCCACAGTTCAGCGAGATCTGGATGGGGTGTGTCGCCAATCACAACATCAATACCACGAGCATGACATGCTCTCTCACACCATTCCAATTTTTGTTGAAGTGACATTCTTCCCGCCGGGCCTTGTTCAGGCGATAAGTTTTCGACAAAAATCAATTTTGCTTTTATGTTTTGTTTAATGGCATTGCCGATTTCTGGCAGTAACAGTGGCGGCATTACACTGGTTAAGAAACTGCCGGGGCCAAGGATAATACAATCTGCAGCACTGATTGCCGCTACCGCCTCTTTCGTAGCTGGTACTTCAGGCGACAAGTCTAAACGGCGCAAGTTTTCCTGCATTTCATCGACATTGGTTTCACCTGTAACCCAGCGACCATCCAAAGACAAAGCAGTCAGATCAGAAGGATGCTCCGACATTGGCACGATATTGACGTCCACTTTCAGCATATTGCGAATCAGGTTGATTGCATCGAGGGGGCGTACCGATAGGTTGTCTAAAGCAGTTAGCATTAAATTACCAAGGTTGTGTCCATTCAGCTCACCTGCGCCTTTGAAGCGATATTCAAACATCATCGAACTGATCGAGGGTTCGGTAATCAATTGATTAATACAGTTGCGAGTATCACCCCAAGCAATACCACCTTGGCAGTGGCGAATGCGACCAGTTGAGCCGCCGTTATCGGTAGTGGTAACAATACCGGTTGCGTTAGAACCGAAATCTTTTAAAGCCGCTAGCATACGTCCTAGCCCGTGTCCGCCGCCTATAGCGACGACTTTTTTGGATGCGTAAATACTCATCTGTTTCTTCTTATTTTTAAATATTTCACTACAATTTAGAGTAGGTGGTTCATAACTCATACTCATTAGGTGGTAAATTGAGTGGTGGATATATTTTTTTTGCTACAAGGGTAGAATCACTTAAAAATATTAAGTATTTTACCTTCAGCTGCTGTTGATTTGGTTGATTATAATACCTCAACAGCTGCCATAGCTCCGAGCTTAATCAGCTAAGTCTCATTTTTGTGAGATAAGGTGGTTAAGCCAGTGGCCTACTGCCACAAGGGCATAATTGGAAATGATTATGCCTCCCGTATTTGGAAAGGTGTTTCGTGGCGCAACAATTCGAAGATAGATTTCAGCGTAAATTTTATTATTTACGCTTATCCGTTACAGATGTCTGTAACTTTAAATGCACATATTGTCTGCCTGATGGTTATAAACCTTCGGGGCAGAAAAATTCGTCATTTTTAACCCTCCCAGAGATACAACGCGTCGTAAAAGCATTTGCTGATTGTGGTACGTCTAAAGTACGCATCACTGGTGGTGAGCCCAGTCTCCGCAAAGATTTCACCGAAATTATTGCGACAGTGGCCAATACAGCTGGCATCAATAAAGTAGCGACGACAACCAATGGCTACCGTATGGCGAAGCAAGTTGAACATTGGAAAGCCGCGGGGTTAACTCACGTCAATGTGAGTGTTGATAGTTTAGATCCGCGCATGTTTCATCAGATCACGGGCGAGAATAAGTTCAATGATGTAATGTTGGGGATTGATCGTGCTTTTGAAGTCGGATTCGAGCAGGTTAAGGTTAATGTCGTACTGATGAAAGACATGAATCATCACGAGCTTCCTGCTTTTCTCAACTGGATCAAACACCGTCCTATTCAACTGCGTTTTATTGAATTGATGCAAACTGGAGATATGGATAGCTTGTTCGACCGTCATCATGTTTCTGGCGTAGCGATTCGTAATCAACTTATTGCGGACGGCTGGGTGCTCAAAGCACGAGCTAATAATGATGGTCCGGCACAAGTGTTCGTGCATGCCGATTACCAAGGTGAGATTGGCCTTATCATGCCTTATGAGAAAAACTTTTGTGAGAGTTGCAACCGCTTAAGAGTATCAGCAAAAGGCAAACTGCATTTGTGTCTGTTTGGCGACCATGGAGTTGAACTTCGTGATCTGCTTGAAAAAGATGAACAAGAAACAGCGTTAATTGAACGTATCCAAGCGCAATTACAAACTAAATCTGTGAGTCATTTTCTACATGATGGTCATACAGGAATGACGCCACATCTCGCCTCAATCGGCGGCTAAAATTCGAATTTTCTGATACTTGCCCACGATATAACGAAGGGGCAAGTTCAATACAACATCATATTTTAAAAAGAAAGGTGAACTAATGGGTCACGCAGAAAGCAAATTCCAACCTGCAAATATCGCGGTATTAACAGTGTCAGATACTCGTACTGAAGAAAATGATACCTCAGGCGGTTACTTAGCCGAGCAGCTTCAAGAAGCTGGTCACAAATTAGCAGATAAGAAAATTGTCATTGATGATATGTACAAAATTCGAGCGATTGTTTCACAGTGGATTGCTGATGAAAACGTTCAAGCGGTGTTGATCACTGGCGGAACAGGCTTCACTTCTCGTGACAGTACACCTGAAGCACTTAAGCCTTTATTTGATAAAGAAGTGGAAGGTTTTGGCGAGTTATTCCGAATGGTTTCTTATGAAGAGATAGGTACATCCACCATTCAATCTCGCGCTATTGCGGGTTTTGCTAATCACACCGTAATTTTTGCGATGCCGGGGTCTACCGGGGCATGTCGTACTGGTTGGACGAAAATTATTAAGCAGCAAATGGATGCGAGTCATCGCCCTTGTAATTTCATGCCTCACCTTGCGGTATAAGGAAGCCCGATGAGCTCATTTACTCATATTAATGCTTCTGGTGAAGCTAACATGGTTGATGTTTCGGCGAAGGCCGAAACCGTTAGAGAGGCACGCGCAGAAGCGTTTGTTCATATGGCACCAGAAACGTTGCAGTTAATCGTTTCTGGGCAACATCACAAAGGTGATGTCTTTGCTACGGCTCGTATCGCGGGTATTCAGGCGGCAAAGAAAACATGGGATTTAATTCCACTCTGTCATCCATTGTTGCTTTCCAAAGTTGAAGTGCAGCTTGAGGCTATTGAGGCTGAAAATAAAGTACGTATTGAATCTGTTTGTAAGCTTGCAGGAAAAACAGGCGTAGAAATGGAAGCTCTGACGGCTGCTTCGGTTGCAGCGTTGACCATCTACGATATGTGTAAAGCCGTTCAAAAAGATATGGTGATTAGCCAAGTTCGTTTGTTGGAAAAAACAGGCGGGAAATCGGGTCACTTTAAGGCCGAAGAATAAAAATTGAATTTTGAAAACGATAATTCAAACAAGACAGTAAGTGGTGAAGGCATGATTACGGTTCTCTTCTTTGCTCAAACACGAGAATTAGTTGGGCAAGACAGTTTGGTTGTTGATAGTGAGTTTGATACGGTTGAAGCATTGCGTGCTCACTTAGTCGCTCAAGAAGGTAAGTGGGGGCTCGCGCTAGAGGCTGGTAAATTATTAGCCGCCGTTAATCAGTCGATTGTCCCATTCGATACAGTGTTGCAAACTGGTGACGAGGTTGCTTTTTTTCCACCAGTGACCGGGGGCTAAAATGGATAGCAGAGTAAGCGTACAGCAAGATGATTTTTCGGTTGATGCCGAATACCAATATCTGTCGGAGGGAACGGCAGCCGGTGCGGTGGTTACTTTTATTGGTAAAGTTCGAGATATGAACTTAGGCGACAACGTCATTGGCTTGTCGCTGGAGCACTATCCAGGTATGACAGAGAAATCGCTCAGTGAAATTTGTGATCAAGCTGAGCTACGTTGGCCTTTGCAGAAAATTCGTGTGATTCATCGAGTCGGCGACATGGATATTGGTGATCAAATTGTGTTTGTTGGTGTTACCAGTGCGCATCGTGGTTCTGCATTTGAAGCGTGCGAATTCATCATGGATTACTTAAAGACTAAAGCGCCTTTTTGGAAAAAAGAACGTACCACGCATGAAACACGTTGGGTGGATTCAAGAGATTCTGATGCTAAAGCTGCGGCTCGTTGGCAGAGATAGGTACCATTTGCTTAGTCCTTTTTGAGCATATGAATGGTGCCTCGTTGCTGATGTTTAGCATGAAATAGAGCTTTATCTGCAATTGCAACAAATTGTTGTGGTGTCATGTTGGTTGGTATATCGACGCAATGTTGTATGCCGATTGTTATCGAAACATAGGGAGAAACGTGTGAACCTTTGTGGGGGATCGCTAGTTCTCTCACTTTATCGAGTAGTTGATAGGCTCTATCTTTACATTGTTTGTCATCTATATCGGTAAGAAATAGCAAAAATTCATCTCCTCCGTACCGAAAGCAGAGATCATGTTTTCGTTTCCAATGCTGAAGTAGTTTCCCTACCTCACGCAACACATCATCACCATTAACGTGCCCATAGTGGTCGTTGTATTGTTTAAAACAATCGATATCGATCATAAAAATAGCGGCACTGGATTTTTCTAGCCTAGCCATATCTAAAGCTTGAGGGAGTAAGGAATCCATCGCGTAGCGGTTATAGACTTGGGTGAGGTGATCTATATAGGTCAGTTTTTCAAGCTCGAGCTGGTGGGTCGCGAGTTTTTCTACAGTACGTTTGTATTCGGTAATGTTACGTACCGTCCAGAGTACATACTCTGTTCCGGCTAACGGGATTACGAGTGCATTGAAATATTGAACATCTTGAGGGCCTTCTATGCCTTCAAAACAGGGTAAAGTTTTCGGATCAAGCTCATATTCGAATTCTTGGTGCTGACCGCTATCAATCACGTCAGCAACGATTTGATTAAACCAACGAGCTTTATCGTGTGGAAGCACTTGGTATTGGTTTAGGCCGATGATGGTGGCAGGGTTATGGTGACGACTTCTGTCGGTTCCTCCCCATGTTTCGACATAGACTCCTTCACGATTAATGAGAAAAGTTGGCTCAGGAAGCGATTCAAAGAAGGCATATACCCGTGATCATTGAAGATGCTTGATTTTCAATAGAATCAGGATCATGCTACAAACCATGAAAATCACACTGACTCCTCAACAGAAACTGCAACTCGAACAGATGCACGACATTGAGCGTGAT
>NZ_SJFM01000035.1:0-32800 GCF_029478545.1 Vibrio sp. 1180_3
CTTCAAGGCGGCAATAGACCAATTTTTTTCTGTGACTCTTCCAGAGATCGCAGGCTCTTTGACATCTCGAATTAATGATCATTTTCAGGTTCTCAAGCCTGCATCTTCAAGTTGATTCGGTATAGAAAATTTATCAAAGGGATCCATTTGACCAACAAACTGAACAATATTTGGCAATAGAGATTGTGTCATGGCGAATACCTGTGATTAATTAGTATTAATATATAATCAACAAAATAAAAAAGCATACCAATGTATGCTTTTTTTAAAATTAATCACAGAAGCGTAATACGTCGTTTTGAACTAATTAACGACTGGCAACCGGTGATTCGTCGCCTGCAAATGGTCTGCCGAAGCTTGGCGAGCTTTTTCACTATTACCAGCCATAATCGCATCGTAGATGTGGCGATGTTCATTAATACAGGTACTTCCTTCCTCAGAAGAGTGCGATATAAAGTTAACAAACATAGTGGTCAAAATGTTACCAAACGGCAGGTAGAAATCATTGCCTGTTGAGTTAAAAATCAGACTATGAAATTTTGTATCCACTTCCAACCATCGTTGTTGGTCAAACTCTTCAGCTTCAGCCACTTCACACATGGCTTGGAAAGCCGCAGAAAGTTCAATCCGTTGCTCTGCCGTTGCATTGCGAGCAGCTAAAGCACAAGCAGCAGGTTCAATGGCATATCGGAGGCCGAGAAATTGAAGACAAAATTCATCGTTGTCAGCCAACCCATCCATCCATTCGATAAGCTGAGAGTCTAAAAAGTTCCAGTAAGCTCGGTTCATAACGCGTGTGCCAATTTTTGGCCTAGACTCCAAAAGTCCTTTGGATGTCAATAATTTAACAGCCTCACGCAACGCAGTTCGACTAACACCAAACTGTTCACAAAGATCCATCTCCCCCGGAATAATCGAACCTTGGGGTAAATCACCAGAAAGAATGCCACGTGCAATTTCACGAGCAACTTGTACATGCAAACTACGTTTTGAATCAGAGATAGAATTAAAAGCACTCGCCATAGGTTACTACTTATTTTTAATATGTATTATTTAACGAAAATTATAGCACTTTATACTCAATGGCAACAAACCTACTTTCTATAAACGTGATGTATTTAAGTGCTTTTAAACTGCTATTTTGACTTTCTTGTATCAATGACATGCTCCAATCCTTGCTTGCCCCCTCTTCCACGTCATCACTATAACCAATAAGCGTGCACCAAATCACATATCTTGAGCTCAAATCACAATATTTGACCAATGGTTCAGCTTGTCATTTGAATTAACAAGGTAATATTGTATTATTTATGTCATATTGAGGAGCATTTTTGCTTGGTTTTCTAATCATTACGCTTCAAACACAGCACTGCATAAGGTGGCCACTATGTCGCTATTCTCCTTGGTTGAAGATTCTAGCCGAAGAATTCATGTACAAGTTGCTAGGCAACTAGCACGAAAAATATTATCAGGTGAGCTTAAAGAACATTATAAACTGCCTAATGAAATGACACTGTGTCAGCAGCTCGGGATCAGTCGAACTACGTTAAGAGAATCAACAAAATTGGTTTCAGCTAAGGGACTTATTGAGTCTAAGCCAAAGGTAGGCACTTTAGTTTCTCCCCGTGCACAATGGCAATTTCTAGACCCTCAATTGCTCGACTGGATTCAAGATTTAGACGATATTCAGCCTTTCCTTTCACAGTTTTTAGGATTACGAAAAGCCTTAGAACCAGAAGCTTGTGCACTTGCTGCAACCAATGCCACTGTGGAGCAACGTAAACAGCTGTCGATTTTTTTCCAAGAAATGACGCGGGCTGCTAACAGCTTTGATTACGACAGCTGGGCACTCAATGATCATCAGTTTCACCAGACTATTTTTCTGTCAACAGACAATCAATTTTACATCCCGTTTAGCAATATTTTGTCTGCTATTTTTAAACAGTTTATCGACCATTCCGCCGAAGGTGGTCGATTCTGTTTATCAGAGCACAAGGCCATTTACGATGCCATCATGACGGGTAATGCTTCTCAAGCTAGAATTGCTTCGCAACAACTGCTAGATGATGAAAACCAAAAACTCGCCCATATCGCTAGCTAACCGATAAGCGAGATATTAAATATCTATTAAACAGAAAGTTGAGCCGCAAACAACGTGAATTAACTTGCAATAAGCTAGTTGTCTTTTGCGGTTAAATATCATTGAAGTTCATTAGCGCAATACCATTGTGGCGCACAAAGCCACCTTGTTGTTGCTTTTATTTTAGGTGGTCTTTGTGTCTTCCCAATCTTACCTTCGAAAGAATCTATCACTCGCCTGGCCATTGGCGCTTAATGCCATTTTAATGCAGTCAATGTTAATGATTGATACTCTACTTGTATCTCCACTAGGTGAACTTTCTTTAGCAGCTATGGGTATCGCGACGACGATAATTGCGTTTGTATTAGGTATTCAGATGGCTTTGGCTAACGGCACTCAATTAGTACTAAGTCGCGCAGTTGGTTCTGGGTTAAATACTTCACTATCGAAGGCTTTTTTGTCTGGGTTAATCATCAATTCGTTAGCTGCCATCTTTTTCTGGCTACTGTTAACGCTGTTTGACCAATCGTTGATCCAATTACTGACCGATGATTCATCGCTTTACGTACAAATCAACAGTTACCTCAGTATTTCCAAATACCTTGTGTTATTTACCGCACTGACACAGGTGATGATCGCCCTGTTTAATGGCCTAGGAAGGACAAAAATCCCTTTCAAAGGCTACTTAATTGAAATGCCGCTCAATGCCTTACTGTCTTTTGTTTTCATACATGGATTTTCTCAATTTGAAGGCATTGGTGTTCAAGGGGCTGCACTTGGAAGTCTTATCGCGATTGGTGTCCGGTTGTTGTATCTCTCGGTTTGTTTACATTTCGGTTCACACGTTAATCTTGATATCCGCCCTCACTTACCTTCATTAGCTCGTAATATTCGCCAGCATTTCCTTGAAATTTTTCCAGTTGCGGCAAACATCACCATTCTATCGATAGGGGCCACTATCTATCAGTTAATCTATTCACAACTGAATATTAACGCTTATGTAGCGATTACACTCGTTATGCCCTGGGTTCGCGCAGGATCTCAATTTATCACGGCCTGGGCTCATTCTTCAGCGATCACCATCAGCCAAGCGATAGGCTCACGTAAAATGGATAGCCTTGTAAAAGATGTCGATACTAGTATTGATGTTGCGGTTTACATTTCCATTCTCTGTGCAGGGCTTTTTGCAGCAATAAGTGTTGTCATTGGTGATATTTACCCAGAGTTAGCGCCATCAACTTACCATGCACTGGCTGCTATTGCTCCGTTATATATCTTTTTACCTATCGTTCGAGGTTATAACACGGTGCATGGCAATGTCTTACGAGCCCTAGGAAAAACCACCGATGTCTTTAAGATTAATTTCACTGGCCAGTGGATTATTTCAATCCCGTTATGTGCGTTGATTGTGCTTGTTTTCGATGGGTCAATTTTTTGGGCCTTCGCGATTCAGCCCTTTGAAGAAATCGTTAAGATGCTGCCGTTCCGGCATTTAGCCAGAAAGTCACTGAAAGAATTCGATATGCAGAAAGCTGAAAAGCTGATGTATGACTAAATTTATAGCATTTAATAACTGAGTAGGAGAGTGAAAAATCCCCTCTCCTTCATTCTTCATTCTTTTAGTAATATCAATCTATACCCAAACAACTTGAAGTCGTAGGTAGGCGGCAAGTGAGTGAATCCCCATGAGCATAGATAAACTATGTGATTGAGGTGAGAAAACGTAGCCAACACCGCTGCAACTTCAAGTCGGAAGGGTATACAAACGTTGTATCAGCTCTTCTCACAATCAGCACGAAAGATCAACACGCCCTATTTCTAGACAAAAAATCTAAACCACGTATAGCACATACAAAAAAGCCAGATAACATCAGCTATCTGGCTTGGACTTATTTCCGATGTAATCTCTATCTTCGTTCCCGCAAAGATATGAGTGTCGAAAATATTATAGTTGGGCGAACGCACCTTCCCACGAGAACGTTTCACCACCAAACTCTACCGAATGAAGCGTATTTTGTTCATTCTCAGCTTGGTTTGAAATGCCGTAGTGGTAAGTGTTACCCGAAGTGGTCTGTATGCGGATAACAGTCCCGACACTGTTATGGCCCGCAACAGACACAGATTCAACAAGACCGCGAGCACCTACCGATGCCTCTATAGATTCGTTAAAGTAACCGTGAGTTTCTAGTACTGATGCAAACACATGGTTTTGACCAGACTGACGCAAAATAAATGCAGGTTCGCTCTTTAAGTTAAAGTCTGGATCATTTGCCCCTGTGCGAACAAAAATTACTTCACTCCCTTCAACCGCACTAGTGACCATACTGTAGTAACTGTTATCGTGTAACCAACTAACCAGTGAGCTACCTTCCACTTTACCTGACGCAACGTTCCATAGATGTTGGTAACCGTTATCTTCACCAAGTGGCTTCAACGTACTTTCGATTTGGTAATCAAAATCAGTACGAATAATTTGACCTGAATGATGGACTGGTAAGTCATACTGATGCTCTGCATCCGCTTCAATACGGTAGATATCAATCACTAGCGGTTTTTCAAATTCAGGAATTTCAGCAAGAAGCACACTGCGTTGCATATCGACGCCAGTGTAGTAGTCAGAAATAGAGCCGCTCATTCCTTGTAAAGATTTATTGTTGGCAACAAAGAAATGCTTCTGACCAAACTTAGACTCAGCCAATGCGGTATCGAAGTTGTTTTGTGTTTTTTGATCAACCGTTACTGTGTTGTGAGCGACGGTTTGCTTGCAGTAAGATTTATTTTCTGGAATGTAACGACCGCCAAATTTTGGTTCAACGTTTACCCAACGACCAAAACCATAATCGTGCAACACTTCATGACCACGGTTGAATACACTGAGGTGTAGACCGTCGTAGTGGCCGTGATCAAGCGCTGAGTGGTACTGGTGATCGCTGCCGTGTTGACCAAACCAGATCAACGCCATGGTGTCGTCGTCTTGATCGTCACGGTGACGAAGAATGCTTACGCCACCTTTCTCACCTTTAGGGCCATCGGTAACAAACAGGCTTCCCCAATTAAATGCTTTTATATTTTCTGCCTTTGCAACCGCATTAGAAAGTGTTTGACCAGATGAATGAACCCATACGTCTTGTTGGTGATTTGCCATACCAAGTAAAGTATCCGTTTGCTCGTAACGGTGGTAACACACAGACGTTGCCATGATTACGCCCTCATCATTGATAGAAATCGTTTTCGATGAATCGTTCAGTGCTGGCAATGTGCCGTCAGGGAATGCCGTTTTAAATACCGCGTAAGAGGTTGTCTTAATTACTGAATCGTTGAATTCGTAAATACCAAGCTCTGGTTGGCGACGTTCAATCGCTTCTGCAAACAGGTAGATTGGACGTAACGAGAAACGGTGGTAGTAAGGACCCTCCATGTAGTAGCCATCTGGCGAGAACAGTTGGTCAAGTTGCGCGAGGAAACCGCCGCTGACTTTGTCTAGTTTCAGGCCGTAAAGCGCTTTGTCCACTGACTCTTGATCATTTATCGCGTAACCACAGATACCTACCGCAGCCACTGCCCATAGGCCATGGTTGTGTACGATATCAAAGTCGTGTGCGTAAGTGACTACGAACATTTCAATCATCTGCTTAAGAAGATCATCTTCAATAAGACGCTTCTGCTCTTCTGAAATCGTGTGATAAATGCAGCTGTAAGCACAAGATGCGTACAGCATCCACATGTTTTCGTTCAGCGTTTGGTGGAACAGCTTACCTGGAGGATTAGAGTCACGGCTTACGTTGCTTTCAAGCGTTGGATAGACCGTTGCGTACGCGGTAAGCATATCCACGATATAATCACGATATTTCGCTTGTTCGGTAATGAGAAACAGACGACCTGCAAGATCCATATGGATATAGTTTTGCTTATGGCGATTATGCTCATAGCCGCCACCTTCACCATGACCTGGCACTTCAATGCCAACTTCCGCCATATAAGCGTCAGTTTGTTTAATATCACGCGCAAGCGCTTTTCCTAACAGGCTATCCTTGCCAAGATCTTTACGAAGCTCTGCGGCTTCTTCAAAGTTAAGTAATAGTGGTTGATAGCTCATTATTTTTTCTCCTGCCCAGCGGGACCTTGCTCTAATTGATTGATTTCTAAAGAATAGAAACCTGTCCAACTGTATGCTTTACCATGGAATTCTAAGGTATGTTTGGTGTTTTCTGTGGCACCAAGTTGATTACTGATCATCACGATTACGTCAGAAACCGCAGTCTTAATTTCGACAACGGAACCAACGTCATTATGACCAATAATAGTGATGTTTTGTACAACACCTCGCGCACTTACTGACTGTTCGAACTCTTCATTGAAGTAGCCGTGTGTCTCAAGTACTGAAGCAAACAAGGTTGATTCACCTTTACTGCGAAGGATGAATGCTGGTTCACTGCGTAAATTGAATGATGGATCATTTGCCCCAGAGCGAGTGAAGATAACTTCAGCATTGTCGTTTGAACTTGTGCCCAACCATGTGTAGTAGGTGTTGTTTTGTAGCCAACTTACCAATGCCGTTTGGCTTACTTCACCACTGGCTACGTTCCAAAGGTGTTGATAACCAAAATCGCTGCCTAAGGTATTTAATTCTTTATGAGTTTGGTATTCAAAGTTAGTACGAACAATCTGACCTGCATATTGATGGGAGTAATCGTACTGGTGCTCACCTTCACCGCCTTTTGTAGAATCTAAGCGATATAGGTCTAACAATAACGGAGATTCTAGCTCTTCAATGTTTAGCATGAATACGCTGCGTTGCATGTCAAAACCATCGTAGTGATCGTTGGCAAATGCACTCATGCCATTGACTTTCTCATCTTCTACTTTGAAGAAATGAGGCAAACCGTGTACTGAGTCTGCACGTTCAACGTCGAAGTTATTCTGACATTTTTCATCAATCGTTACTGCGTTATGAGCAATGGTCTGACGAGCGTACGATTTGTTTTCGTCTAGGTAACGGCCGCCGAATTTAGGCTCAACATTAACCCAACGACAGAAGCCGTATTCACGCAGTACTTCATGACCGCGGTTAAAAAACGAAATACCGAGCGTGTCAAAGTTGCCATGACCCATACCATGCTGACCGTAGTTCATCACCAGTTGAGACACATCGCCTTTTTTATCCTGCATACGGATAAAGCCTTGTGCGCCCTTATCACCATTAGGACCTTCATTAAGCTCAACACTTGGCCAAAAAGGCATGCCAATTTCACGCTGAGCCGTTGCTTTCTCATACGCTTGTGACAACTCTAAACCACACGAATGCATCCATACTGAATTTTGAATTTTCGCCATGCCTAAAATATTATTATCAACACCACCAGAGTCTTGAGATCCGTAGTGTTTTGCATAAACACTTAACGCAACCTGCACACCCATATCAGTGATGCCCATGGTACGTGAAGCATCATTTAATGCAGGGAACTCTCCGTTCGGATACGCGGTGGCAAGTAATGCCTGTACTGTATTGCCAATCACTTTGTCTTTATAATTATAAATATCAATTTCAGGCATATGGCGGTGAATCACTTCCGCAAACACACAGGTCGGTCTAATCGCATAACGGTGATAGTAAGGCCCTTCCATGTAGTAGCCAGAAGGCGCGAACAATTGTGAAATCTGCGCTAGGAAACCACCCGTTTCATTACGCTCTAAGCCATAGACCGACATGTCTAAGTACTTACGTTTACCAATCGCCAAACCACAAATACCAACCGCCGCCACAGCCCAAATGCCGTGGTTATGAATTCGGTCAAAGTCATGAGCGTATTTAACGGTAAACATGTCCAACATAGGTTCAAAAATACGCGTCACAACAGTGTGGCGTTCCTGCTCGGTCATGCTAGAAGCAATGCATGAGTAGGCTAAACTCGTAAACATCAACCAACAATGCTCATTCAAAATTTGGTGAAATAAGCGTCCCGTTGGATTGGTGTTTTTCTGAACATGAAAATCAAACGTGAGGTATTTTTCGGCATAAATCGCTAATAAATCACGGACAAATTTCGCGTATTTATCCTCTTTAGTGATCAAGAAAAGACGACCGGCTAAGTTCATGTACGTATAGTTTTGTTTATGGCGGTTGTGTTCATAACCACCCGCTTCACCATGTCCAGGAACATCAAGTGGCAAACGCATAAATGCCTCCACCTCTTTCTTATACGCTTCAATAGTTTTCCCCATTAAGCTAGGGCGTCCTATTTCTTGGTGAAGCTGCTCTATTTCTGCATTCGTCAGCAAAATTGGTTGTGTCGTCATAATTTTTGTCACCCTCTTACTAAAGAGATTCGTTTCTTAAACTCCGCATAAAGTAATACAATATGAGATTAAATCATACTAAATACTCGTTAAATAATGAAGGAAATCACAAATTTCCCTTTTAAACGAGGCTGTTCATACAGCTACCAAAAGATCAATGAAAATACAACCAACTGATTATAAACAAAAAAATGAGATGAGATTGATTAGCATCACACAATAAAAACATATTGTATTATTTATTGTGGATTTGGTTATAATACCCAGCATGAAAATTTGATTCGATATTTGCTTAGGAGAACCTACATGAACCATTTCTTTAATTTGCAAGAAAATCCTTGGGAAGAGTTGGGCGGTGGCATCAAGCGTAAAATTGTTGGTTACACTGACGAGCTAATGGCTGTCCATCTATGTTTTGATAAAGGTGCTATTGGGGCTCCGCACGCACACGAAATTCATGACCAAATTGGTTATGTAGTAAGCGGTAGCTTTGAAGCTGAAGTCGATGGTGTAAAAAAAGTACTTAAAGCTGGTGATGCTTATATCGCACCTAAGCACTTTGTGCACGGTGCAGTTGCTCTTGAGCAAGACAGTATATTACTTGATATGTTTTCTCCTGCTCGTGCAGACTTCCTGAGTTAACACAACCAACACCGCTGATTAAGGTAAGAATATGAACTCTGTAAAGATCGCCGTCATTGGTGAGTGCATGGTTGAACTGCAAAAAAAAGCGGGTGCATTTACCCAGTCTTTTGGTGGTGACACGCTAAATACGGCTTTGTATCTGTCTCGACTAACAAAAGCACAACAAGTACAAACCAATTACGTTACGGCACTCGGCCAAGACCCATTTAGCGAAACCATGATTCAGAAATGGCAAGCTGAGGGACTAAACACCGAGCTTGTTTTGCGTATTGAAAATAAACAACCTGGGCTTTATTACATCGAAACCGATAGTACTGGTGAGCGTAGCTTTATGTATTGGCGTAATGATGCTGCGGCAAAATACCTATTTGATCAAACAAGCTCCCCTACGCTCGTGGATAAATTATTCGAGTTCGATGCTATCTACCTAAGCGGTATTACATTAGCAATTCTCACAGAAAACGGCCGCAATACTCTGTTTAGCTTCTTAGAGGCATACAAAGCAAAAGGGGGGCAAGTTATTTTTGATAACAACTACCGTCCTAAACTGTGGAATAGCCAGCGAGAAGCTATCGAAAACTATACAAAAATGCTTACGTTTACGCACACGGCCCTACTAACCTTTGATGATGAGCAGCTGCTTTATGGTGACCTCTATCTTGAACAGTGTATTGACCGTACGACTCAAGCTGGCGTAAAAGAAATTGTTATCAAACGTGGCAGTAAAGACTGCTTGGTGATTGATGCCGAATGTGCACAGTATGTACCAGCAACACGTGTCGATAACGTGGTCGATACCACAGCCGCTGGTGACTCATTTAGTGCTGGATACTTGGCAAAACGCCTGTGTGGTGGAACACCAAAAGAATCTGCATTTGCTGGGCATACCGTCGCTGGTAGTGTTATTCAGCATCACGGCGCTATCATCCCAGAGCAAGCTATGCCAAAGCTATCCTTATAATATTTTTAATAAACCTCTTAACTGAGGTTTATTTTGCTTACAAAGAGATAAAACCATGTCGACATTAAACGAGCAACTTTCTGCACTCAAAGTTATCCCTGTTATCGCTATTAACAAAGTGGAAGATGCAATCCCACTGGGCCGAGCACTGATGGAAAATGGTATGCCTTGTGCAGAAATCACCTTCCGTACTCCTTGTGCTGCTGAAGCAATTCGTACAATGCGTGATGAATTTCCAGAAATGTTAATCGGTGCAGGCACGATTTTAACTAACGATCAAGTAGACCAAGCCATCGAAGCTGGTGTCGACTTTATTGTTAGCCCTGGTTTTAACCCACGGACGGTTCAATATTGTTTGGATAAGAATATTCCAATCGTACCTGGCGTTAATAACCCAAGTTTAGTTGAGCAAGCAATGGAGATGGGACTACGCACCTTGAAGTTTTTCCCAGCCGAGCCTTCTGGCGGTGTGAATATGTTAAAAGCGTTATCAGCAGTATACCCCGTAAAATTCATGCCAACCGGTGGCGTAAGTCTAAACAATATCGATGACTACTTATCTGTATCATCAGTACTTGCATGTGGTGGCACTTGGATGGTTCCAACTCAACTGATTGATCAAGGTCAATGGGAAGAGCTAGGCACATTAGTTCGTGATGCCGTCGCTCACGTTAACGCGTAAGTTTATTTTTATTCTGTCCGGCCTCTTGCACCTCTTTACGCAAGGGGCTTTTTTCTCTCCTCGCTATCTATCTTGTCTATTTCCCTATTCGCGTAATATCCATACATCGCCTTATCAAATCACGAAGTTTAGTAATACAATTAAAGGGTGGTAATGTTTCCCATTTCGTATTAACTCATCAAAAACCCCATAAAACATGCAAAAAAGGCCGTGCAAACAAACTTTAACGGTAAAAATGGTGAGATTAAGATCACGATAAAGAGTTATTGTACTACAAATAAACCAGACGATAAGATAGTATACGTCTTAGATAATTGACTTAAACCTTTAAGGCTGAAAAATGACTATTGATACTATCGTGGTACTCGCCTACTTCATGTTCTTAATTGCTATTGGGTGGATGTTTAGAAAATTCACCACCTCAACTAGCGATTATTTTCGTGGGGGCGGCAAAATGTTGTGGTGGATGGTGGGTGCAACTGCCTTCATGACACAATTTTCAGCATGGACGTTTACAGGAGCTGCAGGACGCGCATTCAGTGACGGTTTCGTCGTTGTAATCCTTTTCTTAGCCAACGCATTTGGCTATTTCATGAACTACATCTACTTTGCTCCAAAATTCCGTCAACTGCGGGTCGTGACGGCTATTGAAGCCATTCGTCAACGTTTCGGAAAAACATCTGAGCAATTCTTTACATGGGCAGGCATGCCAGATAGCCTCATATCTGCCGGGATTTGGCTAAATGGTCTAGCCATTTTTGTTGCAGCAGTATTCAATATTCCCATGGAAGCAACCATCATCTTTACTGGTGTGGTACTGGTCATTATGGCAGTAACTGGTGGTTCTTGGGCTGTCGTTGCCTCTGACTTTATGCAAATGCTCGTCATTATGGCAGTAACGATCACTTGTGCAATCGCAGCTTATTTCCATGGCGGCGGCATTGGAAACATCGTTGAAAACTTCAATGGTGATTTCATGTTCGGTAATAACCTGAACTATGTCAGCATTTTTATTCTTTGGGTGGTGTTCATTTTCGTCAAACAATTCGGTGTTATGAACAACAGCATCAACGCATACCGTTATCTATGTGCAAAAGACAGTGAAAATGCGCGTAAAGCGGCAGGACTGGCTTGTATATTAATGATTGTCGGACCGCTTATCTGGTTCCTACCACCTTGGTATGTAAGCGCATTTATGCCAGACTTCGCATCTCAATATGCTTCAATGGGCAACAAAGCTGGTGATGCCGCTTATTTGGCATTCGTTCAAAACATCATGCCTGCTGGTATGGTTGGCTTACTGATGTCTGCAATGTTTGCAGCAACCATGTCTTCAATGGACTCAGGCTTGAACCGTAACGCTGGTATCTTTGTATGTAATTTCTATCAACCTATTTTACGTAAAAACGCCACACAGAAAGAATTGGTGATGGTTAGTAAATTAACGACCATTATGATGGGTATCATCATCATTGCGATTGGCCTATTTATTAACTCTCTACGCCATTTAAGCCTATTTGATATCGTATTAAACGTAGGCGCTTTGATTGGCTTCCCAATGCTGATCCCTGTGCTTCTAGGTATGTGGGTACGCAAAACTCCAGATTGGGCGGGTTGGACAACGCTGATCATTGGTGGTGTCGTCTCTTATGTGTTTGGTATTTCACTACAAGCAAGCGACATTGAGCATCTATTTGGTCTTGACCAAGCTCTAACAGGCCGTGAATGGGCTGATCTGAAAGTTGGTCTTAGCTTAGCGGCTCACGTAGTTCTAACTGGTGGTTTCTTCTTACTCACCACACGCTTCTACAAAGGCTTGTCACCTGAACGTGAGAAAGAAGTTGACCAACTGTTTGAAAACTGGAATACGCCACTTATTGCGCAAGGTGAAGAGCAACAGAATTTGGATACAAAACAGCGTTCAATGCTAGGTAACCTTATCTGTGTTGCGGGCTTTGGTGTTCTGATAATGGCGCTCATTCCTAACGAACCAACGGGCCGCTTATTGTTCTTGCTGTGTGGCTCTATCGTGTTAACTGTTGGGATATTGTTGGTCAATGCTGCACGTAAAAATTCGGTTACAAGTAAAGAGTCTGCCATTTAAATAAGTCTCTTCATTATCTAGTCAAATCCCGCCATATTCGGCGGGATTTTTAGTATCATGCTAGAAACTCATTCAATTCAAAGAACTTTTAGTAAGGCGGAAGTAGTTCGTTTCGGTTTAGTTCATGTTTATCATCGATAGATTTCGCAAATTTAGCTATCGTCGTAAAATCATCAGTCACCCATACTTTTTTACTTGTGAAATCCGAAGGTAACTCAGAGAAATTTTTCTCTTTTTTGCTTGCAACTAAGGTTAGGTATCCCCACGACTCCAAATTAGCAAGCGGCTCCAATGAAAGTGTCACTAGCTCTTCAGTATCGCCCCAATTAGGCTTAATCGTAAGACGAGGTGTGTAGTCTCGAGTTTTTACTACCCATTTATCAGGTAGACGTTTGCCGCTATCCCACCACGCGCCATCCATATCATTCATTATTTTTTCAGTACGATCGTAATCTTGGGCACCTAGCTCTTGAAGCTTACGTTGAAACACTTCCGTGAATGCCACTTGGTATGTTTCTTTCGTCAGCTCTGGCAAGTTTTGCAATACCTCTATGGCAATGATAGAACCTAGCATGTTTGAATAGAGATCTTCAGGAGAGAATGCCGAAGGGTACTCTTTAAACCCCTTCACAGATGTGAACCCAAACCATTGTGCAATTTCATGCCACTGAGCAAGACGAAAAGCGAGAAGTGCACTTAACTGTATTTCAGCCAATTTTTGTTCATCAGCCGTCATTCCAACGGTTTGTTGGGTCAAGTTGATAACACGGCTACGCAATTCATCGTCTAAGACAATTTGCATATCCGTTCCTAGGTTATCTTTAATTTGTGTGTACAAAAATGCAGTATAGTCCGCGGTATCTCGAACATGAGCAGTATCGATAATTCCGCCTTTGCTAGTATAAATCAGGCCATTTTTTTCATCGCCAGTTCCCAATAAGCTACTTGTAACACCCTGGCTGCCATCGTTGTACCTGTGTTGTTCTAGGTCAGACAGTTCAACAATGTTATCCACTTTAAAAAAGGGAACTGGAATCACACCTAACTCAGACTTCATATGAATACCAAAGGCGCAGCAAGGTCTAAGTCCTGTGGGAGCGACGCTTTCAGCAGCAAAGCTTGGTGCATTTACTAGTAATAAGTTGAGGGCTATAACCAATTTTAATTTCATCTTTTACCTTTTGATTACGACTTAAGTCAGAATGCTTCATGAATATTGAAATAGAGGGTTCATCGGGTTTGATTAAAAACGTGTATCGAGCGTAATAAATAAGCCTTATTCCCTACTTATCGGGCAAGCATCACAAGTTAAAGGCAAATAACTTGCGAACTTCGGTGCATTATGCACACCTAACAACAATTTTCAATGAGTATACCTTTAGATCGGCCTGTGCGGCAGTGAACTATACAATTGTAAGTTCCGTCAGGACGTTCAGCAGCGGTAAGTTAAGTATTTAAACAACGGCATTGAGTCACTGAGGATATTGAACAAGGGGTAGTTAGATTTTTGGCTGAGGACGGAAGAGCCTGCCACACTAGTACAGACATGCTAGCGTTGAGTAGTAGCTTTATTACGCCTTCATCCACGTTTGCGAAAGAACCCCGACATATGGCACGTATTATTTTTAATGCTTTGATTTTATCTGATTTTTCCAGAATTGATCTTTTGGCTTTTGGGATGAATTTGCGCCAGTGTTGAGATCAATAATATCATCTATGTTTTTTTTGATTCGTATTGAACAAGTGTCCGAGATATCCCGACCTTTACTTAATTGAACGTATTTCACATTCCCTCTTACTTGTATTTTAAATCCTCTATAGTAATAGTACATGTTATTACCTAGCTTTTTGGGGAGGTGTGGCTGATTATAGCGCAAGCCAATATGCGCGCTAATTCATATTGATGTACTTTTTGATGTTGATATTGGAATTTTGGGTCATGTCACAAAGTTTCATCCCTTAGCTTAGAATCTACGCAATACTCATATCTCACTCTGAATTTTAATATTTAAAGGCTGCCATTTTCCTTCAGAAGTCATGATTGAAACCATCCGCTATGACCTCGCATACAAACTCAGTGACGGGGAATTGAATAAATTCAACGAGAGCGAGGGATGAATGTTGACCATGCCACCATTCATCGTTGGTCTATCAAATTATGGTCTCCTATCAATCAACTGGCTAAGGTCTGCCATTGTATTGCGAGAAAAACTTTGGGTTGGGCACTGCTCGCTTTTTACACGAGATATTTTACACGATACATTCTTGGTTAAAACAACGGCTATTTTAATTGCCAAATTTAACTCTAATAACTCAATAAGTTGGCCGCTACAATCAGTAAAAATATGAACATCGTTATTGTTTAATACAGAACGGATAGTCCACTGTGGAGCCGCCCCATATTCTACGATGATGATTTCATCCAATAAATCCTGAGCTATTGTTTCTTTTATTTCATCAATATTCACGCTTTCTATCCTTAGAAAAATAAATGTCACTCTATAAATATTATTCAATATATAAATCAGTCCAGTCGAATTATTTTATTCATAAATCTTAAGCCAGCCACAAAATATGAGTTTTGTGGCATAAATTCACTTGCCATAGTGACTGCTTTTTTAGACAGTAAACCTGCATTTTGACCTTATCTGACTATCCTTATCAGAATAGTGCTCATGCTTACATGCTTTTGACGCATCCTTGGTGAAGCGTCTTTTTTTTTGGCGTCCCCTAAAAAGGAAAGTGATATGAAAAAAAACCGTCCAAAAGCTAATTCAGAGCAATACAGGCTTTACCTAAAAGGAAGCGCAATTAAACGTCATCCCGACGATAACAAGGTAATGGCCACCCGAAAGCGAATTGAAGAGCTCAAAGAAAAACGAGCTTTTGAGAAGTAATGGGAGTGGTAAAGCCAGCGTTTTAATAAAAGTCCGAGTTTTAGGGCTTAACGTACGAAATTGAAGTGCAATGAAAACGCCTCATGGCAACTCGATGAAACTTACGTCAAGGTGAGAGGAAAATGGTTCTATCTTTATCGTGCCATCAATCTTTTCCTAGTTGAGACTCAAATCAGTTGATCTACCAATAGAACTCTTGTTCATAAAGGTTCCGATAACCTTATCATGCATTTCTTCTGACTTTGAAAAACCGATGTTCTTACGAACTAAACGCTTAAGTCTGGAATGTAACATCAGATTGGTTCGCTCTATGCGTTGCGTAACCCTCTAACTTCGCTCTGAAAATTGTGAGCTAAACTTGGGTGGGATTTGATAACGAAAGCACCATGCACAGAAGAAAACGTGATGTCTTAAATTGAATGATCGAGCGACACGCACGCGAATTGTACCTAATACGTACACTTCCAAATATAAGCCTTGCTATTAAATCAAACACACCACTTTCATAAGTCGTTACATAACTCAAGGCTTTAACCCTTTACATCTGACGTGACTGGATGAACACTCCATATCAGAGTAAAATGGCAGACAACATTGTAGAGTCAGTAGAATTATGAGTAACACAACCGCGAAAAAGTCCAATCCCCTATTCGAGATCCTGTTTAACGTATTCATCCCTTCCTTCATATTAATGAAATTTAGTGGCGATGAGCACTTAGGAACAGCGATGGCACTGGCTGTCGCGCTGGCATTTCCGATCATTTACGGTGGCATGGATCTGATTCGGAATAAGAAATTTAACTTCATTTCCGCACTCGGTTTTATCAGTGTACTATTAACCGGTGGTATCGGTCTGCTGGAGCTGGATACACGTTGGTTAGCACTAAAAGAGGCATTAATTCCAGGTTTGATCGGGCTTGCTGTATTGGCTTCCACCTTTACTCGCTATCCACTGATGCAAAAAATACTGCTCAATGACACCGTGTTGAACCTACCGCAGATCAACGAGCGCTTGCAAGAGAATGGCAAAACTGAAGCATTTGAACGCTGCTTAATGTCTTCAAATTACTTGTTTGCCAGCACCTTTGCGTTTTCATCGGCAATGAACTATTTCCTCGCCACTTGGATTGTAACGAGCCCAGCAGGTACTGCGGCCTTTAATGAAGAATTAGGTAAGATGACACTGTACAGCTACCCGATGATTGCAATCCCAAGTATGTTGATGATGTTTGGCATTTTCTATTACATCTGGCGCCAAGTCCGAGCCATGACATCGCTAGAAACAGAACAGATTTTCCACATCAAATAACGCCCCCACTTAATGCTTGTGCTACGTTAAGTGGTGAAGACGACGGAATCAATCTGCCAATTTAGATCACCAGACAATATTTCCATCCAAATTGGTCGGGTTTAACGCTAGAATAGACACATATTTAATGTGACTAATCTAGCGAACATTGTGAATAAACTCTTTTCTCTCCTGAACGCTCGCCCTGTTTGGCTGGCCAGTTTCATCATCATCGTAACCGCCTTTAGTGCTTGGTATGGTCAGCAACATTTCAAGGTTAATGCCGACTTGTCTTCCTTAGTTCAACAAGAGGGAGACTGGCTAGATAATCTGAATGAAGTCAATCGGCTGTTCCCAGATAACGGCAACATCACCGTTTTGGTCAGCGGGCAAAATGGTCAGCAGGCCAAAACCTACACCAACCAACTAGCCGAGGCGTTTTCCCAACAAGATATTATTCTGGATGTATTTGCACCCAGCTCCTTAACTTGGTTCGATCAATACGCGCTCGGTTTTTTGCCGGAAGACGATTTGAAACAATTCATGGCGCAATTCGAACAATCTGTGGCTCCTGCGTTTTTGGCGTCACAGCTACCAGCAAATAGAATTGAACACTATCTCGCCTTAATCAGTCAGCACGACTCTGCGGACAGTGCACTGCTTGAGCCTCTGCTGACCGCGAGTCAGTCCAATCTTGTTGACTGGCAACAAACGATGCAAAGTGGGCTCAATACTCCCAAGCACTTTGTGATTACGTTAGCGGGTGCGGCCAATAACCAACAAAAAAATCCTAATCGCGCCATCATAGATAACCTCAACACCACCATTGCATCTATTCCCAAACCAAACGGCGTAGAAGTGAGCTATACCGGACAAACTGCGCTTGATTTTGATGAAATTAACGATGCGGAAAACAGCATTGCCTTTGCGGGAAGCGCATCTTTGGTTGGGTTACTACTGATTTTAGCTATTGGTATACGCTCATTACGGGTCATTTTAGCTTGTTATGTCACCGTATTAATTGGACTAACCTGGACCTTCGCCGCAGGTTTAGCCTTAATCGGCCACTACAGCACCATCTCGATCGTCTTTATGGTGATGTTTATTGGTCTAGCCGTCGATTTTGCCATTCACTTATGCTTGCACATTCAAGAACAACGTCGGGGTAACCCTGACAATCTCGTCAGCACCAAACTCGCCATTCAGCATTCAATCAGGCCATTGAGCTTGTGTGCGCTCTCCTCTGCTATTGGTTTTATGAGTTTCTATCCAACGGCATATACCGGACTGGGTGAGCTTGGCGTGATTTCAGCACTCGGCATGCTGTTGGGCCTAGTGGCCACGTTTGTCATCGTGCCCGTGTTTTTTCAACTGTTCGGTTTTCCGACCAATCGCAGTAAAGAAAGCCACAGTGTCAGCAAGCGTTATGGTATCCGCCTTCATCGTTATTCACGTGGGATTATTGTCGCGGTAGGCGTCTGGTTTGTGCTGATGTTGGTTGGCGCGAGCCAGTTTAAGTTCGACTTTTCTACCTTGGTACTAAAAAACCCGGATTCAGCGTCGGTTGTCGCACTGAACCAATTGCAACAACTGGGCTTGGGTTCAAGCTACCAATTACACGCAATTGCCGAGGATGAGCAGCAAGCGCAACAGTGGAAACAGCAGCTCATCACACAGTCATCCGTTAGTCACGTGACTATCGCAACTGACTTTTTGCCCCAAGACTGGTCAGCTCGCCAGAGTAGATTAATGCAAACTCTGCAATTGGCAGATCTTCCCGCCCCGCTCAGCTATACCGAGTTTAAGCAAAGTGCGATTGAAAAACAGTGGGAGGGAGCAGAACAACTGCCTGATACTTTGCCAGACGATACAGAGCAACAACTGTTTTCTGGACTAACAGGCATGATGGATTCGATACAGACGAGTGATAACCCAGGTATGGACGATCTACCAGCAGAGCTATTGAATCGCTTTGTCAGTGATAATGGCAAATTTCTCGTTACCATTACCCCTAAAGATGACATGACCAATGTCGACAACGTAGCGCGTTTTATTAGTCAAGTTCAAGCGATCGCCCCCAATGCCGTAGGCCGTGCCGTAGCAGAGCAACAAGTGGGTAAGATTATCGTTTCAGCTTTTCAGCAAGCGATCTTACTCGCTATTGTGCTTATCAGCTTGATCCTGATGATGGCGATCCGCAACAAACGCGATATTTTGCTTATCTTTATTCCGTTGATCCTATCATCCATAACCACGTTGGGTCTGATGCACTGGCTAGGGCTGTCGCTCAATATGGCCAATATCATCGTCATTCCACTCATATTCGGACTGGGTGTGGACAACGGTATTCACATCGTCAACCGTTTTCGTAAAGAGGGTGACATTCACGCCTTTTTTGCCACATCCACTCCCAATGCCACATTAGTGAGTTGTTTATCGACCTTGATGACGTTTGGTGCGCTCATTGTCGCTCAGCATCAGGGAATGCATTCAATAGGCGTGGTGCTGTCGATAGCGTTAAGTAGCATTCTGCTATTCAGTTTGGTGCTGCTGCCGCTTACGCTTGAGATGACCAAGCCCAAACAACGAGATTCGATTAAATAACGACAAGGTAGCCTAAGCGCAATAAAAACCAAACACCAACCCTCAACAAAAATACGAGAGTAGAGTGTAAGAAAGTTACATAACAATAGGAACGATCATTACTGCTACGAGCAGGTCTTGGTAGTTACGATACGACAGAATCGCTTGGTGATCACAGTTTCCATTTTGGCTATCAAACACCTTTTGGACAGGAACGCGTTTCGGAAAATTGAACATTAGCTATTCATGAATAAGTAAAAGTATGGAAAATCGCTTAGCGTGTTGTCTAGTATTGATGGTGCGGATCAGTTTTTGTTCTATTTTTTTGCCAACAAACACCGTACAAACTCGTCATCGCGCCAGTGGAGCTGACTCGACACGCTATTGGCATTTTGTCTGTATCAAAAAGTGTCTAAGATATCCTGTTATTCTGCAATATCAAGCCATTGTTTTTTTTATTGTTACTCCTTTATCCTTTTAACCATACCATCTAGAATGCAGTAACCCGATTGCGCTAACTCAGTAAAATCGACTTTTTTGACAAGGGTAAACTCTCCAATGGAACCAAATATAATTCATGAAGCAGTAAAACAACTGGTCCAAGTGCAAGCCTTTTTGGCTTTTACTTTGGCTATCACTGCTTTATTTATGGGGAAATACATCATTTCCAAAAGCACGGTATTGCAAAAGTATAGTATTCCAGAGCCGGTCGTTGGCGGCTTTTTCTGCGCCAGTATCGTCGGTATTTTGTATTACGCCTTTAACATCCAAGTTCAATTTGAACTAGACGTGGCCGATATACTATTGCTCTACTTTTTTGCGGGGATTGGCCTAAAAGCCGACTTTGCCACCCTTATCAAGGGGGGAAAACCTTTATTAGTACTATTGCTGCTTGCCGGTTTATACATTTTTTTGCAAAACCTGTTAGGCATCAGTGTTGCTACTCTATTTGGCTTTGATCCCAAGGCGGGTTTAATGTCTGGCTCAATCTCCCTCACAGGGGGAGTAGGCACAGCAATGGCTTGGGGCCCAACTTTTGTCAACGATTTGGGTATTGCCAATGCCTTAGAGCTAGGACTTGCGTCCAATACATTAGGCTTAATTGCAGCGTGTTCGATTGGCGGCCCCATCGCCGCTTATTTAATGAAACGCCATAAACTAACCGGTAACCATGATAGCGAACTTGATATAGGTACCACTCATCAAGACGGTGAAAAAGGGCTACAAGTTGATTACTTTGGTGTTTTAAGGGCTTGGTTATTCTTAAATTTATCCCTTATCGGGGGGCATTTCATCAATGCCGCCTTAACCGAGCTAGGTTTAAAATTACCCATGTTTGTGGCCTGTTTGTTAGCCGGTATCCTCATCGGTAACAGCTTAAAGATTTACGTATTACGAAAGAACAGTACTAAATTATTAAATAATGTGCGTGATGGTGAAAAAGGTCTGTCATTAATCCAAGATATTTGTCTAGGCATGTTCTTAACCATGGCCTTAATGGGCCTAAAAGTATGGGAGCTAGAAGGCAGCTTCTTCTACATCATGGTCATCATTGGTCTACAAGTACTGATGTCGGTGCTTTACACGATTTTTGTGGTGTTTCGAGCCATGGGTAAGGATTACGAAGCTGCGGTGATTTGTGCCGGCTTTGGCGGTGTGACATTAGGCTCTACGGCAACAGCCATCGTGAACATGACAGCGGTAACCCAACAACACGGCGCCGCCCATCGGGCCTTCATTATTTTGCCGCTGGTCTGTGGTTTCTTTATCGATATCGTTAATGCCTTGTGGATTAACTTTTTTGCCTACTACTAATCATCAGCTAACACACATTTCTCTGATTTAACTGCACGGCCTTGTTTACTGCAAGGCCGTTTCTTTTCAGCTAATACCACTTAAGTAAAACCAGATGGAATTGAATCCATCCTAAATTCACATATTGGGTTGGCACAGATGGTCACAATCAGGTATAGCTCAATGAAATTTGAACGCATAAATATGAAAAATTAGAATGGGGAAACTTGGGAGAAGCGAGATAAACTCTAGATACAACAAAGCCCGCTTTTTAGCGGGCTTTGTTGTTTAATTTGGTGGGTCTAGGCGAACTCGAATCGCCGACCCCTACCATGTCAAGACAGGTAATACATATTACAACGATCTGAAATCTCGGATAAACCTATTAATAACGTTGGATATGACCTATGTTTTCGAGACGCATCACAACTTTTAAGACTAAAATGGACACAATAAGGCCACAATTTTAAAGTATCTAAAACTGATCATATTTTATACGGAAGGTGATTTTGGAAGATGGGATTCAACGTTTTAATGCAACACTATTGGACAACATCGATCTTACAAAAGTAAAGGTCAATGAACTAAAACCAGATGATACGGTCGAGGAACTATTCAGCCAAGCAAATCCATTTTCAGGTCTAAGAACATCGAATGAAACAATAGATAAATCGGCCTATCTTTTCAATCTACTCTCACTACAATCACCTATAATTTGCTACCGATATCGAAAGCAATATAAAACTTTAACTGGTTCATTTACACTTACAAAATTAAGGTGTGCGATCGCCCAGCTTCAACTTCCTAGTGATCATTCTATTCTTGTTTTTGTTCTAAAAAAGAAGCCTTCTTCAGACATAAAAAGAGCAATCGTGTTATTCGATTTAACAAATGATCTTCTATCAAAATGCTTTATCAGTGATACAAAGAAAATCAGTTTTTATTTACGAGCATGGTTTAAAAAAGATGACGGTAAACGAAGTATTTATCAGTCAAAAGAATGGCAAACTTTCTTTCCAAAATTAAATTCTGCTGAAAAAGTCGCAAATTTTTTATCCATTTCAAAAGCTGATCTATAGCGTTTCAAGGAAGTATTTCTATGTCTACCCCAACAATTGAAGAAATCAAACTACTACTTCCTCACGCACATGATAGCTTATTAGAAGATCTAGAGAAGCTACTAGAACTCATCGATTGCCCAAACGACTTTAGAGGCTTACAAAAGGTACATGCGGTTCTTGAATATTTCTTCACTACCCATCCTGAACATTTCTGTTCTTTAGTTGAACTAAACGCAACAAGAATAAATGTGTTACTCGAACTGTTCACAAACATTGGGGAATCATATTATTCACAATATAGTAACGGAGTACATGCCAAAGGTTGGATGAGTAAACGTCCCCTCTTTTCACTTCTTTTCGTTTTTTATGAACATCTGTCGCCGGAGTCAGCGTCCGCATTACTTTTCTTCCTAAAGCATTACTATGACAATGAACCGGTTATCTTTGAACACAACCACACGGAACAATCAATCAGAGCCTTCAGGCTTTTGTATACAGACCCACTGACAGATCGCGCCTGTTTCGATTCAAACTCAGTAGTACAAACAGCCGACAATATTAGAGCCTATCGCCAATCACTAACCTCTGAAAATGATACAGATGACTTTACAGATGACTTTGTCGATGAACCAATTGCATCAAGCCATATTAACTATCTAAGAGAGTTAGAACATTTTTACCGCTTGGACTGGAAGAAAAGAACGTACATAGAGCGTTCTTCAAAGAAAATCATTCGGTCATCATTCAGTCGCCGAAAAATTGAAAGAATCGTAGGGTCTGACAACTTGTTTACTGCATCGTTAAATAAGAGGCCGTTAAAACAATCACTAGTTGATTCAGGGATAACAGCGAACGAAGATTATCCCGGGCTGGCTATTATCAAAACTGAACAGCCAATACTACCGAAGCCTACTCACGAATTAGCGGATGTCTCGGTTATCAAAGATACTGCAAAAATTGCAAGTAAGAGCCGAGGCATATCTAGAGATGTTCGCCGTAGTCACAACATTACTCCTGTCAGTCGTAATATTCTTCAACCACATGAACTTTTCTATCTATGGCAGGCGTTAAACTCGCATAGCAATACACTAATTGGAAAGGTCGCAAAAAGCCACGTTCAATGCCTGCTAACCTTTATTCTTATCACTGGTCGAAGCCTAGATAACGCATGCTGTGTACCAACCAGCAATAAGAACGACAATAGCCACATAGGTCTAACGATAAAAAGAGATAAGTTAATATTAAAAGTTGCCCCTAGACCTACCGCGGATCGAGGAAAACATTCCAATAATGCAAATTTATTGAAAACCAAAACCGTTGCTTCCATACATCTACCTATTTTTCTTTTCGAGTCGTTGTCTCGCAGTGGAATCACATTGGGGAGCAAACTGTCAGGTAAACATTCCGTAAACACTTTTAGAAAAGCCATTAAGCTTTTTTTGAAGGCGCTCAATAAACGCTATCATTGCCAGATTAGTCTTCAGCGCATAGAGAATTACTTAATCAACAGAACAATAGCTCTAGAGAAAAACGACCCAGTCATACTAGAAATTCTACGAGGAGAAATAAGCTACTACAGCCGCTCCCCTCGACACTATGCTTGGTATTCAGAAACGGAGCTTAACAATAAAGCTCAAGAACTTTGGTCAGATATATTCAATCAAATCAAGTTCTATAGCCCTGAATTCCAATCACCTCTGTTCGGCACTCTTGAACTAGACCTTGATGAGCGTGGAATAGGATCTCAGTTCACACCAACCAAAGAAGCTATAATCCATTGGGTATCAGAGCACACTCGCAAACTACATACTTATACTGCATTTGAAGTAGTTAAAAATATCAAAGAGTTAGTGAACTACCACAATCAATACACTATTTACACGCTAATCATGCTGATAAACGCTTCGGGTTATCGTGCTGTATATAATCCTATGCCTAGTTTTGATCTGCTTTTGCTACGCTACGGAGCACTGTGCATTTCAGATAAAGATTCAGCGAAAACCTTCTCACATACTCGAGTCATTGCTTGTCCCTCGCTGCTTGAATCACAATTAAGGCACTATAAACAGCATTCTCAAACACTCGCAAATCTCATCAGCAATTTATACCCAATGCAATCTCAACAGCTTTATGCTCATACATGTGAGCATCAACTACTTGACCTATCAAATAAAGTAGAGCGTACTGAATGGTTCTTATCAGTCAAAAACTCGCAATCTAATGACGGTGTGTTTTTCTTATTCACTGCTGTCGAAGATGATGACACAATCTATCAGACGAAAAACTCTGGCCCTTCGAGCTTAAGTAAACACATTAACTTACCACTTAACTTTGGACGCCATTACGTCCGCCGCTATTTGCAAAAGGAAAATATCCACCAAGAACTCATTAAATTTCAATTGGGTCATTGGGTAACTGGAGAAACGCCTCTGGAACGCTATTCATCATTAACTCACTGTGAAGCAATTGAAACTTTAAGCCCAATTCTCAATCAGATGCTGACGGACATCGGTTGGCAGGCTATCCCTTCATTAATAACAAGAAAAAGAGTCTAACGATGAGCGGCCTAAACCGATTACTAACCGAAGAAATAGAAACTAATTATCTAGTTGCCGCTCAAGAAGAAGTTAAATACTACTTAAAGCTGACAGAGAACGAAAAGCTAAGTACAGCGGATAAACTAAACCTTATTAATAAAGTCTATTTACTCACGCAAAGATATGCTCATGTAAAAGATAACGCCATACAGCCTAGCTCTCTTCGAAAAATACAAGGTAGTTTTAGCAAAACCTTTGAGCATCACAATCTTCAACTAAAGCTATTGGAGCTACTGTTATGCGTAATTGAGAAGAATTTAAAAATAACAGCGCCAGCTATTAGTCAAACTTGCGAGATAAAACAAGATATACCTCTTCTCAAGCCTGATGATTTTTTAATGTCTCGTTTGCAAGCTAACATTTATGAACTTATTGAAAATGAATCTCAGTTAGCGAGTTTCTTAGATAGCCCACAACAAAATCAAGCTATCCTCATTATATGGCTAGTATTAAAAGAAGGGATCGACCGTTCTAAAGATGTTAAGGCTATACTAGCTAAAGAATGCAATTTTTATCGAGTCAAAAATCATTGGTTTGTCGAACTAAACAATCAGCGGTATTGGTTGTCATCTATGGCTGAGCTACTACTTACCGCCCATTGGAATGCTAGTCCTACAACCAAAGTCGACGTTATGGGAGAAGTGAATAAACAACTCTATAAAAACCGATTACTTCCCTTCAATTATACTCTGAGTTTTATAGACCTACGCGCATTTCTGAAAAATGAGTTCATCCTAACCTCAAGCCCCATAGAATATTCTGTTTGCCAAGGTGCGTTTAGAACGACCTCCATTTCGCAAATCTCACTGTTTAGATTAGTTTCAGGTCAAAGAGTTCGGCAAGATATCACGAAGGAAGACGAAAAAAAAAGTGGAATGACCGTTAGGCAGAAAGTAGCTTGGCTATCTGCTTGCGCTAACTCAGCACAGCAGTTGAGAAAAAAAACAACGGTTGATCAAGAAGAGGTTACAACAGCTGAACAACTTGAACTCATTAATTACTTTATTAAGCCATTGGTAAAAGCATCTCTTAAAGAAAGTATCAATATAAACAAGACGTTACAAGATGAACTCAGGGTGTGGCTAGAAACCAATGATATCGCCAAAGCAACGCCATGGAGCTGGTTGGTCTTGTCTTGGCTATATCAGCTACTTAAGTTCGGTGGCAAATATAAAAAACGCCTTCGGTTAACAACTATTAGAGCCTATGTCACTTACATCGCAGGACCGTTTATCCAAGAATTTTCCGGCTGCGATCCAAAACTAATGGAACATTTAGATTGGGCAGAAAAACTTAACATTATTGCAGAACACATTACTTCCACTAAAAAGGTATACGTACTCTATTTGGCTGAGTATCTTATTGAAAGCGGGCTTGTGACTAACTTATGTCTATCGGATATCGATATTTCATCTACATCACACGCAATCAATGCGAACCTAATCACCCAACAAGAAGCAGATAAAATCATTAAAGCATGTGATGAGCTCGACACGCCGACATCTAGGGTGGCTAAGCTATGTTTCTGCTTTGGATTTTATAGTGGGTTACGCCGCGGCGAAATCGCGGGATTACAGTTCGCAGATATCGCTATCGCAGGTAATCATTATGCGAACCTGCACATTCGACCGAATAAATACCGAGAGTTGAAATCGAGCGAAAGTTCAAGAAATATTCCTCTTGATAGTCTTTGGCCAGAAGCACCACTTGAGTTTTTGATCGAATTTATAATCGTCGAGAAAACAAAGTTCACTCGGGGGAAGTCATTAATATTTGGTGACAGCAGTCAGTTGAATGAATCTCTAATTCTTCTTACCAACATTATGAAAATTGTTACCGGCGAGCCAAATATACGCTTTCATCACTGCAGGCACTCTTTTTGTAATTGGACGTGGATTCTATTGAATCCTACCGTGTTAAAAAAACTGTCCGAGGTTGATTTTTGTCAGCACCCTTATTTTTCTCTTAATTCTTCTCAAAGGCTGTGCAAGCGTTTAGCAATATCGCCTTTTTCTCGTAAAAAATTCTGGGCGCTATCTGGATTACTAGGACACTCTTCACCTGATGTAACTACGTCATCTTATTTTCATATCAGTGAGCTTGTTCGACGTACAATATTTGCTAAACACCGCCCGTCACCATCTCTACTTCGCCGATTCTGGGGACAGAGAATACGTATAGATGAACAAGGTAGGTTACTCTCAATACCAGATTCCAAAAAGGAACTTACAAGCGTATATCCGATCGAATATAAACCTGAAATTGATAAGTCATGTATAAACACTGCTATTCGCGAATTAGTAATTAATCCAAAAATGGAATTCAAGCAAAGCGTCTCCTTACGCTCCGTTTGGGATATAGTTTGTCTCTTGGCTGAAGGACATAAAACAAATGATGTTTCATACATTTTAAAAATTGATGAGGAGTCAGTCCTGTCAGTTTTACGGGCAGACGGACAAATCACTCAATCATCATTGCGTCGTTCCAGATACGAACTAACACCTTTAGTTAACTATACCAAACTGAACAGGGGCAACATAAAAGCAATTAATGCTCTCATAGAGTTGTTCGAAACTGCAGAAAAAAAAGAGTTAATACCAGCCAGTTTTAACTTCAAAGAATTAGCTAAAATACTAACAGATCTCGTCGGCTCTAAAGACAACCTAATTCGTACCCACAACAAAAATGCCGCCCTTCTACTATTAAAATTGATGCAAGTGATAGGGTTAACTGAGCGCCATGTTAAAATTAAGTGGTACTTCCCTAGTGAGAAAGACTGCAATATTAACCAGTTAGATGAATATAAAAAGCACCTGAAATTCTGGTATACAACAATTAGCGGAAAGATTTTTCCTAATATACACATAGAAGTTATCGTCCCTAAAAAATTTGCGGCTCGCATAAAAAGCTCAAGAAAATTTAAAACGACCATAAGTGATGACGGTAAATATTTAAAATACCACCCACCAGGCACAATCAGTATCCATGTATTACAAGCTAAATTTGATAATGAACGACATGACGAAAATGGTAATAAGATCTTCACCCCACAAAGGACAAGGGCTTTTGTGAGTTTCCTACGATTATTGGCTATTTATATAAAAGTTAGACCGTTTCAGTTAGGACCTGAGGGCTAGCGCCCGTGACAGCTATAAGTATATGGTTCATAGTGAGAATTATGAGTAATTGCAACATGAAATATGTCACTCGCTGCGCTTTCGAAATGCAATTCCATATTCTTACTCGAGCAATTTCCATTCGCCCTCACAGTATATGCATCAATGGCTAGGTGCTGAATAGTGCCTCGTGAAGTGGCTTAAAGCAAACCTCAACATCCGTAAACGCTTAATTAACCAGTGAGGCCTTATTCAGCCTCACGGATTTCTACATTCCATGGCATAAGATCGGTCAGAGCATCACTTGAAGAGCGCTTCGGTAATTCCCTGAACAGGTGCACGAAGTAGAAGTACGGATTGATATCGTTAGCACGACAAGTCATGACCAGGCTATAGAGGTTTGCACTGGCCTTTGCTCCGCCAACTGAAGTTGAGAACATCCAATTTTTGCGCCCAGTCGTAAACGGACGCACATCTCTTTCAGTCACGTTATTATCGATGCTGATATTTCCGTCTGCCAGATAGGTAAGGAGTTTTGGCCACTGGTTTATCGTATAGTTGATAGCAACCCCGAGCTTTCCCTTCGGTAATTGTGTTTCTTTGATCCCGACCAGCCATTTGTGGAACTCATCAAGAACGGGGCTGGATTTTTGTTGCCTAATCTGCTGTCGTATTTCTGGACTTAGCTCTCTAACTTCCCGTTCAATGCCGTAGAGTTTTCCAATATAGTTCAACGCTTTCTCTACACGGCCCACTTTCTTTGTTGGTTGGGCTTTTTGAGCATCGGTGAACTTACGTCTCACATGTGCCATGCAACCCGCTTGTGTGACTGTTTTCAGTGTGTCATAGGCAGGATATCCATCTGACAGTAAATACCCTGAGTAGTCACCCAAGAAGGTTTTTACACAATTTGCACTTCGACTCGGTTGGTAATCGTAGATGACTACGGGAGTCGTATGGAACTCGCCACTTCGGTAGACCCACATGTAGGATTGACTCTGAGCTGTCTTTCCTGGCTCCGATAGCACCTGTACCGTGGTTTCATCTGCGCAGATAAGGCTTTCTGATAACAGACGGGCTTTCATCTGGTCGATAATGACTTCAACTTTACTCCCTAACTGAACGCACCAGTTTGCCAAAGTACCTCGGCTGATATCGATATCACCGCGTTTGAGGATATCAACCTGTCTGTATAGCGGTAATGCATCCACATATTTTGCTGTAACGATGGCGGCGAAGGTTTCTGGACTGCCGATACTTTTGGGGATCATGCTAGCGGGTTTTGGAGCTGTCACTATCTTACTACTGATTTCGGTATGCTCGCACTGGCGGCAAGCATATTTGGTTCGTTCATGACGGAGCACACTGATTTTCTGAGGGATGATCTTCAGCTCTTCCGAAGTCTCCACGCCACACTTATGCAGTTCATGACCGCAACATTCGCAGTGTGGCGCATTCAGCGTATGCACCTGAACTTCCCGCTCTAACTCTTCGGGTAAAGGCTTACGTCCTTTTTTATGATGGGCTGGCTCTGGCTTGTTCAGCGCATTTTGCTGCTCGGCTTCGTTAAAGGTACCTTTAGCCACCTTTTCACTTTGGGAAGAGAACCGTTTGGATTTACTGAGATTGAGTTGCTCAAGTAGAAGTTCCACCCGTGTTTTAAGCTCAGCCATTTCTTCTTGCTGAGCCTGTAGCAGTTTATCCTTAGCCAGGTTGGCTTCCTGAAGCGCTAACAGCATCGCTTTCAGTTGTTCTACATCATCAGGAAGGTCATTCATTTGTCAGGCTCTTGGTCAAGATTATGCTGTTAGTCTGACAGGTGAAAAGGATCGTTCAAGCCCTTTATATCGATCATGGTTTTAGCTCACACTTCAAGACCATATAAGGGCTGGTGAGCCTTAGGATGCTCCAGATTAAGCCCTGATAATAGCCACTGAAGTTGCTGTCTGGAAATAGCTACGTGACCCGATTTATTTGGTTTCGGCCATTTAAAGCGGCCTTTCTCCAGTCGGCGGTAATAAAGCCAGAAGCCATTGGTATGGTGAGTAGACCAGAGGAGTTTCACCTCTAGCCTCTCGCAGAACCGTACGTGATACTCTCATATCATACGGCTCCCATTACCCAATCGTTGATCTTCAAAATAGTGCCAGTGAATGAACAGGCTTGGTCTACTTTTAGCGACATGCCTTAACCACTGTGCACTTTTCCGCTTATGCCCTGCAAGGCGTTTATATTTTCGCCTTGCCCAACGTCCCAGTCTGAGTTCCAGATAGTCTGCTAGTTTGCGCATTTGTGTTGGATAAAAACATCCATAGTATTGGAACCATCCCCGTAATATCGGGTTGTATAAACGTGATAACTCTACCAACGTCGAGGGTGTTCTTACTGACAAACGCCAAGTTCTGATACGTGATCGCATGGATTTTAACGCTTCGTTACTTACCGCAGGCAAAAAGCTTGTAAATAGCTTTCCCTCCTTGTTATTCGCCTTTCTTGGTCTAAACGTAAAACCTAAAAAGGTGAATGCCTTTATTGGATAGGCAAGTGGTCGATTGCTGTCTTTACAGTACACAATCTTTGACTTGGTTGGATGCATTGTGAGCTTGCACACCTTCAGCCTTACCTCTATCGCTCGAAGCAAGTAGTTGGCTTGGGCTTCGGAATGACAATGCACAACGGCATCATCCGCATACTTAGCAAATGGACACTTTGGAGACGTCTTGCTTATCCGAACATCAAATGCGTAGTGCATGAACAGATTCATCAGTAATGGACTAATGACCCCACCTTGAGGCGTACCTTGGGTTCGAGGAACCAAAGTACTATCGACGGTGAGGGTTGGTGCTTTTAGCCATCTTTCGATGTAAAGCAAAGCCCACGGCTCTTTTACGTGATGACGTACCGCTTTCATCAAGAGAGCATGATCGATATTATCGAACGCTCCTTTGATATCAAACTCTACAACCCAGTCCATCCGCCAACAACGTTGTCGAGTTTTATCAACAGCTTGTAAAGCAGACTTACCCGGTCGATAGCCGTACGAATCGGTATGGAAGCATCTGTCGATGTCTGGTTCGATTAACATCTTAACCACCATCTGTGCGACTCGGTCTGACACAGTAGGAACACCCAGACTCCTTATTCCACCGTCCTTCTTAGGTATATTTACCTGCTGAACAGCCGGTGGCATATAAGAGCCTGACGACATACGATTCCATATCTTGTAAAGGTTCCCTTTTAAGTTTTGCTCAAATGCAGACAATGAAACTCTGTCCACACCCGCAGCACCTTTATTAGCTTTTACACGTTTATATGCATTCCAAACCAGCTGTTTTGAAATATCAAACGATTTTGTTGATGCCATGTGGCTCCTCCCTAGTATTACTAGGTTGACGTGATTTCACCAACTGGATAATGCAACTCCTTCGCTCCACACTCATTACAAATGCTTCATCACTACTACGAGTTGCTCCGCCCCTGCATAAACCCTCGGTATTCTTTCTCATGGTATTTGCCATTTGTTATTTCCCTTCTCATGTTTATGCAGGTTCCCACGTTCCATACTGCTGCCTAAATCAAGCTCATGCCGCCTATACACCGATTGCCACTGAAACAGTAAGTAGGTTTCCTTTCAGCTTATCCTTGGGTTATTGGGCGCCCCAAGTTTTGACAATACTTAATCCTTAACGATGCGTCATCGGACGGTTTGCTTTCGCTCATCTTCTTGATTCGTACCTGATATCTTATCGATACCTTTTCCGAAGTCGCTCACTACCATATCTCTTAAATACAGCAGCACTTGGTGGTTTGAAACCGCCCCCTACAGGTAGATTTCGAGAGGCCTTCTCTCATCAGCAATACAGCTCCAAAAGGCATTAACCTTTTGTTCGTGGCACACCCCAAAAGAGAATTTTGATTTTGTCGCGCTGTTTGTTGGTGAATAGGAACAGTGCGCCACTTCCCAAGGGTAAGTCGGTGTCACTTTCGATAATCGCCGCGAGGCCGTTGATGGACTTTCTAAAATCGACACTTTCACGATACAGATAAATCTCTGGAGCGCTGAGCATACGTTTCATGACAGCGCACCAATCAGTTCAGCCAGATAGGTCGCTGGCGTGCCTTGCGGAATGCTCAGTTCAACATTGTTTACAAGTAGTGTCATGTTGGCAACGACAACGTGAGTGGCTTGATACTTTGTCGTCTTTTCAAAGACTTCTGCTTTAACAAAGCCAACCGTGTTCGGTTTTTCGATGTGCTTTAACTGTTGGCGCTTAGCGTAAAAAGTGGAGAGGCTCAGTCCGTTACGTTCACAGAATAATCGTTGTGATAGCTGGCTGGATTCATAGCGTTCGAACAGGGTTCGCCATTCTTGGTTAGTGCGTCGTTTGGCCATTTCAAATCTCCTTTGGGTTGGAGGTTTGATCTTATTATTCGGGCTAGACGATTAGAATACGGGGTTTATGATGCGTTTACAAACAACTCATCTATTTATCAACATGTATTGGCATAGTGAATTTGGTCACTTAGTTAGAGGTGATATCATCACCTCATAAGTTAACAGGTGACACTATGACAAAACGTACAAGACGACTATTTAGCGCAGAATTTAAGTTAGAAGCAGCGCAGCTAGTCTTAGACCAAAATTACTCAGTGACTGAAGCAGCCCAAGCCATGAATGTGGGCAAGTCCACGATG
>NZ_SJFM01000036.1:0-31353 GCF_029478545.1 Vibrio sp. 1180_3
ATCTTGGCATATTCAAGCTTCTGTTGAGGGGTGATTTGCACTCGTAGTTTTGGTGACATATCAGATTCCTTATAAGTAGTGATAATTATAAGGCTTAAATACCATCCAAGTTAACCGTACCATTACACCGTCTCGCTAAGCCCACCACCAAACACGACGATAACCGTAGTACGAGTTTTGGTTGCAGTCACAACTCACCTTAAAAAATACAGCGCGAGTAATGCCTATGTCATTAACAGACTCAGAGGGATTACTCATGTCCAACAATACTTACCTTCCCAACATTACCCATTCAAAAACGTTCAACGACTACCCCGTGTTTTTCAGTGACAAGGGGTTATACGAATCGGCCTTAACTTCCATGACGGAAGTCTTTGAACAAGCAATGGACGAGTTTGACGCGGCCTTGGCAACACGTCTGGATTTGTTTCTACCAGAAGACCATCAAGATACCGACCTCAGCATCATTAACGATTACTTTAAGCTACTTAAAGAAAAGCTCGATACGGAGTCTGTGTTCTATGTATGGCGTAGGCGAGAGGACAAGGTGCCGTCCCACAACTATCGCGTGATGCTGTTTACTGACTACAGCCAGCATTTTGGCCCCGCCATTTGCTGGGAAAAACGCAACGAATTGGTTGAGCACCTTAAAGAGGCTTGGCAAGAAGCGATAAAGAAGCACTACAGCGGCAAAGCGCGCTCATTGGTGTTTCTCAATGACCGAGGCAACTATGGCTTGGGGACACGCTGTAGGGAGCAGGACAAGAGCATCAAGCGTTGTGTCTTTCATCGCATGAGCAGTCTTGCTGAGGCATGGAATGAGCAGCGCTATAGCTTTGGCTCTAGTTCAGAGTAGACCGACTGCACTTTTTTACAGTGGCGGCTTATCTCATGGGTATATACAAAGCACAGGAGAAGATTCCCGATGACAATGAGATTTCTACGAATCCAAGACGTGATGTCACTAACTGGGCTAGGCCGTTCCACTATTTACAAGTTCATGGCTGATGAAACCGACTTCCCAAAGAGTGTGCCACTCGGTGAACGAGCAGTGGCTTGGGTAGAAAGTGAAATCGAGGAATGGATGGAATCGCGTCTGAGTATGCGAGACAACCAAGAATCCTTTCAGTAACACAAACGTCAACGGGGCGCTGGCTAAGCAAAGTCATGCGCCCTTTTTCAATTAGAGAGAGATAAAAAATGAGTTATTCAATTTACGTAGACGGCGCAGCCCCAAACAATCAACACGTTTGTACAAGAGGTGGCATCGGGCTGGTGGTCATGGATGAAGACAATGAGATTGTGCATGAAGAGAGTATCACTATTGATAGAGAGACGGATTGTGCGGAGTTGGAGTTAATGGCCTTTATCGAAGGGCTAGAGTACGCAGAAGATGGTGATGTCATCTTTTCAGACAATGATTACTGCGTGAAAGGTTTCAACATCTGG
Organism: Vibrio sp. 1180_3; assembly: GCF_029478545.1. NCBI lineage: Bacteria > Pseudomonadati > Pseudomonadota > Gammaproteobacteria > Vibrionales > Vibrionaceae > Vibrio > Vibrio sp. 1180_3. The sequence goes on from NZ_SJFM01000036.1 coordinate 1,450, forward strand.
ATGGACGATTGGAAAGATAGAGGTTGGCGTAAAGCGAATAAAAAGCCAGTTAAACATCGTCAGCTTTGGAAGCAAGTCGATGAACTGCGCTCTAGAAAGTATGTCGAGGTACTTAAAGTCAAAGCGCACTCTGGCATTGAAGGAAATGAAAGAGCGGATATGTTGGCGGTAGATGCAGCGAGAAACGATATCGACTAATACAACAATGCGGCTTGTAGGGTTGATACCTACAAGCCACTAGTGCCTGTTATTTGCGTTTTTGTAGATAACATATATCTGAAGTGGGATGTGATGCGAGAGCAGGGCCAGGTGTGGTTCCGGCTCAGCGGGAGCTCGCTTTTCTTTTAATATTGGATAGACTTTCTAGTCATACATATCCTGTTAATGTTTTTTGGTCCTATCAAATATCATCCGAATGAGTTGATGATTGAGTTTTTCCGCTATTAGGCAAAACCTTGCAACTTAGTTCCTCTTCATGTGGCATAACTAATTGATTATCAGTTGAGCAAGTATGAAAAATGCTGCAACATTGAAGGACCAAAGACGACTATTTGTCGTCGAATAAGCGTTAGGCCCAGATAGGAAATGATATGGAAATCAGAGTAGATAACTTAGAAGGCACTGGTGTTTTGCAGTTATTGGAAGAACACCTAAGAGACATGTATGCAACCTCACCAGCTGAAAGTGTTCATGCTCTGGATGTTGAGGCTCTTAAGCATCCATCCATCACTTTTTGGTGTGCAGAGAAAAATGGTGTAGTTCAAGGATGTATTGCACTTAAGGAGTTGACTTCAAACCATGCAGAAATCAAGTCGATGCGAACAGCCACAAGTTCAAGAAATCAAGGTGTTGCATCTCAGTTGTTGTCACATGTCGTAGCCGTTGCGAAAACTCGGAACTATGAGTTTCTGAGTTTGGAAACGGGTTCAATGGATTATTTTTTGGCTGCAAGAAAATTGTATGAAAAACATGGATTCATATACTGTGGTCCGTTTGGTGATTATCAACCAGATCCCAATAGCTGTTTTATGACGCGAAAGCTGTAATAAAGGCCTAACAAATAAGGATTAAGGTGTTGCGCAGCCAACACTAAATCCCAAGTGTTGAACAAGCCCGAAGCTACCTTATTAAGTAAATTGTGAAATTTAGTTTGAAGGGCATGTCGCCTTGAGACTTTTCTCAAGGCGAACGACGCTAACATAAGATTGCGATAGCAATCTCATCAATCACTTAGCTATTTTTTCTTTCTTCTTCTGTCACTTCTCCTCTGATTTACCTTTGCCATTATCCTTATTATCAAATGCCTTTCGGCTAGATCGGTCGACTAATTCCCACGCACGCCATTTCATGCTGACAGCAGGGGCAGATTCTTATCGCTTTGGTCCTTCTCGCCTTAATTAAGGGCGGCATGAGATAGAGCAAGTTCAACAGCAACAGTTGAATACGGGCTCTTAAGGCCAGCGCTTGCCCACGTAAAAATCCATAATCTCGAACTCGTTGTAGCCCTTTGGGGAGTACGTGCTGCAATATGAGCAGCAAGAACTTAAGGATGGGTAAGACCCGAGTTTGCCACGTTTTGCTTTGGCTCTCTTTGTAACGGAAGGTGACCGTGTCATCGGTGATATTGATTATGTTTTCATCAGGCAATACGCCGCGATAGAGGTAGCGAGATAAATAGTTCAGTGCTGACTGACCATAACCAACCTGCCTACAATCAACCACCCATTGTTCGGGTATGCCGTTAGGAAGCCACAACATTGGATGTTGATTAATGGCCTCTATCATTCTTGCTCGCCATATTTTGGCCAAAGCAAAGGCGTTGAAGAGGTATCGCTGGCTGCCTTTGTGCCACTCTTGTCTTGATAGGTCGTAACTTCCTGCCGCAACAATAATATGTAAGTGTGGATTGTCGACTGTGGGTATGAAGCACAGCGGTAAACCCCAGCTCGCCTTGCTTCTGCCTCTTAGCAAAGTCCTTTAAAATACCCGATGATACTTTGAACATCAGATTATATAGCGCTTTGGGTCGACGACTGGCCAACACTCTCAATTGATAAGGTAAAGTAAACGTCGCCATGAAGTAATGAACAGGTAAGCGCTTCTGATGTTGACGCGCTAGCCAGTCAGAAGTCGTACGTTGTTGGCATTGAGGGCAATGTCGGTGACCACAAGAAAGTGGTAATCGGTCATCGTGATGACAGTGGTCACAAAACCATTGTGACCGACCTTGTTGCTCGGTTTTGCAGCGCAGCATTGCAGAAATGGCCCGATGCATATCACCATTAAGCTGATCATGATGATGCCGTTTCAGCGCACTGTGATGTTGGCGAAGCAGTTCAATAAAGGCACTCATTTGATGCTCCACGTTAAATCTAATGCATCGGTTAATTGGTTGATCGCCATCGCAGCGTTGCGTTGCTTTAGCTGGGTCATTCGGGTGTAACGAGCGGTGGTATTAAGGCTTTCGTGACCGAGCAGTGTTTGGAGTGATCGCAGGTCTAGCCCTTGCTCAAGCAAGTGCGTCGCGAAGCAATGCCTCAGTGAATGAGGACTTGCCTGTTTTTTGATACCACACTCTTTAAGTACAAGTTTCATCGTCTTTTGAATACCGCCACGGTCCATAGGGGTGTCGTGACATGTACCTAGGCCAGGAAATAAGTAGTAAGGGTGCTTATGGGTAAGCCAATGTGCTCGAAGAGCTTTAAGAGTTCGCAGCGGAAGCGGCACCATTCGATCTTTTCCACCTTTTCCTTCACGTATGTGAACACGCATCGTTTGGCTGTCGATATCATGAACCGTGAGGTTTAATCCCTCACCAAGACGAAGCCCCATGCTATACAGAGTAAGAAAAAAAACTTGATAACGTGGCTGTCGAGTGTGGGTAATCAATGTGCCAACTTGCTGTGGTGTGAGTATGTCGGGTAGTCGTTTTACTTGAGGTGGTTTGACGATATTGAGCCATTCCCACTGTTTATTGAGCGTGTAGCGATAAAAAAACTGCAAGCCATTACGATCGAGTTTAATGGTGCTCCAAGAATGGGTTTCAATAAGCGCAGCGAAAAACTGTTTGAGATCGGCAGTGGTTAACGTGTCAGGTACGCGATCGAAGTGAGCGGTGATTCGACGAACTGCACGAGAATAGGCATCGATTGTGGAGGGCCGTTTACCTTGTAGTTTTAAATTGGTAAGGTGTTGTTGATAAAGGCTATTGTAGCGTTGCAGTTCAGTAGGGTTCATAATCGTGACTCCAGTAAGACACCTTCAACATAAAGGTGTTACTTAGAGTATGGACTGAGCGTGTTTTACTCTGCCGCGTAGCGGCTTCGTTCAACAAACGCTTTAAGACGTATTCGCAACGCTCGGCGGTTTTGGTTTGCGTCGGGTTTGATGTTGCCGATCAATTCGGAATGTTAGCCAGTGCGTTTCGGGCTACTTAATTGGGCTTTAGGTACATGCAGGAAATCGTGCTTTTGTAAGTGTAATTATTGAGAGGAAGTATCATGGCGTTAGTAAACGGAGTAAGCTCAAGAAGTGTAGCGGTCATTCTTGTTTGTGAAGTGAAATCAAGAAGTGTTGCTGATCTGTTGGTTTGTAGAGTTGATTCAAGGTCTATTGCTTCAGAGAATGACGGGCTATGGTGTGAAGTTAGCTCACGTAGTGTAGCGACCTCACTCATTAATTGGGTTTCTTCCCGCAGTGTTGCTGATTTATTGGTTTGTTTTGTTGATTCCAGGTCTGTAGCAGGGTGGCGGAGAGACCATCCACTGAAAGGTAAGATTTAAGCACTTAGTATCAAGTTTGAAGTGCGGTACTTTCTACAGATGAGCATGTATTTAGTTTGTGTGCAAGTCCATCGAAGGACTTCTGTGTCACGTGTGACATGTGATCGTTTTGGCAAGTGCGAAAACCACTAGGAGTGATGACGCAAGTTACAAGCTAGAAAAATGAGTGCTCTCTATGTCACTCTACCTCTTCAACTGGTAGAGGCTGACAGTAGTAATAACCCTGATACACGATACATCCTAATGATTCGAGGTAATCTCGTTGGTATTTCGTTTCGACGCCTTCAGCAACTGTACGCAACCCAAGAATATTGGATAGTGAAATAATCGTCTCAATAATCGATCGGGCGTTTGGCGTCGACTCAAGCTCACAAATGAAAGACTTGTCGATCTTTAACTGACTAATAGGAAGCTTTTTTAGGTAGCTCAATGATGAGTATCCTGTACCAAAGTCATCCAAAGCGAACTCAACACCTAAGGCTTGGACCTCGTTCATGCATTGTATTGCTTGCTCTATGTCATCAATTAACATGGTTTCCGTCAGCTCTAGCTTTAGCCTACCTGCAGGGATGCTATATTTCTCCATTAGCTTTTGAATAATCTTGGGAAAGTTGTTCGAGCAGAACTGTTGGTAGCTGATGTTGACTGAAATCGACAAATGGGATTTGGTCGAGTCACCTTGCCACTTAGCCAATTGCTTGCAAGCCGTTTTGAGCACCCATTCGCCTATAGGCATTATTAATCCTATGCTTTCGGCCAAAGGAATGAAATGATAAGGACTTACTAATCCTTTTAAGGGGTGTCTCCAACGAATGAGTGCTTCAACACCAATAACGATGTCATCTTCATTCACTTGCGGTTGATAGTAGAGTTCAAATTGTTCCTCTTTTAATGCCGCTCGTAAGTCTCTTTCTAGCTCAAAATTAGAAGAAATCGTCTTTTGCATCTCTGGCTTAAAAAAGCTGATTCTATTTTTGTACCTTGTTTGAATCTTATGAAACCTTCTCTAGTCTGTTTGGAGTTGCCTTGATACTCTGGTTTTTACTATTGTATATAGTACTTCCAACCTCTTTTCAGACTTGGAAAGGGCGAGAACAATGTACCAGAGCATATGAATGATCATTAAAACGAAACTTTACATTCCTGAGCCTAAATCAAACTATGTGGTGAGACAGGTTCTATCGGAAAAACTAAAGCAAATTATCAATACTAAACTTACGCTTGTATCCGCTCCTGCAGGTTTTGGTAAATCAAACCTGGTTGCGGATTGGTGTTCCCGAAAGGAAGAAAAGCTCGCCTGGTTGTCTTTGGACAGTAATGACAAAAACACTGACACTTTTCTGAGTTACCTTATCGCCGCATTCAGAGAGGTGGACATTACCCTTGCGCAAGAAGCATGGGATCTCGTTCAAGTGCAGAAAGAGGTCAATGCAGACCACGTAATTACCAGCCTCATAAATGAGTTAGCCTATTATCAGAATGAGCTAACTTTGATACTCGATGATTATCATTTAGCTAGCTCCGCTGCGACAGATTCTGTTATCAACAACTTTCTAGCCAGAATGCCTGAAAACATTCACCTGGTTCTCATCACGCGCTCAGATCCGTCAATTTCTCTCGCCAGGCTAAGGGCAGAACGAGAGCTTATTGAAATTCGCTCATCCGACTTAAAATTTACGGATGAAGAAGCCGGGAAGCTGTTGAGTCAAACCTGTCATGCGCAGTTGGAAAAGAGTGATGTGGTCGCTGTAAATAGAATAACGGAAGGTTGGGCAGTTGGTTTGCAACTCTCTTCTTTGGCACTCAATAGTAGTGCTCATCCTGAAGATATAATCACTCGGCTCTCAGGTACGCATACCTATATTCTCGATTACCTGACAGAGCAAGTTCTCTCTGGTATGAACGAAAAGGTGCGACACTTTTTACGTGAAACTTTCTTCCTGAAAGAGCTTTCTGTAGAGTTTTGTAATCATGTACTAAATAGGGAAGATTGCGGTGAAATACTCACTTACCTAGAGTCAAACAACATCTTTCTTATCTCTCTGGATAATGAGAGAAACTGGTACCGTTATCATCACCTCTTTGCTGATGTTTTACGCATTCACGCCCATATCACAGAGGAGAGAATGCATGAGCTGAATATGCGCGCGGCGGCATGGATGGCCAACAAGGGTCGCCTTGCTGATGCGGTTCAATATGTCCGTTGCTGTGGGGAAAAAGAACTGCTGAGGCTATTAGAAAGTCATTGGCCAATCGTACGTACACATTCACATGATTCTCAACTGATAGAGTGGCTCGCATCGGTCGATATAGAACGTATTCAAGCATTTCCAGTTTTAGCCGGCTACTACGGTTTGGTGCTTTTGCCTCACAACCCCGAGCAAGGAATCTTTTTGCTCGATACAACAAAGGAACATTTCGAGCGATGTGTCACACCATTAAACGACCAGGAAAAAACAACTCTGGGTATAGTCAATATCGGGCAAGCCTATATTCATGCGGCTCAAAGTAATACCAGAGAAGTACTTGAACGGATTCGTAATGCTTTAAATGTGTTACCGACAAAAGAACAGGTTTGGCGTGGCTCTTCCCGAGCCTTAGAAGGTATAGCGTTATGGCGAGATGGTGAGGTTTCTGCCGCGGAACGTAGCCTTAAAGCCGCTGTCGCCAATATGGACCGCTCTGAAGATATCAGCGCTAAAATAACAAGCCGTTTTTTACTGGGAGATTTCTATTACCAGTTTGGCTGGTTGACTAAGGCTAGGTCTGTTGTCGAATCGGCGATTGATAGGGTTGATCAAAATAGAAGCTACACCGTCGAAGGGAGTGCTGATGTATACCTGCTGCTTTCAGAAATTGAATTTGAGCAAGGAAACATTGAAAGCGCATTGAGTTTGCTTGATACAGCTCAGCAGTTTGGTACTTCAGGCTCTATGCAGGAAACAAAATACCGTTATCCGCTCATTTCTGGAAGAATTGCTTCTGTAGAGAACCGTATTGAAGATGCTATAAAGTACATCAGTGATGCAGAAGCCCTGTATGTTGAGACGCCCAATCCATGCCATCGACCACCCTCGCTCTGGAAAGGTATTATCCTACTCAATCAGGGCAGCTGCGAACTACTCACAAAACAGACTCCTTGTTCCACACCTTTTCATATCAATAGCTTAGCCTATTTAACTTATCTCATTGCACAGCCAAATGAACGAAGGGAAGTCACGACGACTATGAATAATGCCTTCTCTGAGGATACACCGCCTACATTACAGTTTGTTCAGAAAGTGGTTTGTGCTATCGATGCTGAAGCTAACAAGGATAAAAAATCTGCAGAGCATGCACTTAGGCAGGCAGTATTGCTAATGGCAGAGAATGGCGCTGATGTATGGCATACAGAGATCAGAGCCATACATGAGTTATTTACAACATATGATTTAGCACCGAAGAAGCTCTCACCAGTGATAATAACAGATTCACTGGTTGAGCCTTTAAGTGTAAAAGAGACGCAAGTCCTGCAGTGGCTAGACACTGAACTCAGCGGCCCTCAAATTGCGTCAAAGCTTTTCGTTAGCCTCAATACGCTCAGAACTCACACAAAAAACATCTACTCAAAGCTTGGTGTCAGTAACCGCCGCGCCGCCATAAATAAAGCGAAGTTACATAAGTTACTTTCTTGGACCAAACTATGATAAACCACATCATCTGGTGATGTGTGTAAAGAGCCCTGTGGGTAATCTTGCCATTAAGCAAACCCGCTTAACCTCTCAATAAAATAAGGGCTTATTATGAACTCAAAACTCAATTTTCTGGCAATGTCTGGCTTAATATTGCTTTTTGGTACAGTCGCTAATGCCGCAGAAAACCACTCTTCCTTTAAGGTGTTACTTGGTGACAAATCGTTAGACTCTGATTGGGGAAAAGATGACTCAATGGACACAATTGGGTTCCAGTCTACCTACCAACCCGCATCGCTGCCTTTTGGCATTGCCCTGGATTTTTTTGGAAGTGGAAATGAAAACAAGAATAGTGGAAACACGACCGAAACAACCGTAGGTGAAATTAACCTCGGACTCAGGTACCAACCGACTATTCTAGCAGGTGCTTTTGCGCCCTATCTGGGTGCTGGGGTTAGCTATGTATCAGTAGAGCTGGAAGAATACAGTTCAGGTGTTAAAAGAAACTACGAAGATACCGGTACCGGCTATTGGGTTGGAGGTGGCATCGATTATCTATTTGCACAGCGGTGGTCAATTGGTATTGATGCACGCTACTCCAGTGCTGATGTAGAAGTCAATGGAGAAACACGTGATGCCGGTGGGATTGGCTGGGGAGCGAATATCGGATACCGCTTTTAGTCAGCAGGTGAGGTGGATTATGCGTAATGTGCACAATGAAGAGTTCGGTCTCTTCAACGTATATGTAGAAGAGAATTTATCTCCAGACTGGCAACAAACTTTTTCAGAAGTAACCGTACAAAAAGTAGCAAGTGGAACCTGTATAGAGGTTTATTGCAAAGATATGTCAGAGCTTCACGGTATCGTAAACTTGGTTTTCAATATGGGGCTGAAGTTGCAAGCAGTGATAAAACAAGGGTTTTCTGTAGATGTTTAAATTGGAAACGGAACGACTGATACTTAGAGATATGCAGCTTGAGGATGAGGCGACCTTCGTCGCTATTTCTCAAGATGCGAAATATCAGCGTTTCTATGATGAATCGGATTGTGAACCGAATAAATATCGCGAACTGACAAAGTTGTTTATTGAACAAGCATCCGAAATGCCGCGGAAATCTTATCAATTAGCCATTGAGCATAAAATGACCGGGCAATTTGTTGGAACAATCTGTTTACGCCTTGAAAACGATAATCAAGCATCAGTGGGGACTGGGCTATCCAGAGAGTACCAAGGTAGTGGACTGATACTGGAAGCCGCTCAGGCATTGGCTCAGTATGGATTCTCTAACCTGGGAGTTCACCGTATTTACGCAGAAACCATCAGCCAAGACAGGGCTGCAATTAGGCTTTGCCAAGCGCTAGGCATGAGAAAAGAGGCACACTTTAGAGAAAACCGTTACTTCAAAGGTCAATGGTGGGATACGGTCGTGTTGGCTATCCTGCGAGATGAGTGGGATGGTAGTTAGAAAACTAAAGGTCACTCAATCACTGTTTTATTCTGAGGATAAACACGGACGGAAAATATGGTTCAATTGGCTGCTACAACTTATATATTCATTCTTCTGGGAGTGATTGTCTTTCAGTTCTGCCTTATTGCCGGAGCGCCCTGGGGAAGAATGACTCAAGGTGGCCGCCACGAAGCTTCGTTGCCTATCTCAGGACGAGTAGTTGCTGGCATCTCTGTCGTGTTACTCGTCTTTATGGCGACAGGTGTCGCCTCTGAGGCTAAGCTGATTGCAGGTTTACCGAAATGGGTCCCCTATACTGGACTGACCATACAGGCTTTAAGTGCCCTTTTAAACTGGATTACTCCCTCCCGAATAGAGAGGCTCATATGGGCACCCATTACCACTCTGATGTTAACATTGGCACTTTATGTCGTATTTATGTAATTGATAACATTAATTCTGGCTCGAGACATTGGATAATGTCATGCTCGTATGAGTTATCAATAGAGCACAAACTATGACCATACGGCCTTTTTTTAAGGGCAGTATCTAAAGAGGAAAATATGAATTTTCTCTTAAAATTATTGATAGCTTCTCCGCTGATTTACTTTGTGATTGCTTTCTCCCTACTCTCGCTACCTTTTAGTAGAGAGCATTCCGACAAAGGTTTAGATTTTAACGTTCTACACATTGATAGTGCTCCTGAAATTAATATCGCTGAAAAATATTATACTGCGCGCGATGGAAGTGACCTTTTTTATCGCTTCTTGTTGGGGGACTCAAAAGTTATTGTTGTCTTAATCCACGGTTCTGGAACGGAAGGAAGGTATTTACTTCCTTTAGCAGAAAGATTAAATGCCTCTCTAAATATATCTGTTGTATTGCCTGACCTTCGCGGCCATGGAAAGTCTGCATTGGGGAGTATGGGTGATGTAGATTACTTAGGTCAATTGGAGCACGATCTTGAAGATTTAAAAAAGGAACTTGCATTTAAATTCCCTGATTACAAGGTCATCCTTGGAGGGCATTCGTCTGGTGGAGGGCTAGTTGTTAAGTACGGTGGCAATGAGCTTGAAAAATACGATGGTTATATGATGTTAGCGCCATATTTAGGCTACAAAGCACCGACTGTTCGCCCGAACTCCGGAGGGTGGGTGCAAGTTAGACAAGCCAGATACGCTGGGTTAGCTATGCTGAATAACGTAGGGATTAAGCTGTTCAACTATCTGTCAGTACTATATTTTAATCGACCTGTAACTATTGATGACGAGTTTCAAGTAGATAGCTATACCTTTCGGATGAACGAGTCTTTTTCTCCTCAGTTTTTTACTGCTGACCTACGAGAAAATAACAATAACATTCTAGTGTTGGTAGGAGAGAATGACGAAGCATTTTATGCTTATAAATTTGAGAAGGTTTTTAGGGAAAACGCCCCGCAAACTGATTTGAGAATAATATTAGGCGCTAAACATCTAGACTTGTCAAACAACCATGAAACGGTTGATATCATGCTGGCATGGCTCGAAAAAATATATGATAAGGAATTGAAGCGAACAAACCGCTGAATGCGAAAGCTAAATTGAGAACAATTGATACTGCCATCATAAGCAAAACCGTGGAAAGGTGACTTTTGATGGTCGTTCCCTTGTTTGAGAGATACCCCCCCTTGATGGATAGATTCCCTCCTAAGTTCCGTATACCAGAGCATGCGGAAGACAAAATTATCGAGCTGACATCACAGAAACCTCATCTCACGCTGATGCAACTGATGATGGAATTAAAAGAGCACAATATTACTGTGAGTATCGGCACGATTAAAAACATCTGGAAAGAAGAAAAACTGAGTACCAGAGAGCTTAGGGTTAAAAATTACAATCACTGAATATCGATGTATAAGGCAAGAAGTATCAATCCTGGCTAGAATGTAAGAGCATGACAGAATCGGTTGGTACTTATCCCGTCACGTTCCCTCAGTAATGACAAGGTGAGCACATCTTCAGAAGCAAAAAAAGAGTGGGGAGCGTGATTGCTCCCCATTTTCATTGTCAGCTCTAAACCACCGCCTTGGGCGGTGGTGATTGTACCTTGGGGCTATTGCCCGAAGGAGTGCCCATGTTAGAAGTAAACCTCTTATTCACCACAAGTAAGAGGAAACTAAAAACATGGGCGATTACAGAAGTTCAATCACATGTGTATTGGCGTTGTAAATACCACATAGTGTGGACGCCGAAGTACAGATTTAAGATCTTGAAAGGTAATGTAGGCAAGGAGCTTTATCGCTCAGTCTATATTTTGTGCAATATGAAAGATTGCGAGGTCTTGGAACTAAATATCCAGCCAGATCACGTTCACTTGGTTGTAATAGTTCCCCCGAAAGTTTCGATATCGACTTTGATGGGGATATTGAAAGGACGTTCAGCTATCCGGTTGTTTAATAAGTTTCCACATATTAGAAAGAAATTATGGGGAAATCATTTTTGGGCAAGAGGGTATTTTGTTGACACAGTTGGTGTAAATGAAGAAATCATCAGGCGATACGTAAGGCACCAAGACAAGAAAGATCAAGAATATGAGGCACAGCTAGAGTTGAAGATGAACTAACAGCGCAGGAACGCCCCCTTTTAGGGGGCTGTAAACCAAAGCCGCCTTCTAAGAAGGCGGATTTTTACTTTTATCGACGCTGGTGGCATCACTTTTCTGTGATAGCTTCACAGCCTTCAGGAGCAGTGATGGTCGCCTTCCTGCAGAGCCGCTTTTACATCTATTTTGTATTAAGTGCATAGTGCATTTACCCACACTAACGTTGACGGCTCCCGATTGGTTTATTCTGAGGTTGAGTTTACAGTCAATGATTGTTACTTTGTTTGGATGAAACGTATCTCGACACCTTCATCATTTTTCTTTTGGTGGCGCTCTAACTAGAGCGGCACGGGATTTTCACATTCTTAAGCTGCTGGAAGGTAGCTAAGACTGTGTTCGATTATCTCCGGTAGCGATCTATTTACTAGGAGATAAACATGAACACTAACCGCTACTCTGAAAATTCAGAAGTCATCTTAACTGGTGACAGAGCTACAGGCCCATTACATCTTGGCCACTATATTGGTTCACTGAAGCAGCGTGTTGCTTTGCAGCATGCTAACGACCAAACTATCCTTGTTGCTGACATGCAAGGTTTAACAGATAACGCTCACAATCCATCTAAGGTATCTTCCAACATACTTAATGTCGTCGCCGATTATCTGGCGGTAGGCATTGACCCAAGTAAAACAACAATTTGTCTCCAGTCGCAGTTACCCGCATTAGCTGAACTAACGATGTATTACAGTAATCTTGTGACAATAGCGCGGTTAGAGCGAAATCCTACGGTGAAAAGTGAGATTCAAAACAAAGGCTTCGAGCGCTCAATCCCAGCTGGCTTTTTGACATATCCCATTTCTCAGGCCGCCGACATAACGGCTTTCAACGCGACTCTTGTTCCTGTAGGGGATGATCAACTGCCTATGCTTGAACAAACGAATGAAATTGTTAGGAAAATAAATACCCTAGCAGGAAAAATGGTTCTCAAAGAATGCCGTCCGCTACTTAGTAACGCATCACGTTTACCTAGCACAGATGGCAAGAATAAAATGTCAAAATCAATGGGGAACGCGATCAATCTTGGCGCTTCCCAGAAGGAGATCAGTGCTGCCGTAAAATCAATGTATACCGACCCAAATCACTTGAAGATAGAGGATGCTGGTTGTGTTGAAGGAAACGTTGTTTTTACCTATCTTGATGCATTTCACCCAGATTCAAACTACATCACTCACCTGAAGGAACATTACCAACGAGGCGGACTTGGTGATGGAACGACAAAGAAAATCCTTGAAGAATGCTTGCAAGAGCTACTTCGGCCTATTCGAGAGAAAAGAGCCGAATTACTTGATGACAAAGCACAGCTAATTGATATTTTGGTTGAAGGAAGCCAGCTATCTAAAGAAAAAACTCAGAGAGTACTTTTTGATATTAAAGATATATTTGGACTAAATATCTTCTAAACAGACGTTACTTCGGGAGAGTCAACTCAAGTTAATGAGTAATGATCCCGAAGTGCATGTCATGTTACTGAACGGCTAACGTAATGAACAAAGTGGTGAACCCAGCGTTTAATCATTGCCCAATCTCTATAATCTCCTTCACTCACGCCTTTGCTTTTCGCGATCCACTTGAGGGGAAAACGATAGTACCAAGGCATTACCTCTAGCTTTAATGTGCCAGGAAAACCTGCAACCATAATCGGTTTAACTTGGGTGTTCACACTAAGAAGTGTGTCATCGTAGACTTGTTTGTCATCTATTGGATTTGATGTCCCTTGCACAAGAGAAAGACAAGTATAGAAATACGCGACAGGAATCTGTGAGAGTATCGTTTGATGGCGAGTCACGTACTGTCTAACGGTGGGTAACCACCTGTCATAACGGATGGGACTTCCCACTATTACCGCTTCGCCATCTAGCGGCGCGCGCGCATTTTCAGCATTTTGGCACTCTACCTGCACACCTAAGCGAGAGAGCTCGGTTGCCATTACTCGCGCAATGTCTTCGGTTGAACCAAATCCTGAGTCGTACACAATGAGTACTTTGTTAAAGTTCATGATATTGGTCCTTTCGATGAGTCACTGACTATTTGAACTTGGCTTATATTGAGCTAACAAAACACGTTATGTGAACGCTTTCGTCTTTCTAAAGGCCACGACGAGTAAAACCGCAATCGCAATTTCTACAACTAGCGCGGCCAAGATCCCCCCAGACGGCATACCATCGGCAAATATCCCTATCACTCTACCCACAGGAAAAGCGAAAAAAACGATTTTTGCGGCAACGATTGAGGTCTTAGGTAAGGGATGATAAAAGAGGCCGGCTAGCATCAATGCCCCCAATACAGCGAGGTTTGTCCCCGGTCCTCGTAGCTCACTGAGTAGGCTTGGGTCATCCGCGAGCGCAATGCCATAGCTTAAGTAAAAAGTATGTGGCTCTAGTGCAATAAACCCGCCGATAGTAAAGGCGGTAACCCCAGCTATCCCTAAAACAATACGCTCAAACATAGATGCAATCATGGTGCAATCTCCTTCTAGATTTCATGACATCATTGGATTAACTGACTAGAGCCACAAAACTGCGGCAGGCAGTGAACGTTGTTTATTAGACCTAATTGAGCGATGATTTAATTGACAGAAAGTCGCTGAACGTTTGCAGGAAGTACATATTGATGGACGATAAAAGAACACAAGCCATGGCGAAGTTTGAACAAAACAGGCGTCAGGATGAGGAGGCCAGCTCTCCGCTCAGTCAACTTAAAATGAGTAGCGTTTTTTATACTTACTCGATGTTGAAGCAACCTTGGGGGGTGAAGATCCCTTCTATTCCCTCTAGCACTATGTTTCACTTAGTTCTAGAAGGTGAAGCGTTCGTCTCAGTGTATGGTGCCCGCGTAAAGCTGGAACCAGGTGACTTTATTTTGCTACCAAGAGGTACCGGTCATGACATCGTTGACGTCAATAACACACCAGCCAATGACCTGTTTGACAATAATATCGAAAAAATCACCGAACACTATGAGCGTTTAACTACGACTGGTGAAGGTGCGTTGACGACGACTCTGTGTGGCACGGTACTGTTTGATAACGAGGTTACGACGTCCATCATTCAATCAATGCCGGATTATATTTTGGTGCTGTCACAATCCCCAGCGCACCAAACCATCGAAAGTTTGGTGCAATCTATACAGAGAGAAACTGAAAACGAGGATTATGGCGCAGGACTTATTGTCTCTAAGTTGGCTGATGTATTAATCCTTCAATGTATCCGTACTTGGATTAATGAACTCTCTGATGAACATCAGAGTTGGCTACTGGCACATACTGATAAGCGTCTTTCTCGTGCGATGAAAAAAATACATGGAGACCCCTCTGCGCATATCGATATTGAGTGTTTAGCTGAGTTATCTGGTATGTCTCGCACGAGCTTCATTGATTATTTTAAGAAAATCGTCGGTCAGACGCCTAAGAAGTACATCACGCATTGGCGCTTATCGCTGGCGCGAGAGCGGTTGTTGCATGGCAATGAGCATGTTCTCAATATTGCACTCGATGTTGGCTATCAATCTGAAGCCGCGTTCAGCCGTGCATACAAGAGTAAGTATGGAGTGTCACCATCTCATACTAAGAAATCCGGGTAACACTGTTTTATCTAGGGAATGGCGGTCAGCCCGATGTAAACCCGGGCTGCCCAATGGTGATGGTTTAATCACCCGTCCTGAATGCTCTATCCCCAGTAACCCCCTTCAATAGTTTTGGTGACATAGTCTGAGAACCTTGTTGGTTTGGTGCCAGTCGCTTCCTCGACACCATGCGCAAGGTTTGAGTTACGCCCGTCAAAGACAACAGTGAAGAGCTCATTAAGGAGCCATTGGTAATCTTCTGGTACATTTTGCTCTTTTAGGATGTTTAAATAGTCATCGATACTGACCGAGGTAAATTTAATCTCTTTGTTGAGCTGCTTGGAAATCTCATCAACGCAGTCCTGAAAGGTCAGCAACTCAGGGCCTGTCACCTCATACAAGCGGTTTCGCTTGCTTGGGTCAACCAGAGCGGCCACCGCTACCTCTGCAATGTCATCCGTGTCAATGAAGGGCTCCGGTATGTTTCCAGCAGGTAATATTAAGTGGCCGTTCAAGATGCCTTCTGCCATAAAGCTTTCGCTAAAGTTTTGTGCAAACCAAGAAGCGCGAACCACATTCCATTCAAGACCACTGTTGATAAGAACTTGCTCTGCTCTTTCTGCTCCATCTTCACCTCGCCCAGAAAGTAAGACAACATGCTCAACGCCTTCGGCTTTCGCCACTTCGACAAACGCACGGATATCACTCTCTGCATTGGGTACGGCAAGATCGGGCTGATAAGTCACGTACGCTGACTTTGCGCCTTTTAAGGCTGCAGGCCAAGTTGCTCTATTTCCCCAGTCAAAGCAAGTCGAGGTGCTTCGGGAGACTGAGCGAGTCTCAAAGCCAAGCTCAATGAGCCTTTTGTTGACACGAACACCGGTTTTAGCATTTTTACCGATGATGACAATGGGGTTTGATGGATTGTTCATAATGGCTCTCCTAGTGGGATTCCCAACGTATTGATGAAGTAGTACTCATCATGTGTCGAAAGAACTTTGAGTGGAATGATGTTAAATCCGTAATTGTTAACATAAAGTCCAATATGAGCAGTAGAGTAAAATATTATTGAGACGGATGAACTGGTTCGCTAGGCGTTGATGGGGTCATAGACAAGACTGCATTGGCTTTAGAAATTTGAAAGAAGTGTTGTGAAAACTGAACTTTGGATCTAATGGGATAAGTGATTGAGTATGGTGTCTTATACTCTTAATAAAACGAGAAGCACTCTCCAGACATACACCCGGTATCATACATGCACGGCTTTCTTGTGCTACCCAAGAAGACCAGTTAGAACGAGCATATGTTGCATCTATCGAATGTTTTGCTGTTATTTATCTTACAATCTTCTATCCTTATCTGAGGATGAGAATAGAAGATTAGTGTAAGTTATTCGCTACTTGAAAGCATTAGTGTTTTTGCTAGCTGAAAGAGTATAAATAAGTGGAACTTGTTGGTTTTTATGCAGCATTTGATATCCGGATCCAGGTATGTGTTCTAACCCGTCAAAACAGTTATAAGGGCTATAAGGCGACTCAGAGAAAGCTTCAATTGTTAAGCCCGCTGCTAACAATGCACTGATAACTTCACTAACCGAATGAGACCACGTAGCCATTGTCGAAGTTGTACCATCGCAGTTCTCAGTATATGTCCCTTCTTCATCAATATCAGGTTCATTCTTTGGAAAATAGGAATAACCGCTTAGCAAATCGTTAATCGAATGAAATTCTACAAGATGAAATTGACCACCACACTTTAGTGAGTTTGCGACGGTGTTTGCCCATGCAGACAAGTCCGATAGCCAACAAAGTACTCCATATGAAGTGAATACGATATCGAACTGCTTTTGGTTAATCTGATCAAACTGACAAACATCACTTTCTACAAATGTTGCATCTATTCCTAGCGATTCTTTTAGTAAGTTCGCTTGTTCAATGGCTTTGCTTGATAGATCAACCCCCGTTACATTAGCACCCATGCGTGCTAGTGATAGAGTGTCTTGTCCAAAGTGACACTGAAGATGTAAAATAGATTTACCTTTCACATCTCCCAGCAATTTAAGTTCGGGAGGATTTAGAGAGGACCTGCCTTTTTTAAATGATTCGACATCATAAAACTTTGACTTGATATGGGTGTCTGTTCTGGAATCCCACGCATCTTTGTTTATTTCTAGATAGTTCATTTTCATACCTGGTTTGCTTTGTTGAATTACTGATATCATTTATTCGTGTGGTAAAGATTTCGGAAGTGTTCTGATAAGCTCCTTTCCCCATACAACGGAGCGACCATATCCCCTGCGCTAACGGTAAGGAAAAACTCAGTCGGGCCTCCAAAACGCTCAGGTATAGATTTTGCGATAAATAACGCAGTTCTTCTCATCCAGTCTGGTAAGTTGATTATCTTAGCTCTATCGGCTCGTCCTTGAGCTTCGAATGCAAGCATAGCTATTTGGGACACAGATAGCTTTTCTGGTCCTCCAACACTAAGTTCACGCTCACTCATATTGATAGCTTCTAAGCAAAAATGGGCCAAATCTGTACCGTGAATAGGGTTTAACTGTGTTCTTCCATCTCCGAATACATATGCTTGTCCGGATTGTGCCATTTTGTAATACTCTTCTAGATCCGAGAAAAATCCATTTGGCCTGATTACGCAAGGAGTTAATTGCTCTGTTTTGAGTAATTTGTCTGCAAACTTTTCCTTGGCATGAAGCAGTCGGACATGGTTATATTGCGGGGCATTAAAAGCAGAGATGTAAATAAACTTCTTGACACCTGCTCTTATAGCTTCCTCTAATAAATTGTAGTTAGCCTGAAAGTCTACATCCATGTATTTCAGACCATCTTTCTGCCTTGTAATACCAACACAGGAAATAACTACATCTATATCATCACAGCATCCAATTAGGCTACTAGGGTTAGTAACTTCTGCAACTCTGATTTGTGTGTCAGTAACTCCACTTCTTTTGAGTTTCTCGGTGTGCCGTACTAAAGCAAAAAAATCTGTATTAGAGGTTTTTAAAACATCGATGAGATGTCGACCAAGGTAACCACTAGCTCCGGCTACAAGAATCGTCTTAGTATTGTCCACATTACATCTCCTTTCTTAAGAATAGTGATAGAAACCTACACCAAATATTCAATTTATTAATCACCATATGTGGTGATTGAGCAGCCTATTATTAATGGTAACTTGGTGGACCATATTGTTGTCACTGGAAGCTATAGTATGACTTCATTGAACAAAGCAAGAGCTTCACTACTTATCAATATCTTATGTTTTATGTTTGGGTTTTGGTTACTAGTCAGTAAGTTTCACTATTTAAACGACAAAAATGTCCTTCCACAACAAACATTAGAACTGTTGGTTTTAGATAGCAATCACTTCATCCTTTGGAACGTAGTGGTTTATTTTGTATACGGAGTGTCTTTGCTTTATCTAACCATTAACTTGTTTTTTAATGTAAGACAAAAAGAGCCCGAACTAGCTATTGGGATTTTGGTTATGGGAGGGATCTGGTCCGGCTTAATGTTTCTAAGTGGAGGGCTTGCGATTGAGTTGATAAATAGTGTTGAAGGTTTGCAGGCTCTCAATTGTGAGCTCGCGATAGAAGTTTGGACAATAGGAAACCTTTTACATGAAAGTATTGGAGGAGGCAATGAACTTATTGGTGCTATTTGGGTTGGATTAATTTCCTGTGCATTGCCTTCTCGAATCGGGGCAACTTTGGTGACCAAATTTCTTGGCTATGCTGCCACCTTTTTTGGGCTCTGTACTTTGTTCGAATCTTCTGAAACCTTTGCTAGCCTGTTTGGTGTCACCTTGATATTCTGGTTTTTACTTCTACATGTATCGCTTCCTACTTCATTTTTTATATGGAAGGCTAAGTGATGATAAATCAGAGTTAGGTAAATGATTATAAAGACCAAACTATATGCTCCTGAACCTAAATTAAAATGTGTAGTAAGGGAAGGACTGAACGAAAAACTTAGGAAAGTGAATCAAACAAAATTCACGCTCGTTTCTGCTCCTGCAGGCTTTGGCAAATCGCACTTAATTGCAGGCTGGTGTTCGATTCAAAAAAGAAGATTTGCTTGGCTGTCGTTAGACATTAATGATAGAAATACCAATATTTTTCTTTATTACTTGATCGCAGCGGTGAAAGAAGCGGATAGCACGCTTGCACAAGAAGCTTGGGATTTAGTTAAAGTTAGTAAAGAAGTTAATAATGAAGATGTAATAACCAGCTTATTGAATGAGTTGGCCTATTACGAACATGACATAACCTTGGTGCTAGATGACTACCATTTAGCAAGCACTTCTAAGATTGATTCAATCATTACTTTTTAGGCAGATTGCCTACAAATGTTCACCTAATCCTTATTACCCGTTCTGATCCTTCACTTTCACTGGCACGTCATAGAGCAAATGGCGATCTAATTGAGTTTCGAGCGTCTGACTTGAGGTTTACTGATGAAGAGGCGGAGGTTCTGTTGAGGCACTCTACCACTACATAAATAGCCGAAGAGCCGCAGTCAAAAAAGCTCGCGCATACAAGTTACTTTATTGAAAATAGGTATATTAAATCACATCATCTGGTGATGAGGGTGATGAACCTTATTGGTAATGTACATCTCAAGCAATAAGCTTAATGATATTACTGAAAAGGACTGATTATGAAATTAAAACTCACCGTGCTGGCTATGACTAGTTTAATGCTTATTCCTGGCTCTGTCGTCAACGCAGCAGAAGGCTACTTTTCCGCTAAAATGTTACTTGGCAGCAAATCACTTGATAGTGATTGGGAAGAAAATGATTCAATGGATACAATTGGACTTCAGTCAACATACCAGCCGGCTTCGCTGCCTCTTGGGATTGCTCTAGATTTTTATGGTAATGGAAACGAAGAAGAGATCAGTGGTCATAAGACAGAAACAACCGTTGGTGAACTTAACCTCGGCTTAAGGTACAGTCCAATCATTCTAGGTGGTGCATTTTCCCCTTACCTAGGTGGAGGAGTGAGTTATGCCGCTGCAGAGCTAGAGGAAGTGAGATCCGGAGTAAAAACAAAATATGATGATACGGGAATAGGTTATTGGGTTGGGGGAGGCATTGAGTATTTATTGACCGAGCGTTGGTCTATTGGAGCAGATATACATTACTCTAGTGTAGATGTTGAACTTAATGGAGAAAAAAGGGATGCTGGCGGACTCAGTTGGGCCGCAACTATTGGGTATCGCTTCTAGTCATTTCAATAGGGGCAAAGATATGAGCAGCTTACACAAAGTGGACTTAAGCCTTTATAAAATATATGTACAAGAGGAGCTATCTCCAGACTGGCAAGAGACGTTTTCAGAGATAACCGTCAAAAAGGTCACAAGTGGGACCTGTATAGAGGTTCATTGTAAAGATATGTCAGAGCTTCAGGGTGTAATATGCCTTATTTTTAACATGGGTCTCAACTTACAAGCAGTTATAAATCAAGGTTTTTCGCTGGATGATTAAACTGGAATCGAGATCAGAACCTGTATATGCTTCGTAGCCTAAAAGTGAGGCTGCTTTCGTCCTCACTTGTTAAGGTTAGAGCATACAGCTCTAATGCCGTTCACTTAAGGTGAGCGGCATTGTATTTTCTAGGTATCGGCTTAGCCTTTTACTCTGAAATAGGGAAGGGTCTATCTTACCTTGGTTCAAGTATTCAGCTATCACTCATTGAGTAGAAGTTTGGAGCGTAGTGGTCAACTAAAATTAGTCACAGCTTTATAAGCTTTCCAACTCATTCTGCGTGAAATCGTCATTGTACTGGTGTTAACTCATGACATGGTTCACGATCTTATGCCACCACATCTACTACGTTGCACTCTATTTCTAGGATTACGTCACAGGAGTAACAGACCTTTTGACTTAAGCATGAGAGATTGTTCCGGTTCTTTAGAAGGATAAAACTATGGCTTGATTATGTTTAAGACCTACTGGGTAAAAGTATAGCTGACGTATTATTAGAAAAAATAACTATCTGCATTTTTTCGTTGGTACAAAAAGGTATGAAAACACGGAAGCTCCCATCATGGTTTTTTCTTGCCTTTATCACACCAAAGAGTTGATCATCTGATGTGACAAATACACTATTCTCTTTACTTTTGATTCCATCTTTATATAGATCAAATATTGTATATTGAAGAGGTGAGAATTCACCTGAATATATTCTAATTTGGTTATGATTAGTTGAGCAGTCTTGCCCCTCCCAAACACATCTCTCTGTAATCTTAGGTAAGGGACGATCTGCAAAGCTTACTTTATCTGGTGTTACAGAAGGCAGTATATACCCTGCAGCAACAACCAACACTAGTGTAGCGATTTTTGCACAAGTATTTAATTCCATACCAGCCTACTACTAACTTCATCCAGAACTTTCATTTCATGCAGTAAGAGGTCAATAGATTGACGTTGAGATTCCATTCTATTTGTAATGCTTTGTGAACTAGCATTGAGGTCGGCCATGTTGCTGCTTATTTGGTTCAACGCGGTATTTTGCTGTGTAACAGCCGAAGAAACTTGATACATCTCATCGTTCACACTGGTAACATTAGTTGAGATTTCTCTATAGCTATAGAGCAAGGCGTCTAACAGCTGTGTAACTTGTGATGCGGATTTGAGCATTTCAGTTACTTGCGTTGTTGATATATCAACACTTGAAGATAGTTGATCAAGTGATCCTTTTATGTGATCCAAACTAGCGTCTGTCCTTTGCGCTAATTGACGGACTTCATCTGCTACCACCGCAAAACCACGACCAGCTTCACCTGCTCTGGCTGATTCAATTGACGCATTGAGTGCTAGGAGATTAGTTTGTTCAGATAGGTTTGCGATGGTGTCTAGAACACTTGATATCTGTCGGGTGTCTTCTGTAACTCTATTTATGATCGATTGTGTGTTCTTGGCAAGGTGCGTTAGTTGATCTAAGCCATTGTGGCATTTTTCTACTTCAGTAAGGCAGCTTTGACTAACATGATTAGCCTTTTCTGCATTCATACTGCAATCTGAGGTTGAAGATGTCACGGTATCAAACGATGTTCCAAGCTCTTCAACCGCAGTAGCAACAAGTTCTGTGTTAATTGCATGTGATGATAGTTCGTGGTTAATGCTATCAATGTCTTTCATTAATGCTGTTGAGGCTCTAGATAGAGAGTGCATAGTTGTTGATTGTGAATCAGATAGCTCCCTTAAGCGCAAAACTATTTGATTAAACTTTTGTTCGAACGCTCCTTGGTGACTTAACTCAATGTTAAGGAGCAATCGATCATTTTTTACCATATTGTCAACAGTCTTTTCGACATACTCAAGTTTGTGTAAATTTTGGCTTAGAGATAAGCTGCCATAAATACAAACGCTGGCTTGGAAAGTAGCATATAGACAATGTTCAATTACCATTGTGAAAGGGCTGTTTGGTGGGAAAATGTATAAACCCGAAGTTGTGCTGAATTGGAGGTAGTAAAAAAGTACATGATGAATTGCGGCTGCTATTAAACAGTGAAAAACCATCTTCCAATCATTATAAATTGTTGTGCATGCCAGCAATATGAAAACCTCAAAGTGCAGCATAACATCTCCATAAGCCTGATGTATATGCAAGGCAACAAAGCTATACAATAAATATGGGATAGTGACTCTTAGTGATTCGCGATTTAATAATAAAACGATAATCACTAAAGCGATATTTACTGCAAAATCTATGTAGGAAAAACCATAACGAAACATATAGATGAACGTTAACGAGGAAAAAAGACCCAATAGTAAATGGGTGGTTTTTGTGAAAGTTAGCGACTTCATTAAGTCAGCTCCTATTATTGGGTATAATTAGTAGGTTATTGTCTCTCGTTCTACGAATAACAATTTCAGTTAATAGCTACCTGTCATTTAATGCGCAAAATCGGACAAGTTGTGTGGAGTGTTAAGTTTGTCGGCACTGTCGTGCTTACGTTGAAAATTAACTTTTCTGATAACAACAGTTGCTTGGGGGAAATTTTTCGAGCAAGGAATCTATAATTACATGAATGCTAGGCCGCTTTTTTTCGAAAGGTGCTGGGAGAACAACCTAGTTGTCGTATAAATGAACGTTGCATGTTTTCAGCTCGTATGTAACCACATGAAATAGCAATTGAACTTAATGTTAGGTGTGTATTTACAATCATATCTATTGTCATTTCCAAGCGGATATGTTCGACTAGTTTCTTCGGGGACATTTTGAAGCGTTTGTTACAGTGCCGCGTAAACGTGCGTGAGCTCATTGCCATATGATCTGATAACTGCTCAACCGATAGTCGCTTGGTGATATTTCGTTGAATCCAGTGTTCTAGCTCATTCCACTTTCTTTCTTGGAAGTTCATGTTTAGGGCTGTTAAACGGTCCTTAGATGACCCAATTTTCTTGTCAACGTAATAAGGTTCGCTAAGTTTAGTTGATGACTCTTTTCGACTATTTGATGTTTCAAGCCTAAGTTCTGGAAGTGTTCGGGGTACGCAAGATGCCCCCGTTTCAGTGTTTTTTTTTATATATGATGAACCTGTGAGACTCAAAATATCTATCGTATGTAAATCAATACCTGATATTGCCTCTGCGTATACTGAAATCCCTAGGTCTGATTGAACCGGGCCAGAACGTTCGCTGCTGATAATTAAGCGATAGCTGCTGCTAATCTCATTCGCTCTGGAAAACACGTCGAGACAAGCCGATAGTTTAGAAAAACTGAACCCATGCTCGCAATAGAGAACAACAATTTTCATAAGATGTTTACATTTATATCATTAGTGAGTGGAGAGAATAGCTGGCATTAAAAAATATATACTCACCAGATGATGTGATTTTTAAACTCTAAAGTGAGTGGGCTGGCATTGATTTAGACTTTTGAGTTCTTCAAATATAAGGATAACTGCTATTAGGGACAATTTAGTAGCTAAAAGAGTCAAAGTAGTTGTTGAACGTTGATTGTAATTTATATCGATATAGCATTTGTTGGTATGCAACGTGGAACATTTGTCTCCCATTAGGACAGAGATCGTTGTGTTGGAAGTATGAATCCAAGTTCAAAGTGACTATCGTTATGGCGGTTATTTGCTGGAGGCACTTTTCTTTTGGATATAAATCAACAAAGAGCTATCAAAAGTGGTTGGACAGAGCAAGACTACTCATCAGGTGTGCACAAGAGCGGCGAATCGAGCGCAACTTTGAGGTGTTGATGACAGTATCACGTATTGTTCCAGTATGAAGCAAAGTTTTTTGATTTAGGCTCTCTGAAGGGGAAGCTATACCTGATAGCGAAGCATAACGAAGTTATTATGTTTATGTAGCATGGTCTGATGGTACGACAGATATCACATCGACAAAAGTGTTAGTGCTCAATTTCAATGCTACAGGCAAACGATGTAGGTGGTTTGAGCGTGTACTCTCTGGGGAAAGTCTTGTAGTCACAGCGCCAAGCATATAGAGAAGAAAGTCAATCGGTTCTAGTTTTAGCCACGTAAATTAGTGTAGGTCTAACACACGGATCACCAATGTCACTGCTTGCTGCAGGCTGCTCAGCGCTGCAGCATTAAATTTGCTCACCTAGATTGACTTGAGTTGTTGTAATGGAATCAACATAGGGAACAAAACATGGACGAGAAGGCCTTACCGGAAGTATTACTCAGCTTATTTGATACGGCAAGTGAAGGGTTGTGGTTTATGACCGATGATAACGTAGTGCAGTTCTACAATCGTTCTTTTTATCAACAGTTCTCTCTCTCAACTGAGTCTTCAACCCTAGATGATTGGTTGGAACTCGTCCACCCTGAAGACCGCGAGCGGTTAACTCAAGAAGTAAATGTGCATCAGCAAGAACAAGCGTCGGCACGAGTGAAGATACGCTATCGGGTTAAAAATTTGGCCAGTCGTTATCTCTGGATTGAAGCCACTGGTGTAAGGGTTGAATATCAAGGTGGGTTTGCTTTGGTTGGTTCGCACAAAAATGTGTCTGAAGATGTCTTCTTAAGTCAATATCTCACACATATGGCCAATCATGATAGTGAAACTGGTTTATTCAATCGGCATCAATTTTTACAAAACGCTTCGAGCTTAGATGAAGAAAGTTGGCTTCTTGTGTGTTGCTTGACTCAATTGCAACAGTTTCAGAGGAGAGTGGGTAATGATGCGACCGGACGCCTCTCATCAAAACTTGTTACGACGTTGGATGATGTTTTGAACCAACGGTATGGGCTCTACCGAATTAGCGCGGATGTCTTTGTGGTCACGCTTGAGCAAACTCTTGACGCAGAGATGGCTATTACACTGATGAATCAAATTGAAGCCATGTTTCACAAAGAGTGCACTTATAGCGCGACATTCAGAAGTAGACTCGGGCTTGGCGCGCTGCCAGTTGGAAATATGAATCATCAAAACCCTTTAGAGCAAATCTTTAATCTCTCTGAGTATACTCGTATGGTGACTTCTCCAGTAGCCTATACAGGGGAGCAACGGCGTGATATTGATCGCCACTTTGCAATTCAGGACGCTTTAGAAGTGGCCATCGATACGCATCAAATCACGATTGCACTACAGCCAATTGTCGAAGCATCGACAGGGGACTTGATGAGCTTTGAAGCATTAGCTCGCTGGCAACACCCAGGTTTGGGTTCTGTATCCCCCGCCGAGTTTATTCCCATAGCTGAGAGACTGGGATATATCCACGTATTGGGTATGCTTGTTTTTGAGTACGCTTGCCAGTACTTGGTGATGTTCGATACAAACCATCAAGCTAGGCCTTTGGTGAATGTGAATGTGTCGGCGCATCAACTACTCAAAGAGAGTTTTGTCGCTGATGTATGTGATACTGCCGCTCGATACGGTGTTTCACTAGAACGTATCGTCCTTGAAGTCACCGAGTCTTACCTACTCGATGAAGATCAAACTATCTCCAAAACTCTCAATGAGCTTCATTCGCATGGATTTAAGTTGTCAATAGATGACTTTGGGGCAGGGTTGAGTGCGATTACCAGTCTGTTTCGCCTTCCATTGTATCAAGTTAAACTTGATAGAGCGTTAATTCAAGAAGCCATGCGACGTGATGCCTGTTTGAAGCTCATTGCTCATTTGTGTGAGTTTGGTCGTTCACACAACATCACACTTGTCGCCGAGGGAGTAGAAACGTCGGCAATGTTTAGAACATTGACCGAGGTTGGAGTGCCATACCTTCAAGGATATTGTATTTATAAGCCATGTGCGCCTCAGGTGTGGTTAGAGAAGAGTTCGTTGCTTTAAGTATTGCTTGGGAAAATAAATGTTGAGGTAAACCTGTATGTTATGCATTTATTGACTGAATATTGAAGCAATAAATGTCGTACTGTTTCGGTTGACGCAAAGTGAGTGCAATCGAGTAGTAAATGAGAGCACTGATTTCAGACTATACTCTGATAGAAGAGGTTTTGTCTGAATACTGTAGTGTATTACACGTGTATAAATAATGACAAAGGCAGCAACGATTGGTTATTACAGAATTCAGTTTTACCCACTATGGCTATTCGGGATCCTTAAGTGTGAGCGAACCCAGCTTGGTCATGAAAATACAAAAGCGCGTCAATTTAGGACAACGTCTAGAGCTTTTTTCAACACTTGTTGTGCTTTTACTTGGTGAATCTACAGCAAAAGTAGCAAGAAGGTCAAACTACACGCTCACGGAGTTGAAGGCGCTTTACCATCTCAATAACAGCTCGGTTATGTTAAGTAATGGTGTAAGTCTGCGAATTGTATAGATTTAAACAGTCTAATAGTTACAACGCATTAGGTTGTTATCTTAAATAAAAAACATTTTCATAGAAGATTGTTAGCACTAACAGTGGTGATTATCTCTAGTAGGATTTTGTTTCGGGAGGATATATGCCGTCAGGAGTATTGCCAGCTAAGTTACAGGCATTTTTTTTAACATTAGTATTGATGTTTTCTTTACCTATCAATGCATTGGCTAGCCAATTAGATGGAGAAAAAATGAGTTTTTTTTCACTCGAGGAAATACAACTTTCTGAGAAAAAGCAGTTGTCGCCTTTGGAGTTCATAAAGGCTAGTGACGGTATCTCTTTGGCTTTTAGAGCTTATCGTACTAGGGATGTTAAAGCTGTTCTTATTTTCTATCATGGTGCAGGAGCACATAGCGGACTATTGTACAACCACATTGGTGTAGGGTTGGGAGAGAATTTTCAAATAGAGGTTTATATGCCAGATATCAGAGGACATGGAAGCTCAGAAGGTGAGAGGGGAGACGCCCCGACTACTGCTTTAGTCTTGGATGATATTACTACACTAATAAATCACGTCAGGTCTCTTCATCCTACAAAACCTATCTTCTTGGGAGGACATTCGGCTGGTGCAGGACTCGTACTGAACTACTCGAGTTGGAGTAAACACGAAGCAGTTGCTGGTTATGCTCTTGTTGCACCATACTTAGGTTTTCGTTCTAAAACTAGTCGGGAATCAGACAAAGGAGAGTATCGATTTTCTGAGGTAAATGTAGCTAAATTTATCGCCAACTCGATAACAGGAGGATTGCTTTTTAGTCACTCAAAGGCTGTGGAATTTAACTTTCCCGAACACATTCTAGAAAAAAATCCAGAAATAGTCACTTTTAACACAGTTACAATGTCCAATGCGGTAACCCCAGAATCTCCGAGTTCCCAACTATATCAGTTAAAACGATTTGGTCTTTGGATTGGGTCCGAAGACGAAGCTTTTGATCCTGGTAAAGTGATAGCATTTGCGAAGGATAATACTCATCAAGATGCTTATTCGGAAATTGATGTGCTTAATGGAGATACTCACTTTTCTATTGTTCTTAAGTCAGCAGAGCTTATAGGTTCATGGATCTTGCGTACGATCGAGTAGGGATGAAGTGCTTTAACGTCAATCTAATAACGCATAGACCAGCATATAATTTTGAGGTTGTTATCATAGCTCTCTTGGAGCAAATACTAGTGTTCTAGCCTCCCTGTTAAAAGTATCTCGCGAAAATCGGTTTTCATTATAGTCATCTACCAACTTAGATGACCACTAAAACAAGAGCAGAGTTGGAACTCTTGTTTGATCAAAAAATACAATGAAAATCAAAGGGCGTTGGCATTATTAGGACCCGGTATCCTTTTTATTACAAGTATCTTCAATGATATGAAGTTATCTTCAAAGAAGAACATTTTAATGCTCCGATGTGTTGAAGCAGCTGTTTTTAGTTCTTCTAAACTCTTTCGGAGACTCTCCAAAGTGGCGAACAAAAGCTCGTTGCATATTTTCTTCCCGCTTAAAGCCACAACGATGTGCTATGTACGAAATTGTCTGTTTGGTATCACGTAAAAGAGCAACTGCGGTTTCTATACGCACTTTATCAACAAGTTTTTTCGGGGTCAGTGAAAATTCGGTTTTACACCGTCTGGTAA
The DNA here is from genome assembly GCF_029478545.1 of Vibrio sp. 1180_3. Lineage (NCBI taxonomy): Bacteria > Pseudomonadati > Pseudomonadota > Gammaproteobacteria > Vibrionales > Vibrionaceae > Vibrio > Vibrio sp. 1180_3. The sequence goes on from NZ_SJFM01000036.1 coordinate 30,003, forward strand.
AGTTGCGCGGACTCATAGCCATGAAGGCAGAAAGTTGCTCAGTACTTAAGTCTTTATCAATATTTTCCTGTATCCAGAGTATTAAATCTTCCCACTTAGAGTTGCTACATTCAAATTGCATTTTTAGGTGAAAGGTTAGCTGTGAATCCGATTGTTTGCGTCTGTTAGGCAACACCATTGCCATGGCAACATGTTGTGTTAATTCTCTCCCCATTTTTAACTCTAGAATGTCAAGTGCCATATCTATAGCTGTGCTTATACCGGCTGAGGACCAAAGCTTGTTGTCTTGAACGTAGGGAGCTCTCTGATTGAGAGTAATCTTAGGGTACATTCTTTTTATATCGTCAAGATAGAACCAATGGGTTGTTGCGGAGAAACACTCATGGGGTAGTGCGTTTGCGAGAATGAACAAACCGGTACAAACAGTACAAATATTCTCAACTCGCAGGTAGGCTTGTTGGATGAACGTTGAAACTTTAGCGCTGTTAGGTTGACTTATATCTAAGCCATTGATGAGAAATATGACGTCTTTAAGCTCGAGTTTAATTTCATGGATTGCGATGGATTCTATTAAAACACCTGAATTTGACTTGATTAAACCTCCGTGTTCACTGACATAAACCAAATCAAATAAAGGTTTACCTTCAATAATGTTTGCGATAGCGAATACATCAGCAGGGCCGGATAAGTCCATTAACTGAAAGTTATCTGAACAGTAAAATATAAATCTCATACTTGGGATCTGTTCAAGTTTCTTGGTTAATAAATAATAGCTTTGTCATTAACCATTTGCACGAAGATCTTTTTAAAACAAACTTAGTGTCAAAGCGTCCAATATGGATACTAGATATTTAATTACTGGAGGAAAATGCCGAAACTTTATGGACGGATACGCTACTCGAGATTTGTGTTGCTTGATGGTTTTATCCTGAAACGAAACAAATTGCCTAAATTGAGTGACTTTCATACAACGCAATGAGTTAGAGGTGTACAAGGTTATGTAACATGTTCAGAACTTTGCTCATGGTGTAGGTTTCATCACCTGAGTGTTGTAGCTTATCAGGCTAACTTTACCTAGTAGCAAGTGCTTCGGTTTATACATGGTTGTTTTTAGAATGAAGGATTATGATAACCATACCGCTTTTTATTTCTTGTTGGTTCTGGAGAGCTTCGGGAGCCTACTGCCAGATATTGAAGATGTCCTTGTTCCCCACGAAGTCTCTCTGTAATGGTACGGTTAACTTGGATGGTATTTAAGCCTTATAATTATCACTACTTATAAGGAATCTGATATGTCACCAAAACTACGAGTGCAAATCACCCCTCAACAGAAGCTTGAATATGCCAAGAT
>NZ_SJFM01000037.1:0-30436 GCF_029478545.1 Vibrio sp. 1180_3
ACTTCAAGGCGGCAATAGACCAATTTTTTTCTGTGACTCTTCCAGAGATCGCAGGCTCTTTGACATCTCGAATTAATGATCATTTTCAGGTTCTCAAGCCTGCATCTTCAAGTTGATTCGGTATATATTTACTTAATACAAGCTTGTCAAAAACAGTAAAGGGTATGCAAGCAAAACAAGATGAATTTGTTACAACTGAAATAGGAAAAAAAGCATTTGAAGTTCTTAACACTATCCATAATCCGTTACGCAATAAACACACCAGTAGCAACGCATTTTTTCACAAATTTAAAGAAGGGTTTGGAGTTATAAGGAAAAAATCCATCTCTCGACATGCGCAATTTTGGTTCAATAAAACCCTATCAACTGAGCTTGAGTTAACAGAATATGATATCAAAGACTTAAGAATATCAGACCCGAATCATGGATTCGAACTGGGACAAAAATTTCATTTTTCATGTCATCAATTGCGACGATCATTTGCATATTATTTAATTGGTTACGAGTTACTTTCATTTCCTCAGTTGAAACAACAATACGGTCACTTATCTCTTGCTATGACACGACACTATGCAAGATATGCGAGCAAATTTCAGAAAATACGAAAACGCAACTCAACCTCAAAAGACCTGCACAATATTGTTTACAGAGAGCGAATAAAACAGAAATCACAACTTTACTTGAAGATTTATAACAAATTCGCCAACAAGGAGCGTGTCGCAGGGGGAAAAGGTAAAGACTTCACCAAAAGAGTCTTAGAGCTGGGGCATGTGGCATTTCAAGATAAAACCCAAAATGACATGTTGACGATAGAGTATTGGGAAAACGTGTTAAAAAAAGGGCACAGACATATACATGTGGTTGCTCCCGGCCTCTACTGTACATCGCGCAACTGCAGCCTTAGAACGCAGGTTAATTTAATTGAGTGCGTAGACTGTAAGAACGATTACATCGTGGATACTGTTTATGCTGAGGCTATGCGAAAAGAAGCCGAAATATTTATGTATTATGACATAGAACATGGCGAATTAACTCCACAGTCAGCAGCAGAGTCATATATCAAAATTACCGCGGCTGAACGAATAATGAGCGATCTAGGTATTGATTATGAACCAGTATCAATACCACAAGAAGTCAAACATCTACTCATACCTCACGCTGGAAACACATTATGAAGACCACCACAAAAAGCTTACTTATCGCAGCATTAAACCGTCTTCTCACAGACTCACCACATAACCAAGAACTACGGAAAAAAGTTCAATGCGGAAAACTCAAAATCAACAACAGTACAGTCGAAAAAGAAGCTGGTTTGTCTGTTGGGGCTCTTCGCAATCACCCTGACATAAAGGATCTGATACAAAAGAAGTCACTATCAGCTCGCGTTAACAAATGTATGTCGGCTCAATCAGAAGTAGAACTTTTACTAGAAGAGAGTAAAAAACAAAAAAGTGAAAACACTCAAGCAAATAAGAAGAAAAAAAAATACTTGGATCTTGCGAGAAGTCATGAACAAGCGTTAAGCATACAAGCAGCTAACCATATAAAGATGATTCAAGAGCTAATGGAAATGCTCCCAACTTCAGAACGAGAAAAAGCAATGGACAAAGTGGTCAATACTCGACCCGATAACATCGTTGAGGGTAACTTCAGAAAGTAACTAAACCTAGTTTAGAGTGACTACTAGACAACACCACCAAGCATAGATAAAACTACACACTGAAATAATAAGAAAGCTCGATTCAGAGTAAATTAAAGAAAGTAAGGATAACCCATGGCTATCGAAGCAGGACAAATCGCTCCAGATTTCACATTAAACAACCAAGACAGCAACCCAGTAACCCTCTCTGAGCTGAAAGGAAAAAAAGTACTACTCTATTTCTACCCACGCGCTTCAACACCTGGCTGTACGGTTCAAGCTCAAGGACTTCGAGACACGAAAGCTGAACTAGATGCCCACAACGTTGTTGTACTTGGTTTAAGCCCAGACACCCCGAAAAAGCTGACCAACTTTATCAACAAGCAAGATCTGAACTTCACTCTACTAGCCGATGAAGAGCACGAAGTTTGTGAGAAGTACGGTGTTTGGCAACTTAAGAAGTTCATGGGCCGTGAGAATATGGGCGTGGTTCGTACAAGCTTCCTTATCGATGAATCTGGGAATCTTGAGCATGTATTTAATAAGTTCAAAACCAAAGACCATCATGAAGTTGTTCTAGATTACCTCAACAACAAATAGTATTTGAATGACAAACCGAGCCAGTGCCCTTTAGCTGGAGGTAAATGGTCATTACTTAAGCTGTTGCAAGTATTTATAAGCAGTAGGCTCAGAGATGTTTAATTTATTCGCTATTTTTCCAACAGCTCCCTTTAACAAAAATATCCCTTCATTATTTAGATCCGTAACAATAGCAATTTTGTCTTCCTTCGATAGTTCAGCTAGCATCACAGGGTAAGCTTCAATCACTTTATCGATACGAATATCAACCATCTCAGGGATACTAACTCCAATATGCTCATCAACACTATTGTCTTCCTCATTTGGCACATAACCAGCAAGAAACGAGTCAATAAATTTCTTAGCATTTAAAAACTGCTCTACAACCATGTTGATACACAAAGCACCAACAATTCTCTTATTCTCGTCACGAATATAAAGAGTTGCGCATTTTAACTTTTTTCCGTCTTTCGAAAGACCTACATAGTTGTATTCATAATCAACCGAATTATCTGTAGCGATTGATTTGACTACAAGGTTGGTCACAGGATCTCCAACCACCCTACCGCTTATATGTCCATTTCTAAGCTTGTATATGGATGACTCCATATCTCTAAGATCGTGTAACACTACTTCGACATTTTCTCCCAAAAAGTCAGCAAGCATATCAACAATCGGTTCATACGGGACTAAGTAGTTCATTAAATCGCTCCATTTCTTCATTTAATAAAAAATTATCACAAAAATTGATCCAATACATTAAATTATAAAAAATTATCCATAAATACCACTTTAGAGATCATAATCACTGTTTTGGTATAATTTTTTCTTCATAATCACTCCAAATTCAAGTGTTCGTATAATTAATTATTAATCACAATTACTAACAAGAGTGAAACATTATGTTAAAAAAGCTAGAGCCTTACCGCTCATCAATAGTCTTACTATTGGCGCTTATTATTGGCGCAATCTTTGGAATAACCGCACCAGAACTTGCACTTAAGGTAAAACCAATCGGTCAAATTTTTCTTAACCTTCTATTCATGGTCATCGTTCCTTTAGTTTCACTTAGTGTAATGTCTTCAATTGCGGGCATGACTGATTTAAAGAAACTTGGCAAGATTCTAGGCTTAGTACTGACGATTTCAATTGCAATGGCATTTTTCCCATCACTGGGAATTGTTGGTATCGCTCAGCTATTTGACCTATCTCAAGGTGTGACCATCGACTTAAGCCAAGAATTTACAGGCAGTGCTGGTGGCATGGATTTTGTCAGCATGTTTACGACCAATGACTTTGTGGGCTTATTATCTAAATCGAACATTCTTGCGCTTATTATCATGTCTGTACTGGCGGGAATTGCGATTAGCCAAGCCGGTGAGCAAGGTAAGAAAATTGCTGAGTTAGTTGATGCAGCTAACGCTATAGTGATGAACATCGTTGGCCTTATTATGAAACTCGCTCCTGTCGGCCTTGGCGCATTCTTTGCTGCAACAATGGCATCTCAAGACAGTTCAATCTTAGCTCCTCTTGCTACAGTTATCGGCCTACTCTGCGGATATATGGTCATTTATTACGCAGTTGGCGCAACTATCTACTCATACATCGGTGGTGGCACTAATGGCGTTAAGCAGTTCTGGAAATACGCAGCTGCCCCATCAATTACAGCGCTAGGCACATGTTCTTCTCTTGGCACTCTACCAGTCACTATCAAAGCGGCTGACAGCATGGGTATCAAAAAAGAAATATACGATATCTGTATCCCACTCTTCGTAAACCTTAATAAATCAGGCGTTGCTATTACTGCGGCAATCAAAGTGGTCTTTATCTACGCAGTTTTAGGGCTTCCATTTAGTTTTGATGTATTCGTTATGACCATGGTTATTGCTGTGCTATCGGCAATCATCATCGGTGGTGTTCCGGGCGGCGCTTTCTTAGGTGAGATTTTCATTGTCACTACGCTCGGCCTTCCACTTGAAGTAATTCCAGTACTCGTAGTAATCGGCACTATATGTGATGCGCCTGCAACAGTACTCAACGTTGTGCACGACATTAACGCAACACAAATCGTAGAGCGCTTCATGGGTAAAGAAAAACAACCTCAAGAACTATCACAACCTGCTGAACAATTGGCATAGGATAAAAAAATGACTAGTAAACATATCGAAACAAAATTAGTTACCGCAGGTCGCAAACCTCGTTTTCAACAAGGTTCTGTAAACGCTGTCGTTCAACGTGCATCTTCACTTGTGTTTAACAGTGTTAAAGAGAAGAAAGACGCAACAGCAAACCGTGCAAAAGGTGAATTATTCTATGGACGTCGCGGCACTCTGACTCACTTTTCTCTACAGGATGCTATGTGCGAGCTAGAAAATGGTGCGGGTTGCGCGCTATACCCATGTGGTGCAGCTGCCGTAACAAATTCTATATTGTCATTCGTCGCCTCGGGCGATCACGTTCTTATGACAGGTGCCGCTTATGAGCCAACTCAAGATTTCTGCAATATCATTCTTAAAGACATGGCTGTAGAAACAACATACTACGACCCAACAATTGGTTCTGAAATTGCTGATTTAGTAAAACCTAATACAAAAGTAGTTTTCTTAGAGTCACCAAGTTCAGTAACCATGGAAGTTCAAGACATTCCAGCTATTGTCAAAGCGGTTCGCGCTGTATCTGAAGATGTCATTATTATGATCGACAACACTTGGGCTGCAGGCATTCTATTTCCTGCACTGGAATTCGGTATCGATATCTCAATTCAAGCTGGCACTAAATACATCGTTGGCCACTCAGACGCAATGCTGGGTACGGCCGTAAGCAACGAGCGTTGTTGGGATCGTTTACGTGAGCGTTCTTACCTAATGGGTCAGATGGTTGATGCAGACACAGCTTACACCGCTTCACGTGGTTTACGTACTATGGGAATTCGTTTAGCTCAACACGAGAAAGCTAGTATCGAAGTGGCTAAATGGTTAACGGAGCGCCCAGAAGTTGCAACAGTTAACCATCCTGCACTACCAAGCTGTAAAGGTCATGAATTCTACGTTCGCGATTTCAAAGGCTGTAATGGTCTATTCAGCTTCGTCCTAAATAAGAGACTCAGCCAAGAAGAACTTGAAGAATATTTAGACAATTTTAAGCATTTCTCAATGGCATATTCATGGGGCGGTTACGAGTCGTTGATTCTTGCTAATCAACCTGAAGAGCTGAATGCTATTCGCCCTGCAAACCCTGTTGATTTTGAAGGTACTTTAGTACGAATCCATGTAGGTCTCGAAAACGTATCAGATCTTATTGAAGATCTAGAAAACGGCTTCACGCGCATTTATTAATTATTTTTCACATCATCACACGATGATATTTTGGAGTTTTCATGGAAATTGTATTCTCGACACAAGCACCTGCAGCAGTTGGCCCTTTTTCTCAAGCTATCAAGTCTAACGGTATGCTTTACCTTTCTGGTCAGCTACCTCTAGACCCAGAAACAATGAAGTTTTCTGCTAGTAACGTGACGGGGCAAGCTGAGCAAATTTTCCGTAATATTAGTTCCGTTATTACGGAAGCTGGCTGCGAAAAAGAGAGCATTGTTAAAACGACGGTGTTCTTGTCTGATATGAATAATTTTACAGAGTTCAATGCCGCTTACTCTGAGTTTTTTGGCGAACATAAACCAGCTCGTTCATGCGTTGAGGTTGCTCGTTTACCATTAGATGCTCTAGTAGAAATAGAATTGATCGCTGAGCTTTAATTACTATTGATAACAGGCCGTTCGATAAAAGCCTCGCAAATGCGAGGCTTTTTCAATCTAGCAGTCTGCTTTAGACCATGCCAACACAAGTAACTCGACAACAAAGTATAGTCTTACACCCTTACATTCTAAACTTTTTTGATTTCGGCAACTATCACCAAAATGAATCATTATATGCATAGGTATCTACACAGATTGGTCGCATATTGAGCAATTAATTTGATTAAGGGAACTGAACCACGGATCAGTGATCAAGAGAGTTAACTATTCTTTCACTTTACTGATTATGACTTGATCTGCTCCAGTGATACTGGACACTCACGTAAGCGACTTTTTCCATACTTTTAATAATTCATGCTTTGCTATATTAGCAAAAGACGCAACTCGGAATTGTCCAAAAGTGAGTTACAGGTGTGATCACCAAGCGTGTGATCACCGAGCGGTTCTGTCGTATATACTAGTGGTTCCACGTCATAGCTTACCTAAGGTTTTTATGACAGGCTTCAATTGGTAAATCGGTAAATAGAGCCAAATTTACAAAAAATTATGACAAGTGCTATATTTGTAGTTGAGTAAGAGAAAACATTAATCTAACCCACTATTAAAGAAAGACTTTTCTGAAAAACGTCAAGATTTTCGTCAGAAATTTTTTACAAGGGTGTGGTCGTATAGGAAAAGTCTACGATGGACTACATCGCATCAGTTTCTTAATTAATGAGCAAGGCACTATTGAGCACGTTTTCGATAAATTCAAAACCAAAGATCACCATGAAGTAGTCTTAGCTTATTTGAATGGACAGTAGTCACTCACTATAGTAATGAACGTAAAAATGCCAGTCGTTATAAGCGGCTGGCATTTTTATTTTTTATGACGACGAGCTAAACGATGAATTTATTCATCAGCGCATCTTGTTCTCGTACATTCTCGGTTTGCACCTGCATCGCAACATTCGCCTCTTCAGCAGATTGTGCAACTTGAGTGGATAGATCTTTAATCTTCACCGTATTGGTGTTGATCTCTTCCGCAACTAAGCTCTGCTCTTCTGCTGCCGATGCGATTTGAATATTCATATCGGAGATAGCTTGGATTGCATCGCGGATACGATTTAGTGCCGAATTAGCACTTTTCGCTTTATCTACCGCATCAACCGCCGTTGTCTTACTTTCATTCATCGCTGACGATACTGAGCTTGCACCAACTTGCAGTTGCTCGATCATGTTTCGAATCTCAGTCGTCGATTGCTGTGTTCGTTGTGCCAGCGTTCGCACCTCGTCAGCCACCACAGCAAACCCGCGACCAGACTCCCCAGCACGCGCCGCTTCAATAGCCGCATTCAATGCAAGTAAGTTGGTTTGGTCGGCAATATCATTGATTACTTTCAGAATGGTTTCAATATTCGCCGTTGCAGATTCTAATCCTTTCACTTCTTCAACAGCTTGGTCGATGCGAGCAGATAACATATCAATCGACATTGTAGTTTCATTCACAACTTTCGAACCATCTAGAGTAGCTTCATCGGCTTCTCTCGCTGCAGCGGCTGCACCTTGAGCATTATTCGCAACTTCTGTCGATGTCACGGCCATCTCATGCATTGCGGTGGCTAACTGCTCTAACTCTTCCAACTGTGTACGCATCGCATCGGCTGATTCATGAGCGCCTTGTACCGTCAATTCAGTACCACGCATGATCTCTTGACCAATCGCTTTGGATTGTGTGATTTGTTTTTGCAATGTTTCGGTAAAAGTATTAAACCCTAGCGCTAGCTCAGCAAATTCCTTATCCGTATTAGTATTCAAACGCTTGGTAAGATCGCCCTGCCCAGACGCAACATCCTTTATCGCCTCATTCAAGATACCTAAAGGTCGCATCAACACTTTAATAAGGAAGCTCAAGACAATAACACTCAATATAACACCGATGAGAGTGTAAATAATGGAGCTATTTCTGAGCGTAGTGATGGTGCTAAATGCAATGGATTCATCAATGATAGCCCCGACATACCAGTTTTCGCTCGGTATCTGAGTAAAATCAACCAAGAAATCCTGTCCATTCATTTCAATGCGTTGAGTGCCATCTTTAACAGAGACTTGAGGTAGGTAAGTCGAAATATTCTGCCCGTTGTTTTTGCTATCAGGGTGAGCAATCGTCGTACCATCAGCCGTTACAATGAATAGGTAGCCAGCATCAAATAAGTTGACTGAATTGACCAAATCAGCAAGGCCAGTCAACTCTAGGTCATAAAACATCGCACCGGTAAATTGGCCGCGATTAAAAACAGGCGTGCCGATAGAAATAATGACATTTTTTGTTGAAACATCGACATATGGTGCTGTAACGACTAATTTTCTCGATGACTTAGCATCGATAAACCAAGGACGCTTGCGTGGGTCATAATCACCACTCGGCTCCCAACCATCATCATTTTCAACCACATTACCATCACTGTTGTACCCAAATCCGACCGCTAAGAAGCTCTTTTTAAGCTTAGGCTTTTCTAGTACATTTTTTACATAATCTCGGTTATCCGGATCAAGCTCCAACACTTCCGTCATGGACTGAGCCAATCCCTTTTTACTCTCCATTTCAGAAACAACGGTATTTTTCACCCCTATAACCATTTCATTTAAGCTATCTGCTACTAGAGATTCAACTTCCGTGCGAACAGTGCTTAATTGCTGAATTGACAGCAAAGAAACGGTAACCAATAGTAATGCAGAAGAGGCTGCGACTATTTTTTGGCTAAACTTCATATGTATCCCTCATTGTTGCCAATTATTATTGTGGCTGATTGCCATTCTTATTGTGTTTATAGTTATGTATCGCCAAGCCAAATGAAAACTGAAGTTTTTTTTACTTTCTATCTACATGAGTTTAATAAACATATCGCATTTGAACAAAAAAAACCTAACTAATGATAGTTAGGGTCACCTTTTGTAAAACTATTTATTTAACTCATTGTTCATACTGAAGTTGATGTGATGTCAGGATCCGAATCATCGGTGCTTGGCAAAGCATGCCAAACCGCTTTAACCAATGTCGCTAGTGGAATCGCAAAGAACACTCCCCAAAAGCCCCACAAACCACCGAACACGAGTACTGCCACAATAATAGCTACAGGATGAAGATTGACCGCCTCTGAAAAGAGCACTGGAACTAACACGTTACCATCTAAAGCTTGAATAATGCCATAAGCAATGAGCAACGTATAAAACGGTGGAGTAACGCCCCATTGAAACAAGCCTACAATCGCCACCGGTACAGTTACCGCTGCAGCTCCAATGTAAGGAATTAATACCGATAGTCCAACCGTGACAGCCAATAGAACAGAATAGCGTAAATCTAGTATGGCAAAGGTCACGTAACTAACTCCACCGACAATCAATATCTCTAAGACTTTGCCACGGATATAGTTGGTGATTTGCTGGTTCATCTCCTGCCAAACTCTGGTCGCTAATTTTCGGTTTCGAGGCAGTAAACCACTCGCTATTCGCAACATTTCATTTTTATCTTTGAGCAAGAAAAATAGCAGTAATGGCACTAAAATCAGATACACACCTAATGTGGCTAAGCTGACCAAGGATGCCAAAGAACCTTTAAGTACACTTTCACCCATTCCTAGAGCTTGATTTTTCGCGTTGCTGATCACTGATTCAACAATTTGTAAATTAGCCAATTCAGGATAACGTTCTGGGATAGAAACGATAAACTTCTGCAAACCTGCATACATGTTGGGAATGTCATTGATCAGGTTGCCAACTTGCTGCCAAATCGTCGGAACTAAGCCAAAAATAGCCAGAAGCATTAAACCGACAAAGAGTAAAATAACTAAGATAACCGAGACAGTTCTAGGAATATTCAAGCGGCACAGTTGTATCACTGGCCATTCCAAAAGATACGCCAAGACTATAGCGACCAACAACGGTGCAATAAGATGACCAAAGAAATAGATAGTAATGAAACCAAAAAATAGAATGGCAACCAGACTAACGGCATGAGGGTCAGAAAAACGTCTTCGATACCAACGACTTACCATTTCGAGCATTTAATCAAGTCCTTTCATTATTTTTAACGAAAAATTACAGGATGCCGTTTCAATCCGGCAAGAAAAACCATTGCTAGTTAAATACTTTTCTATATCTTGCTTAGAACCAGAGTCTGCGATCAAAATAGTCAACTCATCGCCATACTTCATTTGAGCAGTGTGACGTTTCGCAAGTAATAAGGCCATAGGGCAACGCTGTTGACGTAAATCCAGAATATTTGGTTCCATTCTGACGCTCAATGCTTAATATAGGCCTGCTATTGTATCGGTTTTTTACTGGTACGTCAGTGTTTATCCAAACACGAAAACTGGTAGGATCAATCTTGTTTTGTAACCATTTACATTCATGATTTGAAATTGGAAACCAATCACTACTTTCAATGTCTTACAAACAAGATGATTATGGAGTATCACTGAACAATATGATGTTTAAACGCGCTCGTTCTCTACTTTGTCTTTGTATCGCTGCGGCACTCAATGTGCCGGCAATAAGTTACGCAGACACCATTGAGTTACCGGATATCGGCACCGTTGCAGGTTCAACCCTAACGATTGATCAAGAGCTGATTTATGGTGATGCTTACATGCGCATGCTTCGCAATAGTCAGCCTATCGTTAACGATCCCGTTATCAACGAGTACATTGATAACCTCGGACACAAGTTGGTTGCTAACGCGAATGACGTCAAAACACCATTTACTTTCTTTATGATCCGAGATCGCAATATAAATGCGTTTGCCTTTTTTGGTGGATACGTTGCCTTACATTCGGGTTTATTTTTGCATGCTCAATCTGAAAGCGAGTTAGCTTCGGTGCTTTCTCACGAAATAGCTCACGTGACGCAGCGACACCTGGCTCGTAGCATGGAAGAACAAGCTCGGCGCTCCCCGGCAAATATTGCGGCGCTGGCCGGTTCATTATTGTTAGCCATTGCCGCTCCTGAAGCGGGTATTGCCGCGATTACCGCAGCAACGGCAGGCAGCATGCAAAGCCAAATCAATTATACACGGAGTAATGAAAAAGAAGCAGACCGTTTTGGAATTGCAACCTTAGCTAAAGCAGGCTTTGAAGCGCAAGCCATGCCAAGATTCTTTGGCCGCTTAGCTGATGAATATCGTTACGCGAGCAAACCACCACCAATGCTTCTAACTCACCCTCTGCCAGAAGACCGCATTACTGATAGCCGTGAGCGAGCACAACATTATCCACCACTACGCTTGCAGCCATCACTGGATTATCATTTAACACGATCTCGGATTGTAGCCCGTTATGCTGGGATTGATGCCGAAGCAGCACTAGATTGGTTTACTCGCACCGAGAAAAAAGCAGCGCCAGACCTTTCATCGGCCTTTCAATATGGTAAGGCTTTAGTGTACTTAGACAGTAAACAGCTGGATAAATCAGCCGCCATTTTGAGCAAACTGATCGCCCAAGACCCGAATAATAACTTTTATCTTGATGCTATGGCAGACCTTGAAATCGCTGAAAACCAAGCGGCAAAAGCGCAAATTCTGTTAGAAAAAGCACTCCAACAAAAACCGAACAATCCAACGCTGATGATTAACTACGCCAATAGTTTGTTAAGACAAAATAAACTCGCAGAAGCGGTGCGAGTATTACAGCGTTATACCCACGACAACCCTAACGATGTCAACGGGTGGAGTTTGTTGTCCGAAGCAAATATCAGTATAGGCAATAGCCAAGAAGATCTTGCTGCGCGAGCCGAGTTACTTGCACTAAGAGCAAACTGGAATAAAGCTATTCAGTATTACACCCAAGCTAGCCAACTCGCCAAATTAGGCAGCCTAGAACAAGCTCGCTATGATGCGCGTATAGACCAATTAATGGTTCAACGTGACCGATTCTTATCACTCCAATAATTACAAAATCACTAGGAGAAAACATGTCAGTCGTGATTTATCACAACCCAAAATGCTCAAAAAGCCGTGAGACACTCACTCTACTCGAAGCTCGAAATATTGAGCCAGAGATCGTCAAATATCTCGATGAAACACTCACTGTTGAACAACTAAAAACACTGTATGCTCAACTCGGTATAGAGCAAGTTCGAGCGATGATGCGTACCAAAGAGGCTCTTTATAAAGAACTCGATCTTGGGAATCCATCACTTAGCGACGAGCAACTTTTTGAAGCGATGGTTGCCAATCCAAAGCTAATTGAACGTCCTATTGTCGTGGCTAATGGAAAAGCACGCCATGGCCGCCCACCAGAGCAAGTTCTTGAAATTTTATGAGTAATAAGATTGTCGTGCTCTACTACAGTAGACACGGCTCAACTCAGGCACTGGCAAGGCAAATCGCTCGCGGTATTGAATCGCAATCAGGCTGTGAAGCCATACTGCGAACCGTGCCCGAAATTGAAAATCATAGCCACCAGCCCAAAGACCCGTACCTTACACTTGATGAACTCAAAGAGTGTGATGGTTTGGCTTTTGGTAGTCCGGTTTGGTTTGGCAATATGGCCGCTCCGCTCAAACATTTTTGGGATCAAACCACACCGCTCTGGGTCAGTGGCGCATTAATTGACAAACCAGCTTGCGTCTTTACTTCTTCATCATCACTGCATGGTGGTCAAGAAACGACGCAACACAGTATGTTATTACCATTAATGCACCACGGCATGTTGATTGTTGGCATTCCTTATTCGGAACCAACACTACATACTACAACATCTGGTGGAACACCTTATGGCGCAAGCCATGTGGCAGCAGAAAGTGCTCAACTCTCAACTCAAGAAAGTGAATTAGCACGCCATTTAGGACAAAGGCTGGCCACGATTGCAAGCCGATTAAAGGATAGATTATGACGGCAGATATGATGCCACGCACCAAACAATTTCGTTGGTTAGCATTACTCGGAAACTTATCGTTATTGGTATGGGTTGTGTTATGGCAGTACTCACTCTCCCCTCACCCACATCTCAACAATGCTACTTTAGCCATTGCTTGGAGCATTCCCTTGCTATTACCTTTACCTGGGATATTAGCTGGAAAACCATACACTCATGCATGGGCTAACTTTGTTTTAATGCTCTACTTTCTGCACGCACTCACATTGATTTACGTCGATGGTGGAGAACGCTGGTTGGCCGTTATCGAGCTTATTCTTACTTTTGCGGCATTCTTAGGTAATATCCTTTACGCTCGTCACCGAGGCAAAGAACTGGGCTTGAAGCTCAAACGTCTGTCTGAAGTTGAAAAGCAAGAAAAAGCGAACTTTGGCCAACAAACAGAAAAGTAACACTTAAAACTTTAGTGGTTTATATACAAAAAAGAGCCTTAAATTAGGGCTCTTTTCGTTTGTACATCTCATCAGATTACTGTGTTGAATTACTCACGCCATGAAAAATAAAGTGTATTCTCAACTGGAGGCGTAGGTTGCAAAGTAGATGCCCCTTCAGTCTCTTGCAACATTTGCGAATCAAGTACTTGATTATCATTTGCTACGCTTGTATCAGGTTGAGAAACTTCTGATTCAGCAAGAGAAGAGTCACTGGTGACAGGCGCTATAGCATCGACAACATCAGGCTGTTCTATATGACTGACTACATCGAATTGGTTGCTCATTTCGATTTTATTGACCGTCCCCATCCGTAGCACTTCCTGCTCAAAATCTTGCTCCGTTGCCAGAAGGTGTACTTTAAAGACGATCGATTCCCCTTGAATTCTTAAAATATCAAGCGAAGCAACGGAACTTAGGCTTTTTAATTTGTTTTCTAAGGTGAAGAAATCAACCGCATCATTAATATTACTAAAGCTGGCTAATACTGATGATGAAGACTCACTAGAGACCATCACTGAACTTTTATCTGCATAATAATTACTTAACTGATCAACCATCTCGGCAACGGCGTTAGAGCCGGAAGCTTGTCCAGAAACTGGAGCCTGAGGGATTTGCACCATTTGCCCGGCTTGTTGATCGTAAAGATTCCAGCGAACATTGTTGCCTTGCACACGAACAACCACAATAGAGTCAGTCGGGTAACGCTCACTTGCTGCACTGATAGGTTGCACAAAGCCTCCCCAAAGATCAGACACTTCAACGCCCGTGATATCGTCAAAATCGCCAACAGGGATCGTAATCGGTAACCCTCGGTTATCTGCCGCGATTTTTAGTTGCTGCATCCTCGGTGTATCAGAGTGCTCCCAAGCAATAGTGCGATCGTACCCTGACTCTTCAATAAGCCATACCAACACATTAGCGCGGTTTTCTGGCCAAAATGGTAGCTGAGCTTGTGTTAATAAAGAACGGATATGTGGGGCACTAAATCCCATTTTGATGGTGGATTGTGAATCGTTTTGAGCATAACTAATTTGCGCTAAATATTGAGAGTGCTGCTTTAAGGCTTTTTGGATAACCTCATTATTCACTGAGCTTTTATCACCGGAAGCTCGAATAATGACTTGCTCCATACCCTTTACTCGAGCTTTATCGTCTGCATTGGTTTGCTCTTGGTCAATAGTGATCTCTGAATGGTATAAATCGACCTTCGTCAAGGCATAAGCGGGGAGAGTCATTAAGCTCATCACCAACATAGCTAAATAGCGCATACTGTTCCTACGATCTGTTTTGTGAATGTCGATGATAAGCAACTATCTCTATCTCGGCAAGGAATCCACTTCAGGATACGGTGATAATTCAAACAAAGCTGATGACTTTCTTTGATCTAGTTTCCATGGCAATCGTTTGCAAAAGTGATAGAATCCTGCAAATTTTTATTTTGCTGCAGGGAAATCATCATGAAAAATGCCATTCAAGGCGCTCAGATGCTCTTCGTCGCATTTGGTGCATTAGTTCTTGTTCCGTTATTAACCGGGCTTGATCCTAACGTTGCACTATTTGGCGCAGGTGTCGGTACTCTTTTATTCCAACTTATTACACGCCGCTCAGTTCCAATCTTCTTAGCTTCTTCATTTGCTTTTATTGCACCAATTATGTTTGGCATCCAAACTTGGGGTGTGGCTGCCACTATGGGTGGTTTAGTTGCCGCTGGGGTTGTGTATGTCATTATGGGCGCGGTCATTAAAGTTCGTGGCGTTGAGATTATCCACAAACTACTTCCACCAGTTGTTGTTGGCCCTGTAATCATGGTTATCGGGCTTGGTCTTGCTCCGGTTGCTGTAAACATGGCTCTTGGAAAAACAGGCGATGGTGCGGTTCAATTGGTTAATGCCGATGTGGCAATGTGGATTTCCTGCGTTTCATTGATCACGACCATCACCATTAGTGTCTTTGCTAAAGGCTTCCTAAAGCTTCTTCCTATCTGTGGCGGTATTTTTGCTGGCTATCTTTTAGGATTGTATTTCGGTGTTGTTGACTTTACGCCTGTAGCACAAGCAGCCTGGCTCTCTATGCCAAACTTCACTTTTCCTGAATTCAACATCAACGCCATTCTATTTATGATCCCTGTCGCTATTGCTCCTGCGGTAGAGCACGTAGGTGACATGTTGGCAATTTCGAACGTTACAGGAAAAAACTATATTAAAAAGCCAGGGCTACATCGCACTATTACTGGCGACGGTATTGCTACCATCGCAGCTTCCATGCTGGGCGCGCCACCAAACACGACTTACAGTGAAGTGACCGGTGCTGTGATGCTGACCAAAGCTTTTAACCCAGTCATCATGACATGGGCAGCTATCACCGCTATCGTATTAGCTTTGGTGGGTAAACTCGGTGCTCTGCTACAGACTATCCCTATTCCGGTAATGGGCGGTATTATGATTCTGCTCTTTGGATCAATTGCGACCGTAGGCCTCAATACATTAATTAAAAACCACGTTGACCTGCATAAGTCTCGTAACTTGGTTATTGTTGCGGTAACACTGGTCTTTGGTATTGGTGGTATGGCATTTGGTATTGGTGAGTTCAGCCTACAAGGTGTTAGCCTTTGTGGTATCGTAGCGATTGTACTGAACCTTATTCTTCCTCATGACTTGGGCGAAAATCACGTGGTTGATAATGCTCAAATGGAAGAAGATATTGACGTAAAAGGTTAAGCTTCCTTTTGATACGGCCTCGATATCGAGGCCGTTATTTTTTCAATTATTCCTGACACAATTCGACAAATTCCCCCCGCGTAAGCATAGCGAGATCGCTTGGTGCCAATTCTATTTCTAAACCTCTTTTTCCTGCGCTGACACAAATAGTTGGCTGATCTTTTGCACTGATGTGGATAAAGGTGGGTAGTGCCTTTTTTTGTCCAAGCGGGCTAATTCCCCCTACCACATAGCCTGTCGTTTTCTGCGCAATATCTGGGTTGGCCATCTCAGCCTTCTTCGACTTTGCAGCTTTCGCCGCTCGTTTAAGATTCAGTTTATGATCGACTGGAATGATCGCTACGGCAAGGTTCTTCGCTTCACCGTTTAAACAAAACAGTAAGGTTTTAAATACTTTTTTTGGATTTTGTCCCAATACTTCAGCAGCTTCTAATCCATAACTGCTGTGGTTTGGATCATGCTGATATTGATGGATGGTGTGAGGGATTTTTTTCTTTTTAGCCAAATCAATAGCAGGTGTCATGGGGTTATCTCGTGATTACAACAAACAGCAATAAAAAAGCGATGCCTAAACATCGCCTTTAGTTAAAATGATTGCTGAGTTTGAGTCAAACTCTTTATTGGCTATTACTTATAGACCATTTCACCCATTGGCGCATATTGGTTTACATCAATTGGGCTGTTAGCTTCTAGGTAGTCTTTCAACACTTCAGCATCGACAAAGCCTGTGTTTACATAACCAGGATGACCAGAAATTTTAGGATAACCATCACCACCAGCAGCATTGTAGCTTGGCACAGTGAAACGGTAGGTTTTGTCTAGGCGCAATTGCTTATCACCAATAACAACGTTTGATACTTTGCCATCTGATACCGTCATTGAGATACCCGCAAATTGAGCGTAGGCACCAGAATCAACCGGCTTAGTTGCAACCACATTGAGATAATCCAGAACTTCAGCACCAGTCATATCGGTATAAGTCAGAATATTAGCAAACGGCTGTACTTTCAGAACGTCTTTATAAGTTACGTTACCTGCATCAATCGAATCACGGACACCACCTGAGTTCATTACTGCAAAATCAGCTTTTGCACGCTCCATATGCGCCGTTGCAATCAAACGACCTAAGTTCGTTTGTTGGAAACGAACAACATTGCGGTCACCTTCCAATTTGCCGTTAGTTTCAGCAATTTTCACGCCTAACTGCGCCTGACCTTGCTCTTGGTATGGACGCAAGAAGTTCAGCATTTCTGCATCTTCAGCGATTTGCTCTTGAATAAAGACGCGCTGGCTTTCACCATTCACTTTGACTTTCTTCTTCAAGTTCACCGGAATCAGGTTATAACTCACCATGTTTAGCTCGCCATTACGGAATTCGTAATCAGCACGACCTACGTATTTACCCCATTCATGCGCTTGGACAATATAAGTCCCGTTTTGCATGTCTGGCTTACATTCGTCGCCAGGCTTAAAGGTTTTACTGACAACGTTAGGGCCTTCCATACATACAGGCTCTTGCGAGTGACCACCGACAATCATGTCAAGTGAACCTTCATCTAAATAGCGAGCCAATGCAACATCACCGGGAGCATTTACACCACGCTGACCATTTTCATAGTGACCCATATGTGTCACAGCAAAAATGAGATCCGGTTTTTCGCTTTTCTCAATCTCAGCAATTAATTTCTTCGCTTCTTCTTTTGGATCACGGAACTCAATACCACTGATAAACTCAGGGTTACCGATTTTTGCCGTATCTTCGGTGGTCAAACCGATAACGGCGATTTTTACGCCTTGCTTATCAAACATTTGATACGGTTGGAATAAGCGTTTACCCGTTGCTTTGTCATAAATGTTGGCAGACAGCATCGGGAAGTTCGCCCACTCTTTTTGCTTGAATAACACATCAAGTGGGTTATCAAATTCGTGGTTACCTAACGCCATCGCGTCATAACCAATTTTACTCATGCCTTTGAAATCAGGCTCTGCATCTTGCAAGTCAGACTCAGGAACACCGGTGTTAATATCACCGCCAGAAAGAAGAAGAACACTGCCACCTTGAGCTTCAATTTCAGAGCGAAGATCATCAATCAGCGTTTTACGTGCTGCCATACCATACTCACCATATTTATTTTGCCAGAATCGGCCATGGTGATCGTTGGTGTGAAGAACGGTCAGTTTGTAAGTCGTGTCCTGTTGCCATTCGTGAGTTGGTTGAGTTGCGCAACCCGCTAAGGTTGCAAGAATTGCTGCGCTGAGCGCTGTTTTTAGAATAAGGCGTTGTTTCATTGTCATACCTTTGAACTTTAGTTAACCACTGCATGTGAAGGTGTCGATGGCCAACCATTTGAAAAGTCAAGGTTAGCCGCACCGATAAAACTTGAACCAGTTTAAATTAACACGTCACACGTGACAGCTCGATTTCATATTTATGTAGAATTGATCACTATAAAACGATAAATAAAGTGTAACGGTTCACGCTAGTTACACATCATATTCCAATAGATCACAGGCAATCGTTTTACTGATATAGCGGGCAAAAACCGAAGTAATGAGAATGGTATTACAAAATAAACAGACTTAGAAAACATCAGATAAAAAATTGACCACCAGAATGGCGGTCAAAGAATAGGCTAATTGAATACTTGCCTCATGATATGTAGCGTTATCGATGTATAACCGATAGCGCTATTTAATCTCGATATGTGCAAAGCTCTTGATCAAATCATCGAGCGCTTTCATTTGCGCTAAAAATGGCTCAAGTTTATCCAACGGTAATGCTGACGGACCATCACAACGCGCTTTATCAGGATTCGGGTGAGCCTCAATGAAAAGACCAGCAATACCGGTTGCTAGACCAGCTTTAGCTAATTCAACCGTTTGTTCACGTCGGCCTCCAGAAGCTGCACCAGATGGATCGCGCATTTGCAATGAATGGGTAACATCAAAAATGATTGGGCTGCCGTTTGTCACATTTTTCATCACGCCAAAACCTAGCATGTCGACAACGAGGTTATCGTAACCATGACAAGCACCACGTTCACAAAGAATGACTTTGTCATTGCCACACTCAGCAAATTTCTCAACAATGTTGCCTACTTGTCCAGGGCTCATAAACTGTGGTTTTTTAACGTTAATAACAGCACCAGTTTTAGCCATTGCTTCCACTAAGTCAGTCTGACGAGCAAGAAACGCAGGAAGTTGGATAACATCGACAACCTCAGCAACAGGTTTGGCTTGAGCTTCGTTATGAACATCAGTAATGATTTTCACACCAAACGTATCTTTTAGCTCTTGAAAGATTTTCATCCCTTCTTCTAAGCCCGGACCACGGTAGGAATGCACTGAACTGCGGTTCGCTTTATCAAAAGAGGCTTTAAAAACGTAAGGAATTCCTAATTTTTCAGTCACTTTTACGTAATGCTCACAGATTTGCATTGCTAAATCACGTGATTCAAGCACGTTCATTCCAGCAAACAGAGTAAACGGTTTATCGTTAGCTACTGGAATATCACCAACGTGGACGATTTTTTGTTCCATCTTATTTCTCTCTTATTTGGCCGTTAATGCAGCGTAATCGCTCTAGTGCTTAATGCATCAACTTGGTTTTTTAGTAATTCTGCTGCCGGATCATTTGGGCAGTTATCAATAAAGTATTGGTAATCCGATAGCGCAATTTGATGACAGTCTAGCTGTTGATAGATAAAACCTCTATCGCGGATCTCGTAAGGGTCATCAGGAACAAACGTCAATGCTAGGTCTGTACAACGCAAAGCCAAAGTATAGTGTTCTTCCCTTAGTAGTGCGCTTTTAAGTAATGCTAGCCAACGGCCAATTATAGTTGGGTTGTCTGCGACTTCTAAGTGCTTGGGAGTTAGCTTAAAACGAGTGCCTTTATGACCAATGAGCCATGCTTTTAGCGTATGTAAGGACACCGTTTCACCGCTAAAAGGATTAATGTAGATCGGCGCTTCACCAGGCCAGCGCAGTTCTAATAAAAACTGAGTTGGAAAAGTAATTCCCTGTAGCGGAAAGCCTAATTTACTCGCAAAATAAAGCAATATCGCCCCAAGGCTCACGGGAATACCTTTACGTCGTTCAAGCACTTTATCAATGAAAGCATTTCGCGATTCATAGTAGGTATCACGATCACCAGTAAATCCCCACTCGTGATAGAAAAGACGCAATAATACCTCAAAACGCTGTTTTTCATCGCAGACTTGCGCCAAGGCCTGTTTCGCATCCGTCAATAGACGCGCTAGCTCTTGCTCTGCCCATATCTCTTTTGTCTCAGGGTTGACTGCTTTATTTAATGCAAGTGCACCTTCAACCAATTCCATGGCATCAAAATCTTCGTCGAACAATTCAAACATACTGTTGCTCTAATGCTATCAACCGAAAAACATAGGGGTTTTGGTTACGGCAATTTTGCCAGCCATTACAAGCCAACCCAAAGCCCCGAAAAATGCGAAACTACGTAGTAACTTATTGCGACCTAATTTCAAGGCAAAGAAACCTAACGCAATGTAGGCTAAAACACAGGTCAATTTCGTTGTCATCCAAGGTGCTGCTGGAGTGAATGGAATGAAACCAGACATCACCACCAAAGCTATCCCTGACAGCAGTAATAATGAATCAACAATATGTGGGAAACGTTTTAGAAATGGGTGTTGCAACCAAGCTGAATTGGCCATCATCAAGCCATAACGCACCGAAAGCAGTAACGCACTGATACAAATAGTGAGTAGATGAAAATGTTTTAATCCTTCGTACATATTATTCTCTCTTATAAACACCGATATTGACCGAGTGTTACTCGATCGTTACCAGCGTAATCCTTTTCTGTCACTACGTTATGATAACCCAGTGATACCAATATCTCTCTTACGGCTTGACCTTGATCGTAGCCATGTTCAAACACCAACCAAGCCTGAGGTTGCAAATAACCACGAGCATATTCGGTAATGTATTTGATGTCAGCTAAACCATTATCTTTGGCCACTAAAGCACTTAAAGGCTCGAAACGTACATCACCTTGAGTCAAATGCGGATCATTTTCTTCGATATAGGGTGGGTTTGAGACAATCAAAGCAAACTTTGTACCGGGCTCAATAGGTTCAAACCAGCTACCTTGTAAAAAAGTGACGTTAGTAATAGCCAAACACTGTGCATTCTCTGTAGCCAAAGCTTGTGCTTCTGGACGTAAATCAACGCCAACCACTCTGCGCCCTGGCAGTTCAGAGGCAAGCGCAAGCGCAATCGCCCCAGTGCCGGTACCAAGGTCAAGGATATCACCATCAATCTGATTGCTTTTAGCTAACGCCACCTCAACCAAACGTTCGGTATCCGGGCGAGGAATTAAGGTTGATGGCGCAACCTTGAGCGGCAATGACCAAAACTCACGCTCCCCGACAATATAGGCAATAGGTTCGCCAGCAAAACGACGACTCAACAGCTGTTCGAAATGCTGTTGCTGTTCTGCTGTCAATAGCTTTTCTGGCCACGTTAATAAGTATGAACGTGGTTTGTCGAGCACATGGCACATCAGAACAGCGGCATCGACAGAAGGTGAATCACTACCGCTTTCTTGGAGTTGAGTCGTTGCCGCTTTCAGAACAATTTCAATGCTAGGTGTAGACATCGAATTAGTTTTGATCCGCTAACGCAGCAAGTTGATCTGCTTGGAATTCTTGAATGATTGGATCAATCAAACTTTGCAAATCACCTTCCATCACTTCGTTTAAGCGGTAAATAGTTAAGTTAATACGGTGGTCTGAAACACGGCCTTGTGGGTAATTATAAGTACGGATACGGTCACTACGGTCACCAGAACCCAATAAGTTACGACGGGTATCAGATACCTCCGCAGCACGCTTGGCTTCTTCGGCTTTGGCGATACGCGCAGCAAGCACAGCCATCGCTTTCGCTTTGTTCTTATGTTGTGAGCGCTCATCTTGGCACTCAACCACAGTTCCTGTTGGTAAGTGAGTAATACGAATAGCAGAATCTGTGGTGTTAACGTGCTGACCACCCGCACCAGAAGAGCGGAAGGTATCAATTTTCAAATCACTGGCTTTGATTTCTGGCAGTTCCGCTTCTGGGATCTCAGGCATGATCGCAACCGTACATGCCGAGGTATGTACACGACCTTGAGATTCTGTCGCAGGAACGCGCTGTACGCGGTGACCACCAGATTCAAACTTCAATACGCCATAAGCACCGTCGCCGCTCACTTTAGCAATCATTTCTTTATAGCCACCATGTTCAGCGTCACTGGCCGACATCACTTCAATACGCCACCCTTTTTTCTCTGCATAGCGGCTGTACATGCGGAATAGATCACCAGCGAAAATCCCAGCTTCGTCACCACCTGCGCCAGCACGAATTTCAAGGAAGCAGTTACGGTCATCATTTGGATCTTTTGGTAACAATAGAATTTGTAATTCATCCGTCAGTTTTTCAATCGCGGCTTTGGCTTCCTTGATCTCTTCTTGAGCCATTTCGCGCATTTCTGCATCATCTTCTTTAGTCATCTCTTCAGCGGCAAGCAGATCTTCTTGCGCTTGCTGATAGGCTTGAAAACACTTAGTGACTTCTTCAAGCTGAGAGTACTCTTTAGACAAAGTACGGAATTTATTTTGGTCACCAATGACAGTTGGATCACCAAGTAGATGTTGAACTTCTTCATAACGCTCAACAAGGGATTCAAGCTTAACTAAAATCGACGCTTTCATAGTTTCTTCTTTAACTCGGAATGACGGATTAGCGAGGGTCGTCTAGACCCAAACTTTGTCTAATAATGGCCAATTTAGCCGGTTCACCTAACTCTGCCGCACTTTGCAGTGCTCGAGTTGGTATATGGATTAATTTGTTGGTGAGCTTGTTGCTAAATTCAAGTAACACTTTTTCAGGATCTGCCCCTGCAGCCAATGCTTGTAAGCTTTTAGTCAGCAGTTCTTCACGAACTTCGTTCGCGGAGTGACGGTATTCTCTTATGCTGTCAACAGCCTGTAAGGAGCGCATCCAACTCATAAAGGCTGCACTTTCTTCGCTGACTATCGCTTCAGCTTGAATCGCTTCAACCTTACGCTGCTGCATATTACTGTCGACGATCGACTGCAAGTCATCAACGGTATACAAATACGCATCACTCAAATCACCCACTTGCGATTCAATATCACGAGGAACCGCGATATCAATCAATAGCATAGGCTGATGACGACGAGCTTTGATCGCCGTTTCCACCATCCCTTTACCGATAATCGGTAGCGGGCTTGCAGTGGAACTGATCACAATATCGGCATGCGCGAGATAGTCAGGAATTTCATTAAGAGCAATCACTTCAGCCGCAAATTGATTCGCCAAATTCATCGCTCGCTCACGAGTTCGGTTAGCCACGATCATACGTTTGCAATTATGCCCAGCCAAGTGTTTCGCAACTAATTCAATAGTTTCGCCAGCCCCCACTAACAGCACGGTTGAATCTGAAAGTGATTCAAAAATCTGTTTTGCTAACGTGCAAGCGGCATACGCAACCGAAACGGCGCTGCCACCAATTTCAGTTTCAGTGCGCACACGTTTCGCGACAGAAAATGCTTTTTGGAAAAGTTTTTCAATCGCAGAATCTGCCGCGTTATTGTCGCGCGCATCAGAATAGGCTTGTTTCACTTGTCCTAAAATCTGTGGTTCACCTAAAACGAGAGAATCTAAACCACAGGACACACGCATCAAATGGCGAATCGCCGCCTGCTCTTCATGAATGTACAAGCTCGGTTTTAGCTCTTCAGGACTCACCTGATGAAACTGAGATAACCAATCAATAACCTTACTTTTGCTTGATGATTTCACATCACAATAAATTTCAGTTCGGTTGCAGGTAGACAAAATAACGCTACCTTCGACGCTGGAACTGGATGCCAGCTGCTGTAAGGCATCTGACAATTTATCAGGGCCAAACGCCACTTTTTCTCGCAGTTCTACCGACGCTGTATTGTGATTAATTCCAATAGCAAGCAAGGACATCTATAGAAGGTTCTCAGATTCATGAAATAGAAATAGGTGCGGAATTTTACTTTATGCCCTGTTTTAATGAAAGGGCAACAGGGATTTGTTTTCCCGACTTCGTGAGATCAATGATATAGTAATGCTGTTTTTACCCTTTAACTGCGTAAATAACGAGCATACATGAATCACGTTAAACGACTTATTATCGCCTTCTTTACTTTCGGCGTTCTCTTTGGCTGTTCAAGCCTACCTGAACAGATAACCTCTGTTGAATGGCTGTCACATCAGCAGCAGTTACAGAAAATCACTCAATATCAAGTTTCCGGCAAGTTAGGTTACATCTCACCACAACAGCGACAATCTCTGAATTTTTTCTGGCAAAAGCAGCAAGATAGCAGCCAGTTACGTCTATCTACCTTTCTTGGGCAAACCGTACTGAATTTATCTATCACTCCACAAGGTGCCACCGCAGAAACGTATGATGACCAAGTATTAAGCGCTGTAAATGCCGATGCACTAGTCTATCAACTCACGGGGTTAGAAATCCCAATTGAACAGTTACAATATTGGCTATTAGGGTTACCCAATCAAGCCGATAGCTACCAACTCAATGACTCAAATACTCTCGCGTTTGTAGATAAAACCATTGCGGCAACACCATGGCATTTAGATTATCAACAATACCAATTTCAACAATTTGCCGACCAAACCATTCCACTACCGAGCAAAATGAAATTAAAACAGGCAAATACATCATTAAACATTGTTATCTCTAAATGGATATTGACACCATGATAACCAAAGCGACACGTTGGCCTTCTCCAGCAAAACTTAACTTATTTCTTTATATCACAGGGCAAAGAGATAACGGCTATCACGAACTTCAAACTCTGTTTCAATTTCTCGACTTTGGCGATGAACTCACCATCACGGCAAATTTATCGGGGGAAATTACGCTAACACCAAACCTTCCAGGTGTCTCATTAACGGATAATTTGATCTGGAAAGCAGCAAATGCATTACAAAAACAGACTAACTGTTCATTTGGTGCTGATATCCAATTAACTAAAGTACTACCGATGGGCGGTGGTATTGGTGGCGGCTCTTCCAATGCCGCGACGGTTTTAGTTGCGCTCAATTATCTATGGCAAACTCATTTAAGTGATGCAGAACTTGCCGAAATTGGCCTGCATCTCGGTGCCGATGTGCCCGTTTTTGTGCATGGCTTCGCTGCGTTTGCCGAAGGTGTTGGTGAAAAACTGACCCAAACTGAACCTGATGAAAAAGTTTACCTAGTGATTCGACCGAATGTCAGCATTGCAACCAAAGATATATTTTCTCACCCACAATTGATAAGAAACACGCCAAAGCGAGAGCTAGCAACGCTTCTTGAACTGCCTTACGAAAACGATTGCGAAAAAATTGTCCGAATGCTGTACCCAGAGGTTGATAAGCAACTTTCATGGCTGCTACAATACGCGCCGTCAAGATTGACTGGGACAGGGTCTTGCGTTTTTGCAGAATTTTCAAGCAAGAAAGAAGCTGAGTCTGTCCTTGCTAAACTTCCTGACACCGTCTCTGCGTTTGTCGCCCTCGGGCGTAACATTTCGCCACTGAAAGAGACGCTGGCTGAATACCAATCGGCCCAATATCGATGATAAATGTCGATATAAACCCAACCTATTTAAAAACTGGACGCAACCCTGAGGTTTCCACCGTGCCTGATATGAAGCTATTTGCTGGTAACGCCACACCTGAACTAGCCCAACGTATTGCTGAACGTCTATACATCTCTCTTGGTGATGCTACTGTTTCTCGCTTTTCTGACGGCGAAGTTGCAGTGCAAATCAACGAAAATGTTCGTGGTAGCGATGTATTTATTATTCAATCTACTTGTGCTCCTACTAATGACAACCTAATGGAATTAGTAGTGATGATTGATGCAATGCGCCGTGCTTCAGCAGGCCGTATTACTGCTGTCATCCCATATTTTGGTTATGCTCGTCAAGATCGCCGTGTGCGTTCTGCCCGTGTACCAATCACTGCAAAAGTTGTTGCAGATTTCCTTTCTAACGTTGGTGTTGACCGCGTTCTCACTATCGACCTACATGCAGAGCAAATCCAAGGCTTCTTCGATGTACCAGTTGACAATATCTTCGGTACCCCAGTACTGCTTGAAGATATGAGATCTCGCGGTTTAGAAGATCCAGTTGTCGTATCACCTGACCTTGGTGGCGTGGTTCGCGCTCGTGCAACAGCAAAAGCGCTTGGTGACATCGATATCGCTATTGTTGATAAACGTCGTCCACGTGCAAATGTTTCAGAAGTGATGAACCTTATCGGGGATGTTGAAGGCCGCGACTGCGTTATCGTTGATGATATGATCGACACCGGCGGTACACTATGTAAAGCAGCAGAAGCACTTAAAGAGCGTGGAGCAAAACGCGTATTTGCTTACGCAACTCACGCTGTATTCTCTGGCAATGCTGCGAAAAACATCAAGAACTCAGTGTTAGACCAAGTAATCGTTACTGACTCTATTACTCTATCTAAAGAGATGGCAGCAACAGGTAAAGTGACACAACTAACGCTATCAAGCATGCTTGCAGAAGCTATTCGTCGCATTAGTAACGAAGAATCTATCTCAGCAATGTTTAACTAAACCGCGTTTAGTTACTAACAGAACACATCTATCAAGCACTTCATGCCAAAATGAAGTGCTTTTTTTATCTGTTATTTTCGCGTCTCGCACCATCTCTATTTTGTGCTATCATACCGCGCTTTTGATATTCCTAAGAGATCCTAACCTTGAGTCAACAAATCAAACTCCTTGTTGGACTGGCGAATCCTGGTCCTGAATACGCCAAAACCAGACACAATGCTGGCGCTTGGGTAGTAGAAGAGTTAGCCCGAGTACACAATGTTACATTGAAAAATGAAGCCAAATTCTTCGGACTTACTGGTCGTATTCTAGTTAACGGTGAAGATCTACGTTTACTTATCCCGACAACTTTCATGAATTTATCGGGTAAAGCCGTTGCTGCTGTGGCTAAGTTTTATCAGATCAAACCTGAAGAAATAATGGTCGCACATGATGAACTCGACCTACCGCCCGGTATCGCTAAATTTAAAATGGGTGGTGGTCATGGTGGGCACAATGGGCTTCGCGACACGATTAGCAAACTGGGGAATAGCAAAGATTTCTATCGTCTTCGGATCGGCATTGGTCATCCGGGGCACAAAGATAAAGTAGCAGGCTATGTTTTAGGTAAGGCACCAGCCAAAGAGCAAGAGTGCCTAGAAGCCGTAGTAGATGAATCCGTTCGCTGCTTCGATATTTTACTAAAAGATGGTTTAACTAAAGCACAAAATCGCTTACATACGTTCAAAGCAGAATAAGGTTACAGTCATGGGTTTTAAATGTGGCATCGTTGGTCTACCAAACGTGGGCAAATCAACATTGTTTAATGCACTTACTAAAGCGGGTATCGAAGCTGCAAACTTCCCGTTTTGTACTATCGAGCCAAACACCGGTGTGGTTCCAGTTCCAGACCTTCGTCTTGATGCTCTGGCAAAAATCGTAAATCCTGAGCGTATTCTACCGACCACGATGGAATTCGTAGATATCGCAGGCCTTGTTGCTGGTGCATCTAAAGGTGAAGGCTTAGGAAATAAATTCCTAGCTAACATCCGTGAAACTGACGCTATCGGCCACGTTGTTCGTTGTTTTGAGAATGAAAACATCGTGCACGTTGCAGGTAAAGTTTCACCGATTGAAGATATTGAAGTTATCAACCTAGAACTAG
Source organism: Vibrio sp. 1180_3 (assembly GCF_029478545.1). Taxonomy (NCBI): domain Bacteria; kingdom Pseudomonadati; phylum Pseudomonadota; class Gammaproteobacteria; order Vibrionales; family Vibrionaceae; genus Vibrio; species Vibrio sp. 1180_3. Next base: position 27,842 of record NZ_SJFM01000037.1, read on the forward strand.
CACTGGCTGACCTAGATAGCTGCGAACGAGCAATGCAACGCCAAGCAAAAAAAGCTAAAGGCGGTGATAAAGATGCTAAATTTGAACTAGCTGTTCTAGAAAAACTTCTGCCAGTTCTTACTGAAGGTGGCATGGCTCGTACGGTTAATCTTTCAAAAGAAGAATTAGTAGCGGTCGGTTACCTGAATTTCCTAACGTTAAAACCAACCATGTACATCGCAAACGTTAGTGAAGACGGTTTCGATAACAACCCGTATCTTGATGCTGTGCGTGAATTTGCTGAAAAAGAGAATAACGTTGTTGTTGCTGTATGCGCGGCCATTGAATCAGAGCTTTCTGAACTTGACGATGAAGATCGTGAAGAATTTTTAGAAGATCTCGGCATTGAAGAACCTGGCCTAAACCGCGTGATCCGTTCTGGTTATGAACTACTGACTCTACAAACCTACTTTACAGCAGGTGTTAAAGAAGTTCGAGCATGGACAATTCCTGTCGGTGCAACCGCGCCACAAGCAGCGGGGAAAATTCACACCGACTTTGAACGCGGCTTCATTCGAGCTGAAGTGGTTGGTTACAATGATTTCATCCAATATAACGGTGAAAGCGGCGCAAAAGAAGCAGGTAAATGGCGTCTTGAAGGTAAAGATTACATCGTAAAAGATGGCGATGTTATCCACTTCCGTTTCAACGTGTAAATAACTCGTTAATCAGTGTTTAACACCCCTTTAAAAGCCAGCAGTTTGTGTTGGCTTTTTTGTTTTTTCTACAAAGCAGACCTTCCCGTGAGGCCTAGTAAAAACAAATAAGATTGCCGTATTAGTGCCTGTTTTTGATCACAAACACGTCTCTTTGTTCAAAAAAAGTTCGAACGGCTATTTTCAGAGAATTTATTCAAAAAAACTATTGACGCTCCTAAGCCATATCCGCATAATGCGCTCCGTTCTCAACGTTAAGCAAAACTTAAAAAAGAGAGCAAAAAAGGAAAATGGCTACGTAGCTCAGTTGGTTAGAGCACATCACTCATAATGATGGGGTCACAGGTTCGAATCCCGTCGTAGCCACCATTTCCTAAGTGTTTTTTCTGAACTTTCAGAATGAAAACCTTTAGGAAAGTTGCGGAAGTGGCGAAATTGGTAGACGCACCAGATTTAGGTTCTGGCGCCGCAAGGTGTGAGAGTTCAAGTCTCTCCTTCCGCACCATTATTTAGATGAGTAATCATCTTGCAGGGCTATCGCCAAGCGGTAAGGCAGCGGCTTTTGATGCCGCCATCCCCTGGTTCGAATCCAGGTAGCCCTGCCATTTTCAAAAGTGTTGTATTTGAAAAAATATTGGCACTCGGATTGAGATTGTATTATATTGTCTCGCTCCAAAAACATGGCTACGTAGCTCAGTTGGTTAGAGCACATCACTCATAATGATGGGGTCACAGGTTCGAATCCCGTCGTAGCCACCATAATTCAGTTATTCGCGTTAGTGGGTAGCTTATAGATATCGAGCTGCGGAAGTGGCGAAATTGGTAGACGCACCAGATTTAGGTTCTGGCGCCGTAAGGTGTGAGAGTTCAAGTCTCTCCTTCCGCACCATCTCGATTATCTAACAATAATTTGCGGAAATGGCGAAATTGGTAGACGCACCAGATTTAGGTTCTGGCGCCGCAAGGTGTGAGAGTTCAAGTCTCTCTTTCCGCACCATTATTTAGATGAGCAATCATCTTGCAGGGCTATCGCCAAGCGGTAAGGCAGCGGCTTTTGATGCCGCCATCCCCTGGTTCGAATCCAGGTAGCCCTGCCATTATTTAAATGGTTAGCTTTAACACGCTGAACATGACAACGATTGGTTGGATCTCCAATTTCCAGTTAATCTACAGAATAAGTTGCGGAAGTGGCGAAATTGGTAGACGCACCAGATTTAGGTTCTGGCGCCGCAAGGTGTGAGAGTTCAAGTCTCTCCTTCCGCACCATTATTTAGATGAGCAATCATCTTGCAGGGCTATCGCCAAGCGGTAAGGCAGCGGCTTTTGATGCCGCCATTCCCTGGTTCGAATCCAGGTAGCCCTGCCATTATTTAAATGGTTAGCTTCTATAAGCTGAACATGACAACGATTGATTGGATCTCCAATTTCCAGTTAATCTACAGAATAAGTTGCGGAAGTGGCGAAATTGGTAGACGCACCAGATTTAGGTTCTGGCGCCGTAAGGTGTGAGAGTTCAAGTCTCTCCTTCCGCACCATTTTTTTAATGGCTACGTAGCTCAGTTGGTTAGAGCACATCACTCATAATGATGGGGTCACAGGTTCGAATCCCGTCGTAGCCACCATATACAACGATTAATTGGTTCTCCAATTACCAGTTAATCTACAGAATAAGTTGCGGAAGTGGCGAAATTGGTAGACGCACCAGATTTAGGTTCTGGCGCCGCAAGGTGTGAGAGTTCAAGTCTCTCCTTCCGCACCATTATTTAGATGAGTAATCATCTTGCAGGGCTATCGCCAAGCGGTAAGGCAGCGGCTTTTGATGCCGCCATTCCCTGGTTCGAATCCAGGTAGCCCTGCCATTATTTAAATGGTTAGCTTCAATAGGCTGAACATGACAACG
>NZ_SJFM01000038.1:0-30151 GCF_029478545.1 Vibrio sp. 1180_3
CACGCTCAATGTCGTGCATCTGTTCGAGTTGCAGTTTCTGTTGAGGAGTCAGTGTGATTTTCATGGTTTGTAGCATGATCCTGATTCTATTGAAAATCAAGCATCTTCAATGATCACGGGTATATATGAATGGTTATTAACTAGCTCTGGCTTACGTTTTCTATTCTCACATCAAGATTTCAAGCAGCACTCGGTACGCATTGATCAAGCGCTGTGCTCAGCCGAACCACTGAATGCGTTACTTGGAATTGAAAGAGATTTGTACCTTTCTCATCACTATGTTCCTCTATTTTGGGGGAAAGATGAGATAACTCGTACTCAACAAGTTCAGGGGATACAAGTGCGTAAAACGGGTTACAGTGATTTTTGCAAACTATGGATTGCGCAACCTGAATAAAAAAGCCACCGAAAGTCGGTGGCTTAATATTATAATCTCTTTCTTTGATCGCTATTTGTCTTTACCTAGTGATAGTAACCATATCGAAAAAGCGGCAACAACTGCAAAACCGCTGAAGATAATAACGGGCATAGCGCTGTAACCTAGGATATGCCAAATAACCGATTCTAATGTACTCATGGGTTAATCCTTCTATTGCCAGCCTTCAACACCTTGCATGTCTGGTAGTTTATGAGCGATGCCTTTGTGGCAATCTACACACGTTTTTTCACCAGAAGCAAGTGCTGTCGAGTGTTGCTCAACACTACGTGGACCCTGTTCAGAGAAGTCCATGAACTCAAACTCATGGCAGTTACGACATTCAAGCGAGTCATTACTTTTCAAGCGCGACCACTCTCGTTCCGCTAAATGAGCGCGACGTGCTTGGAATTTTTCTGGTGTGCTAATTGTTCCTAATACGTAATGAGCAAACAGTTCTTTTGAAGCTTGTACTTTACGTACAATTTTGTCTGTCCATTCATGCGGTACGTGGCAATCAGAGCAGATAGCTCTTACACCTGAACGGTTTGAATAGTGTATTGTTTCTTGGATTTCAGCGACGATAGGAGCGTGGCAACCTGAGCAAAACTCTTCAGTGTTGGTGGCTTCCATACCAGTGTTGAATGCTCCCCAGAATAGAAGCCCGCCCGCAAAGCCCATAAACAAGACAATGCCAACGGCAGCCTTGCTCGGGCTTGTTAGTCGCTTCCAAAACGCTTTCAGTAATTTCATATATAGCCTCTTATGCTGTATTTATGGCTATGATTAGCGTAGCGAATCAACAGGTTTAAATTCGTTCTCAACCAATGGTTTTGCATCGGCTTGGGGAACGTGGCACTGCAAACAGAAGTAACGGCGCGGTGACACGTCCGCTAATACGGCATCATCACGGTTCACATAGTGAGTGACGCTGATTTTTGTCGCTCCCATCTCTTTTGCGTTTTTCCAGCTATGGCAAGAGAGACATTTATTAGCATTTAATGACACTTCATAGCCGCGAATATTGTGCGGAATGAGTGGTGGCTGGTACACGTATTCACTCTCTAACGCATGGTCACGAGGGTAGTGTTTAAAATCGTCCGCAGGGCGAGTATCTTCCAGTTGTGTTGCGCCTCGTAAAGATTCAAGCCCACCAGTGCCGCCAGGGTTTTCAAGCTGAGCTTGAGCTACCCCAACAAGTAATGCACTGACAGATAAAAGCGCGATTAGTAGTTTTTTCATCTTAAAATTCTCCGCCTAATGGCTCATTCTTTGAGCGGCTGCGCTGTGGCAGCCGATACATTCGTTAACGGGCTTATGCCACTTTGGTGATCTTAACTGGACACTTTTTGAAGTCAGTTTGCTTCGATAGTGGATCCGTCGCGTCTAAGATCAGCTTGTTAATAAGAATGCGAGCATCAAAGAACGGTACAAATACTAAGCCTTGAGGTGGGCGGTTACGACCACGAGTTTCAACTCGTACTCGAACCTCACCGCGTTTGTTTGAAATCAGTACTTCATCACCACGGCGAAGACCTCGTGATTTTGCATCTTCAGGATGGAGATAACACAATGCATCTGGTACGGCTTTATACAGCTCAGGTACACGACGCGTCATGGTGCCAGTGTGCCAATGTTCCAGTACACGACCGGTACATAACCACAAGTCGAATTCAGCATCAGGCGTTTCTGGTGGTGCTTCGTAAGGGGCTGAAATGATCCACGCTTTACCGTCAGGTTTACCATAGAAATCCCAGTCAGAGCCTTTCTTCGCGTAAGGATCCGAGCCTTCTTTAAAGCGCCATAGTGTTTCTTTACCATCAACCACAGGCCAGCGTAGTCCACGCACTTTGTGATAGGTATCGTAAGGTGCTAAATCGTGACCGTGACCACGTCCAAAGCTAGCGTATTCTTCAAATAGCCCTTTTTGTACGTAGAAACCAAAGTGATGAGCATCGTCATTCAATTCACGAGCTTCTTCAATTGGGAATTGGTCAACTTGTCCATTTTTGAATAGTATTTCAAACAGAGTTTTACCACGGTATTCTGGCGCTTTGGCGAGCAGTTCTTCTGGCCACACTTCTTCTACTTTGAAGCGTTTAGAGAACTCCATCACTTGCCATGAGTCAGATTTAGCTTCACCGACCGTGCCCACTTGTTGATACCAAGCTTGAGTACGACGCTCAGCATTACCGTAAGCGCCTTCTTTTTCTATCCACATTGCAGTTGGAAGAATAAGGTCAGCTGCTTGCGCGGTTGCTGTTGGATACGGGTCAGAAACGACAATAAAGTTTTCTGGGTTACGATAACCTGGCAAACGTTCTTCGTTGATGTTTGGGCCAGCTTGCATGTTGTTGTTACATTGGACCCAATAAGCGTTGAGCTTGCCATCTTTCAACATGCGATCTTGCAGTACAGCATGGAAGCCTGGCTTTGGTGGAATGGTGCCTTCCGGTAGTTTCCATGTTTTTTCAGCAATAGCACGGTGTTTTGGGTTGGCGACCACCATGTCAGCAGGCAGGCGGTGAGCAAAGGTACCCACTTCACGCGCAGTACCGCAAGCTGAAGGTTGACCCGTTAACGAGAATGGACTGTTGCCTGGAGTCGCGATTTTGCCCGTTAATAAGTGGATATTGTACACAAGGCTATTCATCCAAACACCGCGGGTGTGCTGATTCATACCCATGGTCCACAGCGACATAACTTTAATGTTTGGATCTGCATATTGTTTGGCGAGTGCAATCAACTTATCTGGTGCAACGCCAGATAATTCTGATGCTTTTTCGACGGTATAAGGGGCAACAGAAGCTTTGTACTCTTCAAAATTGATGGTCGTCATATCGCCAGAGTTAGCATTTTTTGCTGCTTTTTGCAGTGGATGTTCATCACGCAGACCATAACCGATGTCGGTAGTCGCTTGCTTGAAGTTGGTGTGCTTATTGACGAAATCCCAGTTTACCGCATCGTTTTGAATGATGTAGTTGGCAATAAAATTGGCAATAGCAAGGTCAGATTGAGGGTGGAAAATGTAACCGTTATCAGCCAATTCGAAAGAACGATGGTAGTAAGTCGATAGAACGTTGACTTTAACATGTGGGTGACTTAAACGGCGGTCAGTGATACGAGTCCAAAGCACAGGGTGCATTTCTGCCATGTTTGAACCCCAAAGCACGAATGCGTCAGCATGTTCGAAGTCGTCATAACAGCCCATTGGTTCATCAATACCGAAGCTACGCATAAAACCGACAACGGCCGATGCCATACAGTGACGTGCGTTCGGGTCGATATTGTTGGAACGAAAACCGGCTTTCATCAGTTTAACGGCAGCGTAACCTTCCATAACGGTCCATTGACCAGAGCCAAACATACCAACGCTGGTTGGCCCTTTATCTTTCAGTGCCTGTTTCCATTTATCAGCCATTACATCGAAAGCTTGATCCCATGAAACGGGAGTGAAGTCGCCATCTTTGTGGTATTGACCATCTTTCATGCGTAGTAGTGGCTGTTCAAGGCGATCTTTCCCATACATGATTTTTGAAAGGAAATAGCCCTTTATACAATTCAACCCTTTGTTTACTGGTGCTTCTGGGTCACCTTGCGTGGCAACTACTTTACCGTTTTGAGTACCGACCAACACCGAGCAACCTGTACCGCAGAAACGACAAGGAGCTTTATCCCAAGTAATTTTGGTTTGGTCTGTACTGGCAATCAGGTTAGTTGCAGAGGCAGGTAAGCTAATTCCTGCAACGGCAGCAGCCGATGCGGCCGCGTTTGCTTTCACAAACGCACGTCTTGTCATTTTCATACTTCACCCTCAATTTGGGAATGTTGTTTTCCATTGTCAGTATTCATTTCGTCTAGATCCGTCTCAATTTGGTGATACACCAAAACGGTACTGAGAACGTGCGGTAAATTGCCAATCGCATCAATTGTGTCAGTGACAAAACCTTGGTTTTCGGTTTCCAACACCACGACCATTTTTCCTTCTGGACTTTCACCATAAATTTCAGCGTTATCAAACGATTCGATTTGCGCTTTTATAGCGGCTAAGTGTTCGGGGACAACATGAACGACTAAGCTTGAAATGTGCACTTCGTTGAGCGACATACTTATCTCTCATTATTATTAATATGGTTTACACTGATGGCAGCGGTAGGGCAGAGAGAAACACAGGCTCCACATCCATTGCAGTCATCGATGTTTATAATGGGTTGTGCGACCTTGCCAATTTGCAATTTGAAGCTTATCGCCATTAATTCACAGGTTTCGCTACAACTGCGACATTCGACATTTTGTTCTGCTAAGCAAGCTTGGCTTATTGCGGCTTTAGCTAACCAAGGTGTTTCTGTTCTTGGTTTGAAAATAGGCTCAGGACAGGTATCGGCACATTGATAGCAAAAAGTGCATTCATCAATACGGAAATCAACCGTGGGAAACCCTCCATCACCATGTGTGATAATACGAGTTTCACAAGCCGCCAAGCAGCGTCCGCAGCGGGTACAGTCATCAGTGAATGCATTTGGTTTTGCAATCCAAGGCAGGCGGACGATATTGTCGTCAACATGATGCCTTGCAAAGAAACGTCTTTTTGATAAATCGACCAAAGTTATACACCCTGAATTTAATGTAACGACCAGTAACAAAAGCTTAGCTTGTGCTTAACAAATTTTCATTTATCTATATATAAATTGTAGTTTTTGTCATATTTGTATAAATACCTACAAGGGGGTAATTGGCGGGGTATGTTGTTTTAGATCAACAAATTCTGACGCGAGTGATCACATATTGGATGGTTTTCACGGCTTGCGTATAAATCGGATACAATATTTATAGCCATGAACTGGGAGTCATTTTTTGATACAAAATACGGGAAAATCGGTTACAAGTACGATTGCTAAAGCAATGTCGTTGATCTTGTTGCTATCGGTTGCGATCACCGGTTATGCAATTATTACTTTGGCCTCGTCGCTAAATGATGCGGAAGCGGTGAATGTGGCGGGGTCAATGCGCATGCAAAGCTATCGATTAGCGCATGATATTCACAGTAACTCGGCAGATTATCCTTCGCACATTTATTTATTTGAGCAATCTTTGTATTCATCTTCGATGAAAGCGTTGCAGCGTTGGCCTGTCCCTAAAGAGATCACTCAAGATTACTATCAGTTAATCATTCGCTGGCATCAGTTAAAAAAGGTCTTAAATAGCGAAAACAAAGCGCAATATCTTGATGAAGTCGCTCAATTTGTGGCTCAGGTTGATGGTTTCGTTTTCAAGTTGCAGCATTTCTCTGAACAAAAACTGATTAAACTTGCTTGGGTTGGCGGCATTGGCTTAGGTGGTGTTTTGGGGATATCACTGTTTGTCGTTCACTTTATTCGCAAAGAAGTGGTGGTTCCGCTAAGGTCATTGGTCACTGCCAGTGAACAGATTCAAAACCGCTCTTTTGATGTTGAACTGAATGTGACTAGCCACAATGAGATGGGGATTTTAACGCGTACTTTTAACCGAATGGCAAAAGATCTTGGGCAGTTATATCGAGGGCTTGAGCAGGCGGTTAACGAAAAAACTCATAAGTTAGAAAATGCAAACCAGTCGCTTCAAGTGCTATATAATTCTTCACAAGAATTAACAGCATCGCGTATTAGCCAAGATAATTTTCAGGCAATTTTAAGACACATAGTCAGTTTGGAAGGTGTGGTTTCTGCTCGGTTGGAGGTGCATGATGAAGAGGGGAAAAGCACTGTGTTGTCTCAAGGAGAGTGCAGCAGTGAGTCACCATTGCTATTGGCCCTTGGTGGAAAACAACTCGGTAACTTATATATCCAATACGGTTTGCCTTGTCCGAATAAAACATTGATTGATAACTTCGTACAAATTTTGTCGCGGGCTATTTATTACAATCAAACTCAAAAGCAAGCCGAGCAACTGATTTTAATGGAAGAACGTGCCACGATTGCTCGCGAACTGCATGATTCTTTAGCTCAGTCACTATCGTATCTAAAAATACAAGTATCCTTGTTAAAACGAGTCATCGGTCGACAGAATCAACACAGAGATGAAGCCAGCACTAAACAAATCATTGTTGATATCGACCAAGGTTTGTCGGGGGCTTATACCCAACTGCGTGAGTTATTAACCACGTTCAGATTAACCATACGCGAAGGTAATTTTGGTCAGGCTTTAAAAGAGATGCTGGAACAGCTTGGTTCACAAACTACAGCGCAGATAGTGCTGAGTAATAACTTATCTTCAATGGGATTAGACGCACATCAACAGGTGCATTTATTGCAGTTAATCCGCGAAGCAACGATGAATGCCATTAAACATGCCAGTGCCAATTCAATTACTATCTTTTGCGATCAATCCGATGAGGATGTGGTAGTTATGATTAAGGATGATGGTGTCGGTTTTGATAAACATGATGCTAAGTTGAATCACTATGGTTTAACGATTATGCAAGAAAGAGCAGCTCGATTGCATGGTGATTTATCGGTCATAGCTTCACCAAGTTCGGGATGTGAGGTTGTATTAAAATTTAAGAATTCAAAGGAAACACATTGTGACGACATGTAGAGTAATGCTGGTGGATGATCATCCTTTGATGAGGCGCGGTATAAACCAGCTACTGAGTTTTGAAGATGATTTTGCAATCGTAGCTGAAGCTAGTAATGGTATGGATGCGATAGCATTGGCTCATGAAACTGAGCCAGACTTAATTTTGCTCGATTTGAATATGAAGGGCATGTCAGGGTTAGACACGCTCAAAGCTCTGCGAGCCGATGAATCTAATGCCATTATTGTCATTCTAACGGTTTCAGATAATGCGTCAGATATTGAAGCGATCGTTAAACAAGGCGCTGATGGTTATCTTTTAAAAGATACTGAGCCTGACGAACTGATTGAGTTATTGAGAGATGCAGCGCGCGGTGAAAAGGCGTACTCGCAATTTGTAAGTCGCTACTTAAGTGAACGTGATGATCATGAAAATGTGTTTGATGCCTTAACAAGCCGAGAAATGCAGATATTAAAAGAAGTGGCAAAAGGGTATCGCAATAAACAAATCGCGGATCGTTTGTTTATTTCAGAGTCAACAGTAAAAGTCCACATGAAAAGTTTGCTGAAAAAGCTGAAAGTACCTTCGAGAACTGCTGCAACGATACTTTATCTAGAGTATTTTGGCGATAATCAATAGCAATTAAACAGTTATAAAAAGGGCGTTCAATTGAACGCCCTTAGTTTTTGGTGGCGGTGCTATGCCGTCATTGGTACAAGTATTACCGTACCGATAATAACGGTAATCAAGCCTAATAACACTGGCACAGAAGTACGTTTTACCACTTCAAATGGGCTGATATGCCCCATGCCAGCTGTTGCTACTACCACCCCAGAAACTGGTGAAATAGTACGGCCTAGGTTTGAAGCTTGAAGCATTGGGATAATCAGAAACGCTGGGTTGATGCCTAATTTAGCAGCTAAAGAAGGCGCAAGTTCTACAAACGCATAGAATGGTGCGTTACCTGAACCGGTTGCAATAGCGGCAGCGACAGTCAAACCAGTTAAAATGAGCATTAGCGCAACACCGCCAGCACCGGCAGATTCAGCAAGATGAAGTAGATTATCAATCGCGCCAATAGACATCAGACCTTGTGCAAATACACCAGCTGCGACTAACAGCATTACTACACCTTTAAAGGCTTCAGCCATGCCTTCGTAACATGATTCAAGATCTTGCAGGGTTTCTTTACCATTAAAACGTTTAGTCACGAAATCAATCAGTGCACCGAGGAAGATAGAGCCGACCACAATGGTGTAAATATCGAGGCTTAATCCTTCAATAGTCTCGCCGTTAAACAAGAACACACCGATAATGGGTAGAAAAGGTAGTGCAGCATAATAGGCTGGGGCATTGACCTCGATAGCTGACACATCAATTTTTTCCATTGGTGTATTGTCTTTCTTATCTAGGTATTTATTCCAGAAAAACGCTGCCGCAGCCATGACGATGATGGCACAAATCGATACAGGTAAAACGGTTTCTACGGCAAATACGTGTAACGGTAAGCCTGATTTTTCAGCCGCAATAACAACGTCGCCAGAAGTAGGAGAAAGGATGATCGCTGCAGGCGACGCACAAACGGCAACTGCTGCCGGGCGTGAAATACCCATTGCGGTCATCATTGGGAATAACGTCGCCATTAATAACACGCCAAGACCCGTTGCAGAACTGACAGCCAATGACATTAGACACGCTACAATATAAGCCGCAACAAGTAATACGTATGGAGATTTGATCACTGAAAGAGGCTTAGAAAATTGTTTTACAACGACATTATTGGCACCAATGTGAGTCATATACGACGCAAAACCACACAACAGCATGATTTGCATACCTAGGCCACCCCCACGGTATTGCAGCATATATTTCACGTACTCAAGCGAGTCGGTCACCATGTTGCCAGTAGAAGCAATTTTGGCAGGCAAAATTTTATAGCCCAATAATCCTGTTAATAAAAGCAGTAAGATACCTGCGGTCAATAATACGCCCGCAGGTTTGTATCCTTTTACAATGAAGTAACCAACGGCAACCGTTACCACTAAGCCAATGAGAAGCTCCAGCATTTAACTCTCCTGAAATTATGAAAATGTTCAACAATGTGTATCAATTTATGACAAGGAATTTACAGAAAAGAGTGTTGTAGCACGAGAGTAACTTGAACATTAGATGATCTAAAACAAGAAAAATATCACTTAGAAGCTTGGTTTAAAATTCTGGGATAGTGTTATGGATTTAGATGTTAAAACTATTGATGATATCAATAGTAAGGTTATATCTCGTGTGTTGTCATTTATGGAAAAGATGACAAAAGTCAGTGCAACAGGGCTGCCCCTGTTACACTAAAATATCATGATAGAATTTAAGAGTACTGACGAACGATAAGCTGCCAATTGGCTCTTTGTTGCTCTAATTGCTGTTTTACTTGTAGGTAACGTAGCTTAAGCAACGAATGCTCATATTTGCGTACCATATTATGTTTTTTACTTTCTAAGATCTGTTTTTTTAACTCGTAGTACTCATGCAATTGCTGAGTAAGGGAGTCAAATTCACGTTGAATATTCGCCATTACATGCTGATGGTTAGGTAGTGCCTCGATTTTCTTTTGTGTATTTTTGAGCGCCATTAAGGCTTTCGCTTTTTCTACTTTAAATTGAGGAGAAACGCGCAATTTACGAGCTAACCCAAACCAAGCACAAACTTTAATCAACCACTTTGTCGGATCATACTGCCACCAATAAATACCATTCCGGTAGTCATTTTCAAAAATATGGTGGTAGTTGTGGTAGCCTTCTCCGAAAGTGAAAAACGCTAAAATTCCATTGTCTTTCGCAGTGTTTTTATCGGTGTACGGTTGAGTTCCCCAAATGTGGGCCAACGAATTGATAAAAAATGTGGTGTGGTGGTTAAGAACCAGGCGTAGTGCGCCGACCACCAGAATCATACCAATCACGTCGTTATAAATCAGCCCTAAGGCAATAGGTACGCCAAAGTTCATAATGATGGCTAAGAGAACGTAGTGCTTATGTTGCCACATCACGATTTTATCTTTCTGCAAATCGCGGCAATTGCTGTAATCGGCATAGCTGTCATTATGATAATCACGTAGCATCCAGCCAATATGTGAAAACCAAAATCCCCGTTTTGCTGAATAAGGGTCTCTATCATTATTGTCGACATGCTTATGGTGTACACGATGATCAGAAGACCAATGTAGTGCACTATTTTGTAGTGCAAATGCACCACCTAAAGCAAACAATATCCGCAAAGACCAGTGTGCTTCATAGGCTTTATGAGACCAAAGTCGGTGGTAACCAGCGGTGATGGAAAGATTACAAAATGAGAAACAAACGACCAACCACAACCAATGCTCGAGACCATAGCCAAATTGCCATCCATATAAAGGCGCAGCGATAGCAGCCAACAAAAAGCTCGAGCTAAACACAAAAATATTTAACCATATCAGTGGTGGTTTTGAATTTGATTCCATAACAAAAAAGTCCTTGGGCTTACATGTGTTCGCTAGAATATCAGCGCACACATGTAAGTCAAATAAGTTTAGCTAATCTTTATGTAAAATGTGAACAGTATGTTTTGCTTTTTCCTTTGAAGCGAATAGTATAAAAGGCGACAATAATCCTTACAGGAAGTAATAAGGACTAGGATATGGAAATTAAAGTAGCTGAATATTGCGATTATGAACGAATTGCACAGCTTCATGCACAGAGTTGGCGCACCCACTACCAAGGTATTTTGGGCAAAGAATACCTCGACAATGATGTACTCGAAGACCGTTTATTGATCTGGCAAACACGCCTTATCAACCCACCATTTAATCAACACGTATTATTGATTGAAGAGGGCGGGTTATTGTGTGGTTTTATATGCGCTTTTGGTAATCATGATTTTGAAAAAGGGAGCATTATTGAATCCCTTCATATTGACGAAAACTACCGAGGTCGAGGTATCGGTCGTAAGCTCATTCAAGAGATGGTATCTTGGATTAATCACTACTTTCCTGACAGCGGTGTCTATTTGGAAGTGATGGCTGATAATAAGCAAGCCATTGATTTTTATGATTACCTTGAAAGTCAGCCTAAAAGCGAGCGTTTATGGCATTCACCCTGCGGAAATGACATAAAAGAGTGGGTTTATTCTTGGAAAAGCCCCAACGATTTACTGACTGCGGTTTCAGCTTGATTCTACTTCGAAAGACGTTGTGCGCATCATCTTATGTTATTCAATCTTTTCATCTCTAAAAACAGTTTAACCTAGAAATACGAGATACAGTAATCTGCACTACGGCCAGCATACGCTGGCCGTAGTGCAGATTACTGGTTTGCTTTATCTTGATGGTGATCGCGATAGTATTGCCACTGTTCTACTTTGTTGCCTTCTGACAATACACAATAAGTGACACGCATACCATTCTCAGTCACGGTTTCCAGCATACCGTTTTGCTGCACACAATATACTGCTGCTGGGTTAGAAATTGACGTGTATTTTTTTACTTTATATTGCTCGGAGTTGTTGGAAGAACAACCCATCAGCGCAATAGAAGCAATAATGGCACCTAAAAATAAACCGCTTTTTTTCATGATTTGACCTCGAGTATATTCAATGAGTGGCGTAGTGATATTGTAGAATAACTTTTTAAAAACCATTGTGTTAAGTTTGTCAAAAGATCGATGTCGTCTAGAATTAAAGCGTATAGCTGATAGGAAAGCATGAATTTAGTCTCATTACTCATCCACTTGTCTTAGAAATGCCAATGAAGGTGGGCTAGTGGTGAATAGAGAATAGCGCTTTTGTAAGGAAACGAACTATGTCTGAAACGCAGCAAGAACAAAGTAAATTTCGATTGGTGACACGCAGTGATTTTGATGGTTTAGTGTGTGCCGTTTTGTTAAAACGGCTTGATCTTATTGATGATATTTTATTTGTACACCCCAAAGATATGCAAGATGGCAAAGTGGAAACAACCGATCGTGATATTGTTACCAACCTACCTTATGTTGCCAATGCTCATTTGATTTTTGATCACCATTTGTCAGAAACGATCCGCAACGAAGGTGAACGTCCTAATCACATTATCGACCCACACGCTCCTTCTGCGGCTCATGTTGTATGGGAATATTATGATGGTAATAACACTTTCCCCCAAGAGTGGCAGGAAATGCTCATTGCTGTTGATAAAGGTGACTCAGCCCAATTTAGCCGTGATGAAGTATTAGATTCGACTGGATGGAATTTGCTGAACTTCTTAATGGATGCCAGAACAGGGTTAGGGCGTTTTCGTGAGTTCCGTATCTCAAACTACAATTTGATGATGGATTTGATTGAATATTGCGCAAGTCATTCTATCGACGACATACTTGCCTTGCCGGATGTACAAGAACGTATTGCTTTGTACCGTGAGCATGAAACGTTGTTCAAACAACAAATCCAAAGGTGTGCCAAAGTTTACGCTAACTTGGTATTTCTAGATCTCACTGCGGAAGAGACGATCTATGCGGGGAACCGTTTCATCATTTATGCGTTGTTCCCACAGTGTAATATCTCGATCCATAAAATGTGGGGATTCCAAAAGCAGAATATTGTGTTTGCAACTGGCAAGTCGATTTTTGATCGCAGCTCAAAAACTAATATTGGCGCACTGATGCTTAAATATGGTGGAGGTGGGCATCAAGCGGCGGGAACGTGTCAAATTGCGATAGAGCAAGCCGAGCAAGTTGAAAAAGAGCTAATCAAACAGATAACTACAGATGGTTAGTTTTTACTATTCGTACAGTAAAGCGCTTAACAGGCCCTGCCAGTCAGGGCTTTTGCGTATCTGGTATGTTAGTCTTTAGCAAAATTCAAAATGACTAAATGCTATGAGACACCTTAACACCCTAATTCATGCTGATATTGAGCACCTTGATAACAAAATTATTTTCCAACGAAATGCGGCAAGAGCAATAGTCTTAGATGGTGAAGATATATTGATGCTTTACACTGAACGCTACCATGACTACACCATTCCAGGTGGTGGTGTGGATGAAGGTGAAGATATTATCGCGGCTATGGTTCGCGAACTCCAAGAAGAAACTGGCGCTCAAAATATTCATTCAATTAAACCATTTGGCCTGTTTGAAGAGTTTCGCCCTTGGTTTAAAGATAATGCCGATGTCGTGCATATGCTCTCTTATTGCTACACCTGCAAAATTAATCGCCAATTAGGCAAAACCAATTACGAAGACTATGAGCAGAAAAATGGTATGAAGCCGGTTTGGATTAATATTCACGATGCTATTGCTCACAATGAGAAGACCATGGCAGAAAGCCCGAAAAAGGGTATGAGCATTGAGCGAGAAACGTTTCTGCTGCATTTGATTGCAAAAGAGCTGCTGTAGGTTAAAAACGTTTTAATGTCTTTAAAAACGCTAGATAGCATCCTCTGCTACCACTTTGTCGCCATTCTTTGGCGGCAAAGAATTCAAAGACTTTAGCTTCTCCCTTGGTAGTGAATTTCTTGCGAACACGCTTATCACTTCGCTCATTTGGATAGCATTCGCAGATCCAAGATTTAGTAGAACCATCTTTTAAATTACCGATAGACATAGAACACTAACACCAAGCTGTATAATTAGGGGGAAGTGGTTAAACAATGTTTTAAAATGTTGTGAGTGCAAAAATGTCAAGTTTTAGGATAGGGGCTCTTTTATTGAAAAAAAGAGCCTCATAATTTTGATGCTATTTATGATCTAACTTTTGAAAATGAGGTTCAACTTTTTAGATAACTTCGTGCATTGCGGGTTATCTTTGGATGGGTCGTACACTCCTTCGAAAGCGAGTAATCGTACTTCCATTCGCGCCCCAAAATATTCAAGCTGAACGAGTGGAGCATCTTCTTTTTTGATTTGATTGCTAAACGCATCCAGTAGAGAAGCAATAAAGTTTTTAACGGATTGGTCTGCGTCGTCGAGGTAGTGGGATAAGTTGTCTTGTTTCATTATTATTAAGCCTGCCAACATTGATATCAGTATTCATGAGGTCACAGCAACAGCGTTACTTAGCCTCCCTTTTTTATGAATGATTTATATTGAGCTCTCCAAATTTATCAAAGGAGAAATCAATGGAAATCAATCAAATTATCTTAAATGACAATCAATTTAGATTTTCTTTATATAAGAAGAATCAGTCGGAACAGTATGTCATTTTTTTACTCGGAGCTTTGCAGGATATCGAATCTGTTGACTCGTTTTCTCGAGCATTTTCTCAAGAGATAAACTGTTTAACTGTTGAAGTTCCGGGTACTGGTCGCACCAAGCCATTGGACTCAACAATCAGTATTAGAGAACAAACTTTAATGCTGTTAGATTTGATCCAGTATATGGATCTCAAAAAAGCGCACATCATCGCTTTTTCTTATGCGACCGCTATTTCTGTCGAGCTTTGTAATATCTGGCCGTATGTTACCAGTCTGTCAATTTGCGGCGGTGTCCCTGGTATACCTAAATCCGGTCGTTATGCCACAAAGCAAATGATTGCTGCAGCAATGCAGGGGCCAGAAGTATTTGCTAAAGTTTTTACTCGTTCTTTATCTGTTGATAATCCAGAAATTCCGAAAAATAAGGCCATACAAAGAGCAACAGAGAGAAGTATATCTAAAATGACACCTGACAGAGTTGATGTGTTTTTTGAAAACTCCATTAGGTTATTAGTTCATAAACCATCAAATGTTGAAGATATAAATATCCCTTGTACTATATGTGTAGGAGAACTTGATCCATATGTAACTAAGGAAGTTGCATTTGAATTTTCACGAAAATTAATTAATTGCAATTTTTTAATTATTAAAAACGCAGACCATTTTATTCATTTAGAACATCCGGACAGATTATCTTCAATCTTGATTGCACAGGCAGCTTCATCTGTTGCTATCGAAAAAACCTTAAAAAACTTGTCTAGTTAACAGACATTATTTTTAAACTTATAGCCAATTCGGTCAACTTAAAACTCTGTGCATTTTAAGTTGACCATTTACACTGAAAAGTTTCATATCACATTTTACTTATATATATCTGATAAACTAGTCAAAATTTGAGTCATGGATTGCCGTTCATTTGATTTTAGCTTTCTTAGAGCCTCGACTATCAGTAAGTCTCGAATATGTTGTACTTGTCTGAGTTTGTGAAATTCAGGGAATTGCCTCATCTCACTGGTAAAGTTGACATGAGTATTGAGCTTAAAACCAAGTTTAACCCTAAAGCCAATGGAAACAGGAAAGTGTATGATTTTATTGGGTTTTTCTAACACCTCATATTGATATCTTGATAATCCTAGAACTCTTGATATTGTATCAATTGAAATGTCGTTTTCTTCTCTGAACCTCTTTACTGTTATTGCAACTGAATGATAGTAATCAATTGCAAATTCATTGATATCTAATACTGCTGGCGGAAATAAGCTACTGTAGTTTTCTATCACACCATACTCTGATTCAATAGCAGCCCTGAACGTGAGGAATTCTCGTCGTGATTCTTCACTTAATGTATAGCAAACCATGTTCAGAAAAGTATTGAATTGTTCTGTTGGTAGACGCCCAATACAGACCAGTGCTTCTACAGCATTGTCATCCATTCCACGGTAAAATTCTTTGAGTTTGAAGCCATAATAAAATGCAGTCATTGGAACCATTGTGACCCATGAATAGGCGGCCACAATATGAATAGGTCGCATAGAATGGTAACTTTGCTGCATATATCTTTTCAAGGTTCCACTATTGATGCCGGAAAAACGTTTATCTAGCGTCTTGAAAGTTAATCCTTGTGCTCGTCTGACGTATGACATAGCGATCGAAATATCTGAATCAATAGTTTTCAGCATTTCATCTAAGCGATCAATTTCTTGATCCGATACAGCTAAAGCTTTTGTGTTATCGAGGTTCGACATATAAATCCTAGGGGGATGTATTTAATCAAAAATTGAAATAAATTGGATAGGCATTGATATTGATGAAGTTCAGAAACACTATCAAGTTCTTTTTATAGAGTTTGTTTATATTGTTTCTAAGCGATACAAGAGGAAATTTCTGCATCTCATCGTTCAAGAGATGCTTTAGACCTCGCAACTTGCCTTAGCAAAGCGTTTCGGGCTTTCGTTAATTTGATTTTTCTCTATACTTATCCAAGTGACTGAATTATTGATAATTTAAACTAATGGAAAGTCATAGTTTAATAAGTAGAGGGATTCTAGTATGGGAAAAATCAAACCGATGGTATTGGGCATAGCACTCACACTTTTAAGTGGAGTGTCGGCCGCTAAAGTCATTGAAACGACCACCTTGGCTGGCTTTGGGCAAGCAAAATATCCTGCTGATTTTTCTCATTTCGATTATGTTAATCCTAACGCTCCGAAATATGGAAAAGTGACTTATGGGCAAATTGGCACTTATGATAATTTCAACCGCTTTGCATCACGCGGAGCGCCAGCGGCTGGTAGCGGCGAGCTCTATGACTCCTTGATGTTTTCACCCAGTGATGAGATTAACACCTATTATCCTCTTATTGCCTCTAACGTCCGTTATTCCGATGACTATAGTTGGTTAGAGTTAGATATTAACCCGAAAGCTAGGTTTCATGATGGCCATGCCATTACTGCCGAAGATGTGGAATTCACGTTTAATAAATTTATGGCAGAAGGTGTACCGCAGTACCGTTTGTTTTATAAACAAGTCAAGTCGGTGAAAGCGATAAAACCGTTGACGGTTCGCATTGAAATGTCAGAACCGAATCGCGAAAAATTGTTTAGCTTAGCGCAGTCAACTCAAGTTCTGCCAAAGCATTATTGGCAAGATAAAAATCTAGCTGAGCCACTAAATGAACCACCGCTTGGAAGCGGTGCCTACAAAGTGGTGAATTACCAGTCCGGGCAAACTGTGACTTATGGCTTAGTTGAAGACTACTGGGCGGCAAAATTACCAGTCAATATTGGCCGTAATAACTTCAAACAAGTTCAGTATGACTATTATCGCGATGATACCGTCATGCTAGAGGCGTTTAAGGCTGGAGAGTTCGATTTACGCCAAGAGAACTCTGCGAAATTTTGGGCCAATTCGTACGTGGGTGTAAATTTTGATAAAGGATATATCAAGAAAGAGGAAATTGCCCACGACAGTCCAGCTTCGACCCAAGGTTTTGTATTCAATATTCAACGAGACGTGTTTAAAGATCCTAAAGTTCGTGAAGCACTTAACTACGCGATGGACTTTGAGTGGATGAATAAAAATATGTTTTATGATCAATACACTCGTACTCGCAGTTACTTCCAAAATACCGATTATGAAGCGAAAGGGCTGCCAACTGAGCAAGAGCTTGAAGTACTTGCTGCATTTAAAGATAACATTCCACCCCGTGTATTTACCCAAGAATTTCACCCCCCCGTAACCGATGGGACAGGGCGAATCCGTGCACAATTACGTACAGCGTTCAAATTGTTAAAAGAAGCGGGTTGGGAGCTAAAAGATAAGGTCATGACTAACACCACAACCGGTCAGCCTTTTAGTTTTGAATTGTTGATTTACAGTCCAACGACAGAGCGTATAGCAATACCGGTGCAGAAAAACTTAAAGCTGATGGGTATTGAAATGAAAATTCGCACCGTAGATACCACGCAATACCTCAAGCGGTTGCGTGATCGTGATTTTGACATGTTGTCTTCTGCTTATTCGGCAAACCCATATCCTAGCCCGAACCTGATGATTATTTGGAACTCTCAATATATTGATTCTACTTATAATCGTGCTGGAGTGATGGACCCTGTGGTCGATAAACTCACCGAAGAAATTGCTGAAAATCAAGAAGCCCCAGAGAAACTACTGACATTAGGTCGAGCATTGGATCGCGTATTGCAGTGGAATTTTTACATAATTCCGCAATGGTATTTAAGCCAGTACCGCGTAGCTACATGGGACAAATTTGAACGACCACAGCTTATGCCGAAGTATGACATCGGTATTGATACTTGGTGGGTCTCTGAGCAAAAAGAGCAGCGACTACCAGAAAAACGTCGTTAAGAGGTTGTCATGGCAGCGTATATTTTCCGCCGATTGTTACTGGTTATTCCCACGCTGTGGGCCATCATCACCATCAATTTCTTTATTATTCAAATTGCGCCTGGTGGTCCTGTAGAGCAAGCAATCGCGCAAATGGAAGGTCACAGCGACGGTATCATGGAACGCTTTACTGGCGGCGGCAAAGAGGTGGATACTCCAATTTCTGGTGATTCTGAAGTCGGTTATAAAGGTTCACGTGGGCTTGATCCTGAAGTGGTGGAAGCGATTAAAAAGCAGTTTGGTTTTGATAAGCCCTTACATGTACGCTACGTTGAAATGCTTAAGAATTACATCACTTTTAATTTTGGTGAGAGCTTGTTTAAAGGTGGCAACGTTATTGACTTAATTGTCGAACGTTTGCCCGTTTCCATATCGTTAGGTTTGTGGAGCACTTTAATCATTTACCTTATTTCAATACCATTAGGCATAGTAAAAGCGATTCATCACGGTTCAAGGTTTGATATTTGGTCAAGTGCTGTTGTCATTGTGGGCTACGCGATTCCAGGGTTTCTGTTCGCGATAATATTGATCATCTTATTTGCGAGTGGTAATTATTTTAGTTGGTTTCCACTGCGT
Organism: Vibrio sp. 1180_3; assembly: GCF_029478545.1. Lineage (NCBI taxonomy): Bacteria > Pseudomonadati > Pseudomonadota > Gammaproteobacteria > Vibrionales > Vibrionaceae > Vibrio > Vibrio sp. 1180_3. The sequence goes on from NZ_SJFM01000038.1 coordinate 18,643, forward strand.
GGGTTAGTCTCAAATAACTTTTCAGACTTAACGTGGTATCAACAAATCGCTGATTACTTTTGGCATTTAGCCTTACCAATCTTTGCCATGGTGATTGGTGGTTTTGCGACTTTAAGCATGCTAACTAAAAATTCATTCCTTGATGAAATCAATAAACAATATGTGGTGACAGCAAGAGCTAAGGGGCTTGATGAAAATCGCATCCTTTATAAGCATGTGTTTCGCAATGCAATGCTGATTATTATTGCAGGTTTTCCGAGTGCATTTATCAGCATTTTTTTCACTGGCTCCATGCTTATCGAGGTGATGTTTTCTCTCGAAGGTATTGGTTTGTTGGGTTTTGAATCAACCATTCAACGTGACTATCCTGTTGTCTTTAGTTCTTTATATATCATGACGTTATTAGGACTTATTTTGAGTATCATCTCCGACTTAACCTATATATGGGTCGATCCGAGAATTGATTTTGAGGCGCGCTGATGATGTTAAAGCAAAAAGCCGCTAACCCACTCAACGCTATGCGTTGGCAACGTTTTAAATCAAATCGCCGTGGTTTTTATTCGCTGTGGTTATTTAGCTTATTATTTATCATTAGCTTATTTGCTGAGTTTATTGCCAATGATAAACCATTGTTTATTGAGTACGAGCAGCAGTGGTATTTCCCCACTTTTAACCAATATTCTGAGATCCAATTTGGTGGCGAATTTGCAACAGAGGCTGATTACACTGACCCGTATGTGACAGAACTGATAGAGGGAAAAGGTTTCATTATCTGGCCATTAGTTCGATTTAGTTACGATACCATAAATTTCAATATCACCAGTTCAGTACCGTCGCCTCCTGATGCTGAGAACTGGCTCGGCACGGATGACAAAGGACGCGATGTGTTAGCGCGGATTATTTATGGGTTTCGTATATCGGTATTGTTTGGTTTTGTGCTGACCATTGTATCTTCTGTGATTGGCGTTGTTGTCGGAGCAACACAAGGGTATTACGGTGGTTGGCTTGATTTACTTGGCCAACGTTTTATTGAAGTGTGGTCCGGAATGCCAACACTGTTTCTTTTGATTATCTTATCAAGTTTTGTAGAACCCAATTTTTGGTGGTTATTGAGTATCATGGTGTTATTCAGTTGGATGAGCTTGGTCGGTGTGGTAAGAGCAGAATTTTTACGCTGTCGGAATTTTGATTACGTTCGTGCAGCACAAGCGATGGGCGTCAGTGATAGGCGCATTATGCTACGTCACATGCTTCCTAACGCAATGGTTGCTTCATTAACCATGATGCCTTTTATTCTCTCTGGCTCTGTGACGACGTTAACATCGTTAGATTTCTTAGGCTTTGGTTTACCGGTTGGCTCGCCATCGTTAGGCGAGTTGCTTGCTCAAGGCAAAGCAAACTTACAAGCTCCTTGGCTTGGTATCTCTGCGTTTGTTGTACTTTCATTGATGCTGACTTTATTAGTGTTTATTGGTGAAGCGGTACGCGATGCCTTTGACCCACATCAGAATAGGATTGGATGATGACCCAAACCGTACTATCCATTCAAAATCTATCGGTTGGCTTTGGACGTAAAGAGCAGATAGAAGCAGTGACGCACCATGTTTCACTATCGGTCAAAAAAGGTGAAACCTTAGCATTGGTGGGAGAGAGTGGGTCAGGGAAATCTGTCACAGCGAATGCCATTCTTAAACTATTGCCCAAGGGATCCGCGCACTATTTAGATGGCCAAATTCTCTTCGATGGTGCGGATACTTTAACCTGTAGTGAACGGCAATTAAGAGCGATCCGTGGTGGACGTATAGGGATGATTTTCCAAGAGCCAATGGTGTCGTTGAACCCATTGCATAAAATAGGAAAACAGCTGGTCGAAATTGTAGAAATTCACCGTGGTTTGAGAAAATCGAAGGCTGAAGCGATGGCCATCCAATGGCTAGAAAAAGTCGGCATTCGTTACCCAGAACTCAAGATAAACGCTTATCCACATGAGCTTTCTGGCGGTGAGCGACAGCGCGTTATGATTGCGATGGCTTTGATTAATGAACCAGAGCTGCTGATTGCCGATGAACCAACAACAGCGTTGGATGTTTCGGTTCAAGCACAAGTGCTAGATCTGCTAAAAAACCTTCAGCAAGAACTTGGGATGGCAATGCTATTTATCACTCATGATTTAAGTATTGTGCGACGAATCGCTGATCGCGTTGCAGTGATGCAAAATGGGCAACTTGTTGAGCAGAACGAGTGTAAAACGTTATTTTCAGCGCCAAAGCATCCTTATACTAAGAAATTAATTGATTCAGATCCACGGGGCTTTCCTGTTGAGGTGAGCGACAATAGTACATCACTGCTCACATTAGATCAGCTGAAAGTGTGGTTTCCTATCAAAGGCGGGTTATTTAAACGAACGGTTTCATATATAAAAGCAGTAACCAATATGAAATTTGATTTAAAAAAAGGCTATTCGCTCGGAATTGTTGGTGAGAGTGGTTCAGGTAAATCAACCACTGGTATGGCAATTTTGAAGTTGGTCAGTTCCGAAGGATCGATTCGCTATCAAGGTAACGAATTACAGGGTATAGATCGCAAGGAGATGCTGCCTTATCGAAGTAAAATGCAAGTGGTGTTTCAAGACCCATTTTCTGCACTCAACCCAAGGATGTCAGTGGCGCAAATTATTGGTGAAGGTCTGAAAGTACATTGCAATTATGATGAAGAAACGCTCGATAGATTGATCTGCGAATCAATGCGAGAGGTAGAACTTGACCCTAATACTCGCCATCGTTATCCCAATGAGTTTTCAGGTGGGCAAAGACAGAGAATTGCCATCGCTCGGGCTTTGGTATTAAAACCTGAATTTATTTTGCTTGATGAACCCACATCATCATTAGATAGGACAATTCAAGCACAAGTATTGGATTTATTAAAATTGCTACAACAAAAGTATGGATTAACGTATCTTTTTATTAGTCACGATCTTCATGTCGTCAAATCGTTATGTCATTACACTATCGTAATGAAGCAGGGGGAAGTGGTAGAGCAGGGGGAGACGCAGCAACTCTTCTCTAATCCTCAACATCCTTACACGCAAGAGCTTATTTCATTCTCGCGGCTTTAGTTTAATCGAAGGGTGCGATTAAACCGCTATTTGGATTGAAGGAACAATGGATTCCGGTGTAGCAAGGAAAAAACCCTGGAACATATCGATATCAAGCTCTCTCATGGCATCCAATTGTGCCTGCGTTTCTATGCCTTCTATCACTGTGTTTGCGGAGTTTTGTTTTGCTAAAGCGATACCATCGAGCAAAGGTAGAGTATCTCCTCGCATGTACTGTAAAAGTAAGCTTCGGTCGAACTTAATGATTTCAGGCGCAATTAGGTTTACGCGCTCTGGCGTTGACGCATAAGTACCAAAATCATCGATAGCAATCGCAAAACCGTTATCAGCTAAGCGCTGAGTTGCTTGTTTTAGCATTGCTTCATTTTCAGAATCTATTTCGATAAGCTCCATAACCAATTGTTTGTGTTCAATATGTAGATCCTTCAGCCTCGTAATGAGTAATCCAGTATTTATATCACTCATGGCAAACAGCTCACTAGCAGCAGGCAGAACATTAAGGAATAAACGGCATTGTCGATAGGGAGATACAGCATAGTTACGTAAATGTATAGCACGACACAGCCTTTCAACATTCAGTTTGTCGATTGGGTTAATAGCATCCGAATGAAAAAAATGGCTAGGACGGATATTGGTATTATCTTGGGTACTTATTCTTGCTAGTGCTTCAACGCCCACGACAAGATCGCTTCGAGAAAAAATCGGTTGGAAAACACTGCGTAATAATAGGCCTTGGTAATGAGCGATGTATTGGCCATCAGCATTTAAAGAGATACATTTTGAAAATTGGTTCTTGGTGGTGAACAGCATACAATTTATGACATCCTATAGTTCATAACAGCTCAATTATCGTCCTAGCATCAATATGCCATGCCATAATATTGACAGTCTATGACGCTTGTCAACAGTATGTTAGGTTTAGATAATTAATCGATTAATGTCAAAACTATGTCACAAATGAAGATTTTTAATGATTTTTTCATGAAATCTCATAAATGAAAATGGAATTAAGTAAATAATTTTTTATTTAACAAGCTGTTATATTTGATGGGGGAGTGGTAATAAAATGGGTAAATTAAACATTGTTAGATTACTACAAACGTCTAAAGGTTGATTAAATTGTTGAATTAGGTCTTTTAAATATTTTTGTGAACCAGTATCACATTTTTATGGTTTTTCATAAGAGAGGCTTTTAAAACTCAGCAACGCTTTATTTTGTGTTTAACATTTATGCCCACTGAAGAACCGCATAGAGCTGGATATACTTTCTGACCAGTTGCTGGTTTTTGGAATGCTTCAGCGGATGACCGAATTTGATATAGCAAGGGCTGATTTGAAAGCGAGTTTCGAGAGATTGGCTGAGCCAAGAATCACTTTCATAAAGTGTGATTCCCTGCGCGTTATATTGATCAATTTCATCAGGTAGTTGACCTGTCCACCAGTGGAGTAGTTCACGGCTTTTTTGGCTACGACTTATCCAGTGGTCGGTGAGCAGTAATAGTAAATCATTAGGTTGAATGGCGTAAGCGTATTCATACTTCCACTGCGCGATATCTTGCATGAGTTTCTCGCGGCACGTTTTTCCTGCACTAACTAAATGATGAGTCAATATCCAAACCGTGCCAGCATCGCAACTTACCCGATAGTGATGAGGCTGGTCACGATGAGGGTTTGATTCTATTGGAAAATAGTTGCAAGGGTGTCCAAATTCACTCAGCGTTCTTGCTAACCGGCGCGCAAAGGCCAGGCCTAGGTGATGCTCACTCATTCCTTGATTATGAATCGTTGGGTAGTGCTTTTCACAAAGCTTTAGGCAGTCAGATTGAAATTCATTGACGCTTTGAGTGAGTATATCCAATAGCAACTCGTTGTTCTCCTTTAATAAAGCTAAGCAAGATTACCACAGTTACGATGAACGACGAGCGACAAATAACCAGTTCTTGATCTTTCACACTCTTCTTTCTAAATAATTGGTTTGTCGTGTGTTTATCACCTAAAATTTCAGTTGTCACTTGGGGGAATCAAATGAAAGAACTTGTGCTCGATGAAGAACAAAAAACAGCGCTGACTCAAGCGCTACAACGTTATATGGAAGAGGAACTTGATACGGAAATTGGTCAATTTGATGCCTTATTTTTGCTCGATTTCGTCGCAAGCAAAATAGGACCTGCTTTTTATAACAAAGGGTTGTCAGATGCTCATGATGTTATGCAAAGAAGGATGCTTGATGTAGCAGATGATTTATATGCGATAGAGCAACCAATAAATTAGGCTTTTTAAGTTCCTTCAGTTTTTCTGAACAACTCCATCAATTTAGCGATATGTCCACAATGTAAAGAATGGTAAATACTATGTAAAACGTAAGCATTAATGTGTAGCTTTAATCTATCTGATTGGCATTCTCACTTATCTTTAGAGACTTTTATGACTTCAAACGTAAAAAATTACAATCTCGTTTCCCGCTTAGTGCACTGGGTATCGGCTTTGGTCGTATTCGGTATGTTCGCGGTAGGCTTGTGGATGGTCGATCTTACCTACTATAGCCAATGGTATAAGACGGCGCCCCACTGGCATAAATCAATTGGATTATTGCTTGCTGCATTAACACTGTTTCGCCTGCTATGGAAACAAATAAGCTCAACCCCTTCGATTGAAGGAAGTCTTGTTGAGCGTTTAGGCGCTAAGGCTGCCCATGGCTTCATGTATTTATTGTTAATCACACTATTTGTTTCCGGTTACCTAATTTCAACCGAAGATGGCCGTGGGATTGATGTATTTAACTGGTTGACAGTACCTGGTATGGGCGCTTTGTTTGAAGGACAGGCTGACCTTTCAGGAACTATTCACTTTTACGCCGCTTGGACGTTAATTATTATCGCGGTAATTCATGCCGCAGCAGCGCTTAAGCACCACTTTATCAACAAAGATAATACTCTACGAAAAATGACAGGAGCTTCGAAATGAAGAAAACATTACTTGCTGCAGGACTAGCTTTCGCAACGTTAATGCCATTGAGTGCTAGTGCAGCGGATTACGTTATTGATAGTAAAGGGGCTCATGCTTCTATTAACTTCAAGGTTAGCCACCTTGGTTACAGCTTCATTAAAGGACGTTTTAACAAGTTCGATGGCGAGTTTTCTTATGATGCTAAAGACTTGGCCAGCTCTAAAGTGCAGGTAAATGTGGATACGCGTAGTTTAGATAGTAATCATGCTGAGCGTGATAAACATATCCGTAGTACTGATTTTATTGATGCTTCGAAATTCCCTCAAGCTACTTTTACGAGTACTAAAGTGGTAGATAAAGGAAATGGCCAATTGGAAGTGATGGGCGACTTGACGCTTCATGGGCAAACAAAACCTATTACGATCAATGCTGAATTTATTGGTGCAGGCCAAGACCCATGGGGAGGACAACGTGCTGGCTTTATGGGCACGACTCGTCTAGAACTGGCCGATTTTAATATCGCGGTAATGGGTTCATCAAGTTATGTTGATATGGAACTGCATATCGAAGGTGTTCAAAAATAAGTTTTATATTGCAGCCCGTTTTGTTGTGTAGCACTAACTAGTGCCTGAAACACCTAAATACTGACGATGAGAAATAAAAGGGACTACATTTTGAGTAGTCCCTTTTTGATACTTATTAGGGTGAGCTTGGGTTCATATCCTATTAGATAGTTGCTGTTTTTTCAGTTTGGAATTCAGCCACAGCGCTATCCATTTCATGGGCTTGTTTGGATACAATATCAACCTCAGCCAGGCACTGTTTAGCAGAGTGCATGTTGTTGTCTGAAATTGAATTGAGTTCGGTTATTGATTCGCTCACTTGATTCATGACGATCCCTTGCTCTTCAATAGCTGAAGCGATACGTTCAGAATTACTTTGGATCATCTCCATATCAGTAATAATTTGCCGCAAGCTTTGATCAAGCTTATTTGAGGCATCTAAAGTTTCGTGGCCTTGTGTATTACACTGCGCTATGTCAGTCACCACCGTGCTCATTTGCGTTTGAATGGCAGAAACAACATTAGTTATCTCTTCTGTTGATTGATGCGTTCTACTTGCTAAGGCTCGAACTTCATCTGCGACCACTGCAAATCCTCGTCCTTGTTCACCCGCGCGCGCAGCTTCGATTGCGGCATTAAGAGCCAGTAGATTGGTCTGCTCAGCAATGGCTTGAATAATGGTTACCGCTCCACCAATCTGTTCTACGTGTTTATTGAGCGAGGAAATAGAGTGCTGACTCTTTTCTAAGGTGCGGGACAACTGATCAACATTTTTGACGGTGGATTCAACAACAGTCCTGCCACTCTGGGCATTTTTGGCTGCTTGGTGCACTCCTTCAACGGCAATGCTGGTGCTTTCTGATATCTCCCCAATGGTTGCTACCATTTCTTGTACAGCGGTTGCCATTGTGGTGGTGTGATCGGCTTGCACATGGAATTGTTCAATGACATCTTCCAGTTCGTTATGCATACTTGATGTACTGCTCGAAAGCTGTTGCGATTTAGTCTGAGAGCCAGCGATGAGCATTTCAAATTTATCGAGTAATGTATTGAAATAATTGCCAATCGAAACTAATTCATTTTTACCTTCTAATTTAACGCGCAAGCTGATGTTGTTGGTGCTTGAAATCATCTGCATCACAGTCAACAACTTGCTGACTTGAATGTTAATGGAGCGTGAAATTTGTAATATAAAAGCGAGAATAAAGGCAATGACTAACAATGTAACACCATTTTTAATGTAATTGAGCTCCACCTGTATGCGATCTACTTCGGTACTAAGGGTCTCAGAAAAACTTGAAAACTGTGTTTCCACTGCATGAGATAAATTACGAGCTTCACCTAACAAACCTTGATTATATTGCAGCCCGACAATTTTTTTCTGTTCAATTAATTGCAGTGCGGCTTGTTTTAAATTTGGAAAGATCGAGTCAATCGATTCCGTTGGGGCATACTCGCCACTTTGCGCCATTTTATCAAAAGCAATTAATGCCACTAATTGCTGATCATCGGAATTCATTTTGGCTGACTCTAAGGCCTGTAAGTAACGTCCTAAAATGCCGGCTTTATCATTGAGGCCGTATTGTTCATAGGCCTGGACGAGTTTTTCAAACCCTTGCTTATAAGCGAGGAGGTCTTGACGAAGTTGAGTACTTGATGGCAGGTTACGATCAGATAGAATGGGCGAGAGCTGTTTTTCTAGCGTCAGGAAAAGGTCGCTATTTTTTTTAAAAGTATCAAGATATTTTAAATCTCCTCTTAGTAGAAAATCTTTTTCATTACGCCGCAAATTGAGCAGCCTAATTTCAAGTTTAGCGACTAAATTAATAGCTTGATTGAGTTCATCGGTTGTTTTAGCAAAATGTGAGGTTGTTGACAGTATCGATACCACCCCCACAATAGCAACGACACCCAGTGAATATAATTTTTGTTTGATATTCATGAGATTACTTACCTACGTGAAATAAACTTAAGTTGAATTATTATTATTTATTGTTATTAGAATGTTAGGTTTAAACTGGAAGCATAGCAATGAAGTGGCAAAGATAAATTACCTTCAACATGCTTTTTATGCATAACATTTTGATTTTTAATTGTTATTTTTATGGTGGAAGATTTGCAATACATTGATTTGGAACGTTATCAAGGCTTGATTTTTGATATGGATGGCACGCTACTTGATACCATGCCAGCCCATTTGCAAGCGTGGTCGCAAACGGCGCAACACTTTAAATTTCCTTTTTCGCATCAATGGTTACATAGCTTAGGTGGTATGCCGAGTTTTAAAATTGTTGCGGAGATTAATAAACAGCACCACCTTGGACTTGATCCACAGCTTGTGGCCAACTTTAAAATGACCGTATTTTCAGAAATAGAAAGCTATGGCGAGGTCATTCCTTGTACTCATGATGTGGTTAACCATTTTTATGGCCATAAAAAAATGGCGGTAGGGACGGGCAGCCAAAGACAAAGTGCAATCAAGCTTCTTACAAAATCAGGATTGTTAGACAAATTTGATGCTGTAGTAACGGCGTCAGACGTAAAGAACCATAAACCTAATCCAGACACTTTTCTACAAGCTGCAAGTTTGTTGGGGTTGCAAGCGAATCAGTGTGTGGTGTTTGAAGATACCGATTTAGGTAAACAGGCCGCTCATTCTGGTGGTATGGATTGCGTAATGGTAGAAAATGGCAGGTTGGTTTTTTATCCCTATTTATAATCGAAAATGAGCCGCTTTCGCGGCTCATTTATTATTGAATTTCAATTAGTTCAACGTCAAAAATCAGTACTGCTGCTGGTGGGATAGGACCACTGCCACCTTTGCCATAGCCTAAGTTACTAGGAATGAACAGGCGCATTTTTTGTCCTTCGACCATAAGTTGTAAACCTTCCTGCCAGCCTTTAATTACTTGGTTTAAACCAAAAGTAATGGGGTCGTTGCGCTCAACCGAGCTATCGAATACGGTACCATCCGTCAATGTACCATGGTAATGCACTTTAACTCGGCTGTTGGATTTAGGATGAACAGTGCCAGTGCCTTCTTGCAGTACTTTATACTGAAGGCCACTTTCCGTGATCATCACTCCTTCTTGCTTCGCGTTTTCTGTGAGGAACGCTTGTCCTAGGGTGAAGTTTTCATCCGCTGCTTTATGGTTGGTCCATGTGCGGTAGATAAAGAAACCAGCCAGTATGAAAATAATAAGTGGGAATATAAATTTAGACATAATCTTTAAGCCTATATTAAGGTTGAGTCAGTAGATAAGAGATGGTATTGGCGATACCTTCTGCGTCGTTATGGCCAGAGGTCATAACAAGGTATTTGCCTTTTACGATAAAAGTAGGAACGGAGTTAATTTGTCCTTTCACCGAAACTTCTTCTGCCATCATCATTGTTTGAAGCAGTTGTTTTTGTTGTTCTGCATCCAAAGCATAAGGGCTAACTAAGTTGCGCTCTGAGAATACAAGCTCAATAGCTTTTTTACGCTCAGGTGAGGTTGCCTCTTCTCCCATTTGCACTACAGAAAAAAGCGCTTCCATCATCTGGTGATCTGGTACTGAATTTAATTGCATTACGGCTGTGTAATAAATCATTGCGCCAATTTGAGCACCTTCATTAAATGTAACATGCAATTTACCGAAAGTTTCTCCAGTCGCTTTTTCTAGTTGAGGGATAACACTTTCCATTTTACGGCAATGGCCGCAAGTTAAGGCGAAAACTTCCGTCACAGCAGGTAAACGATAAGTTGATAGGTTAACTGGCAGTTGCTGATATTGCTTACCTTCTTGTGGGGTATTGCTATCACTGCAACCGACGATAGCGAGTAAAGCTGCAACTAAGCCCAAGTATTGGAAGATGATTTTTTTCATATAAGATTTCTTGTCGAAGAATAAGAGCCACATTCTAACGGCTTCAGATAACAAGAAAAACAGAAACCATCAGTAAATTACCATCAAATAGTTATAAAGTTTTACGCTGTTGGCCGATATAGTCTTTGTAGTGAGTTTATGGAGTGGTATTCGGATGAAGTATTTAGCTTTGCCATTATTAATGTTGTTGACGGGTTGTGGAAGTTTGGTCACTGATCGTATGTTTAGTGACAATCTATTAAATGAAGCACCTAAAGGTGATTTTGATGTGCTTTATCCCGAGTGGGGAAACGCTCCTAAGCTAGCCTCGACTGGTGTTCAAGGGCCAATGGGTCAACAACGTACAGGTAGCTATGACTCATTACAAAATTTCTTATTGAGAAATGGTGTGGATTATGAAGTATTGCCGGGTAATCACATTATGGTGAAATTAAAAGATACCGTTAAGTTTGAAACGGGTTCTTCGCAGGTTTCGTCTAATTCGCAGCAATGGTTGAGTATGATGGGTAGTTATCTTGCCTCAGAGCCAAGTATTGATATTGTTATTGATGGCCATGCCGATAGTACAGGTGTCGCAAATTTTAATGACCGTTTATCAATGAATCGAGCAAAAGCGGTCAAAAACACACTGGTGAAGAATAATGTTGCAATGGATTCCATTTTTACCCGTGGTTATGGTGAATATGTTCCTGCTTGTACCAATCAAACCAAAGTAGGCAAAGCATGCAATCGTCGTGTTGAAGTACTGTTTATTGTATCAAACAATTAATTTACTTGGTTCTCACACATCCTAAGCATTACATGAAAAAGCCCCACTTATTGCAAGCGGGGCTTTTTTATTTTTGTATGCCTAAAGTCAATTAAGCAAGCAGCTCATTTGCTGTTTTCACCACGTTTTCAGTGGTGAAGCCAAACATCTCGAACAACTGATCAGCAGGCGCTGACTCACCAAAGGTGGTCATACCGATGATCTTGCCGCCAAAGCCAACGTACTTGTACCAGAAATCCGCAATGCCCG
>NZ_SJFM01000039.1:0-29381 GCF_029478545.1 Vibrio sp. 1180_3
GCTCGAACAAGGTTTGCCATTCTTGGTTGGTGCGTCGTTTTACCATTTCAAATCTCCTTGAGGTTGGAGGTTTGATCGTATAGCGTGCTGAAGTTGATTAGAATGCGGTGTTTATGACGCGCTTACATTAGATCAAGCATATAATTATGGTGCATTTTTAAAGCACAAATATGCATCTGCAACGGGATTTTCGAGAGTTGTATGCTTTGTTGTGGGTGGTGAAAAAAATTCAGAAGACTATATGTTTCAAGAAAGAGAGGAAACATATATGAAATCTGGTTCGGTTTTCGTAAAAACTTATCGTGAGTTACTCGAACAATCGAAAGAGTACCACAAGGAATTTATGGAAGTTTATAAAGAATTTAATAGTTAATAAGAAAGGTAGCAATGGGACTATAAAGTCCCATTTGAATGTAAAAAGAAACCCAATGGTTCATACTAAAACAAACGATACTTCTAAGAAATTATTTTTTCTAAATTTTTAAGTTATATATTAAATGATCAGCAAGTTGCTGCAGGCATTCCTGCGGCGGCTTGGTGTTCGAAAAAGAGCGCAAACCGTAAATACCCATCATCAGATAATCACTTAAAAATTCACAATTTGCTTCAGGTGTAATCTCGTGGTTTAGTTTGGCCTGTTCAAGTTTCGACTTTATTCGTTGTTTCCATTGCCCAGACATATTGTAAATGATGGTTTCTATTTCTTCATCATGTTGTTCAAGCTCAGTTAGAGAGTTTTGTAGTAGACAACCATTGCTTTTAGAGCAGTTAGTGTGGTTAATAATATCACTCAGGTAGGCCTTAAAGCCGTTTAAAATCTGATCTGAGTTGGTAAAGAATTGCTCAAAATCGTCTGCTTTTGTTTTCGCATAATGATCAAGTGCGGCGAGTAATAGTCCTCGCTTATTTTCAAATGCGCAATAAATCGATCCGGGATGAAGTCCAGTAACTCGTTTTAAATCTTGCATACTAGTCTTGTTATAGCCTTTTGCTATGAATTCATTCATAGCAGCACGTAACACATGTTCACGATCGAACTCTGCACTTCTCACACGGAAACCTCACTTAAGTTGATAGGGTTAGTTTACTTAGTGAATCTTGATTTAACAAGTTTATTGAATGATCGTTCAAATAGTTGTTGAATGAACATTCAAAAATAAGGTAGCATGTGTTTAAACAGTCGACATTAGGAACATAATCCAATGATAGAAACCTTATTCCAAGGCTATAAGCTCAACGATAAAATTACATTGCAAAACCGTATTGTGATGGCACCACTAACTCGCTGTATGGCAGATGACGAGCTCGTACCTACTGACGCGATGGTTCAATACTATGCAAAACGTGCGGATGCGGGCCTAATCATCTCAGAAGCGACCATTATCCGTCCGGATGGTCAAGGCTACCCAAATACACCGGGAATTTATAACGATGCTCAATTAGCTGGATGGAAAAAAGTAACGCAAGCTGTTCATGACAATGGCGGTAAAATTTTTGCTCAGCTTTGGCATACAGGGCGAGTTGCACACCCGCATTTTTTTGGTGGAGAATATGTCTTAGCACCTTCAGCTGTAGCATTCGATGGAACCGTGCCACGGTTGCGGGAATTGGTTTATACCGTGCCGAAAGAGGCGAGTCATGAGGAAATCTCACAGCTCGTTGCAGACTATGCGCAAGCGGCAGAAAATGCGATTGAAGCTGGATTTGATGGTGTGGAGATTCACGGTGCTAATGGGTATCTCATTGATCAATTTCTTCATTTTGACACCAACCGTCGTAATGATGAATATGGAGAAACACCAGAAAATATGGCTCGATTCCCATTAATGGTTGTTGATGCAGTAATTGCAAGAATTGGTGCTGAACTTACAGGTTTACGGGTTTCACCTGGCGGATATGCCCATATGGATGCTGATGCTCGTGATCGTCAGGTGTTTGATTATTTCCTGGCTGAACTAGAAAAGCGTGAATTAGCTTATCTTCACGAAGGTATGTTTGATGACAGTATGGAATTTGATTTTCTTGGCGGTAGAGTATCGCAGTACCTCCGCGAAAATTACGCAAAAACGCTGATTGGTGTGGGCGGTTATAGCGCGCAAACAGGATCAGAAGCGATTAAAGCGAATCAATTCGACTTGGTAGCAATAGGGCGTCCATTCATTGCAAACCCTGACTATATCCATCGTATTCAAGATAATAAAGAGCTGGTTGAGTATGATGCAGGAATGCTAGAAACTCTGGTCTAATACATTAGGGCGTGTTGATCTTTCGAGCTAGGTAGACCTAGCTCGTTTTAATTAGTCAATCAGGAAAATTCAACATACGAAATTCAAATTGGTTTAAGTACTGACTAAGGATTTTCAACAACTATTCAGCTATTTTTACTCTAATTTTGCTGTTGGCAACTTCAGAAAGGTTTAGTTTTGAAATCGCTGATCTAGCTTCATTGGCGTCGGGCATTTCTACAAAAGCAAAGCCTTTTGATTGGCCAGTCGTTTGGTCTAAGACTAAATCACAGTCTGCGACAGTACCATGAGCAGAAAACAAGACACGAATTTCATGCTCTGTGGTAGAGCGAGCAAGGTTACGAACTAAAAGTTTCATAATGAACCGATTGGTAATAAATGACTGTTACATTGTCTCAGTAAAGTTAAAGTAGACCAAGTCATTAATGAATACTATGTCAAAATAACTACGGTTTATATAGAGTATCACACGGTTCAGCTGTACCAGAGGTTACACAAATCTTGAGAGCTCATATGTGTGTACTTGAGTATTGGTAATTCCTATATGTAATTTCCTATGATGTCGGTTACAAACATAAAATAACCGATTTTTCGTTTTTCAAGTCGTTGAGGACCTTTTATCTGATTTAGTAACATTTATTCATTAGATATAGTTTAACACCATATTTTCCATGATAGACTATCAATTACAGCGCATAACTACTATTTAATATATTGAGAGCAATGCGCGTAATTATCTTGCACAGTAAATAACTGAGTGTAGTGCTCATCAGCTTAAGAAATAAAAATTAGTTATATAAATTGTGTTTAGTGTTATTTATGTTGATAAATGTTTTACTTTAAACATTAACGTGAGTAAATTAATCTATCCTTTTGATTTTGTTACGGTATACTTTCGTTCTTTTAAATGTCCATTTTCAACCAACATGGACATGGAGCTACGCTTAAAGGTATTAAATTTACATTTAGCCTGATTCCTAATGGTTAATTGCTCTAAACTGTTGATCTTAATTTGAAAGTATTTTGTTCGGTCTAATAAACGATAAGGAAATTTTTTCATACTGCCAACTAGTAAGTTAAAAAGATACTTATCAAGAGTAACGATTCTCCTCACGCACTAAAAGTAGGAATATTCCCAATTGATAGTTACAAAAGGTTATTCCTATGGGCAAATAAAATTAAATTTGAGATAGAAGAGCAACATAATTTATCCATTAAACGCTTTTTGTATGTGCTAACTGTCTTTTCACTTAGAATGAGTTCTCGTGCGATTTCTTTATTTCTATACCCTTGGGCTAGGTATTTAAGAACCAGTAACTCTCTTGAAGAAAGACTTTCTAGTATATCTGATTCCTGTGCTGTCGTATCATCACTACCAGCTTTATCATTACTAATTGTTTCTGATGAATCTATATATTGGTGAAGCTTTCTTTTTATTTCTACAATGTCTTCTTGCTTCGATATATAACTGTCGACATTGATCTTTTTGAAGTAACCCTCCAATATGCTACTTGGCATTGAAGTGAAAATAATGTATTTCCTATTAGGATTTGGTGGGCAGCGTTTAATTACTTCAAAGCCATCTAATTTTGGGATGCTAATGTCTAATATTACATATTGAGGTTCAAATATGTTTATTTTTTTGATTGCATCTATACCAGTTTTAGCTTCATCTAGAACCACGTGTCCCATAGATGAAATAACACTTCTGAGGCTACTTAATATTATTGAATGATCATCGACTAAAATAAATGTTGCCATTGTTTTAAACCTTTCCAGTTTTAATAGTTTCTTTAAGTATTGTGATTGAATTATTTACTCTATTAATAATGTTGAGTAAATTCTGACTGACTGGTTCATTTTCAAAGCAGTCACAGCTGTTTAATAAATCAAAATCACCAAGTATTTGAACCACACCTTTTAACTTATGCACGCTTTCAAGTCGCTCTTCCGTGCTTAACCCATGAATAGATAAGATTTTGACTTCATCTTCTAGTGCTGTTAGTAAGTTGAGTAGCATATTTTTCAATGATTGACTGGTTTCATATGCAAATTTTCGTATTCTCACTATATCAATGCACGTGTCGAATTGAGTTAGATTTGTGCAAATTTTCTCATGCAACTTTTTAATATTAATTGGCTTGAACATGCAATCAGTCATTCCCGATACTAAGCATTGTTCTACCATATCTGCCTGTGCATTGGCAGTGAACCCGATGATGGGAATTGATTTTTCCTTATTCTTCGATTCTTGCATACGAATGAGTTCTGTAAACTCAAATCCACTCATCTCAGGCATATAGCAATCGGTGATGATAAGATCAAATTTATCTAATACTTCATTATATAACTTCCAAGCTTCTTGGCCTGTACTGCAAGTTGAAACATCCATTTCTAATAAAGCCAGCTGTTTTTCGATGATATCTCTATTAATTCTATGATCATCGATGACCAAGACTTTTTTGCCACTTAATTTAGTTGATGGAATATCATTTCTGGCTATGCTTTTGTGAAGATCAGCAATCGATCTTGAAGTGATTGGTATCGATAAATTTACATTTGTGCCTATATTTATGGTGCTAGTAATATTAATTTTAATATTGAGCATGTTGCAAAGTTTATGAACAATGGACAAACCCAGACCATAGCTATCATCATTAGTACTATCAGTTACGAAAGGTTGATACAATTCACTTAGTTGTTTCTCAGTCATACCAATACCGGTATCATTAATATCTATTTCTATATGCTCATCTTTCAGAGTACTGATGATTTTTATAAAACCTGAGTCTGTATATTTAATTGCATTGCTTAAGATGTTGTTAAGAATCTGTTTTATATAATTACAATCAGAAAAAATGTAGTGACTCTCATCATGGCGTATATCAATTTTTAAATCTATATTTTTTTTATTACATAAACCTAAAAAAGAAGTTGCTACATTATTTAATAGTGTGGCAACTTCTATATATGTCAGTGTCAAGTCTTTTTCACTTACTTCAAGCTTGGATATTTCTAATATATTATTGACTATATCTAACAAACCTAGCGAGGAATCGTACGCTTGTTTTAAATAGCGATCTCTCTCATTAACATTCAGTAGTGAAAGTTCTAATGTACCCAAAATGGCATTCAAAGGAGTCCTGATCTCATGACTCATGACAGCCAAAAAGTTTGATTTATCTTTATTGGCATTAATCGCTTCATCTCTTGATTTGATCAACTGATCGTTGAGATAATTTATCTCAGTCAAGTCGACCCAGCCAGTGATTAATCCAGTAATATTACTGTCAATCACATAGGGAACCCACCAAAACCTTAATGTTAATTCTCTATTTTCTATAGTTAACTTAATTATTTTTTGTCCATGAGATTTAGATTTTAATAGTTCTAGGTACTCTTTTTCTTCATTTTTAAAGAAAGTGTTATCAATAAGCCTACTTGGGTATTCGGATGTCTTTTTTCCCAAAATTTGATCTGGATTTTTGAGAGAAGAAAATTCTGAAAAAGCTTTATTATAGTGTATAAATCGAGATTTATCGTCTCGTACAGCTATAGGTATAGGAATGCCATCGATTAAATTTGCTCTAAATTGCCATTCAAGTAATTCCTTTTTTCTCTTCTTCTCTCTTATATAAAATAGAAATAAATATACTGTAATTAGTATCAATATACCACTTATAATATAGACATATAATTTTAATTTAGTTTCTTTTTCTACCCAAACCATATCCGAATCTACTAGGTATGAATTCCAGCGTTCACTCAAGTTATCAACATAATTAAATCCTAGGTGATAAATAGATTTATCTAATATATTTTTAAGCATTTCATGGTTTTTATACTGTTTGCTAATGGCGAATCTCATATCTACTTTATATTCAGTAGGGTATAATTTTGATTCTAAAATATTATTAAAATAGGTATCAACGATGAAATTAACTACTTCACTATATCCATAAGCTGAGGTTGCTTCTTCCTTTGCTACAAGTTCTATTGCTAGAGATGTATTACTTACGATCTTTATTTCAGCATTAGGATATGTATTTCTAAGATATTCTTGTAGTTTATAACTCTCTACAACTGCAATAACATCGTTTGTTTTTTCTTTGGGTAAATCTTTCCTTGTAACAACAGATAATGATCCGATAGAATAGGGAATTGAAAAAGCAATCTGTTCCGACAATTTCTCATAATAAGGAGAGGATGCTACCATATGAGCATTTCCATTACTGAAGTTTTTCTTAATATCGGAGAATTTATTTAGTCTTACCCATTGAAACTTCAATCCAGTTTTAATACCAATAGTCGTTAATAGTTCTGGTATTATCCCTAATTCATTTCCAGAATTATCGTAAAAGGTATAAGGAGCAAAGGAACCACTAAATACCACTTTAATAATTGGCTTTTCCGTTTTTATCCAATTTATTTCAGCATCAGTTAGATTAATTGGATTATTATTATTGATCCCCCAGGTGGATTTAATTAGTTCTTTGTAATACCTAGGATAGACATATTCTACGGCTCTGTCATATAGTGGTTTATTATTTGAGATAATAAACCTTTCAAATCTTTCATTTAGATAGGTTGATATATTTATTTTTTCACTATCGAATCGTTTAATGAAAAACATGGCGGAGTAATAATCCAGAACCGAAATGTCGACGTTTCCATTTATCATGGCTATGTATGCACGTTTGGCATTATCAAATTTTTCACACTTAATTATTTTATAACCTTGTTGAATAAACGCCTCAGTAAAGCAATTGTTTACATAACCTACCTGTATTTCATCTTTATTTACATTAAGATCATTTTTGCTTAGTGCAACATATTTTTCGGAAATAAACTTAGTGCTGGAATAATTTTCAGATTTAATATCTTCATTCATAATAATAAAATCAATTTTATTATTATTTAAATCATCAATTAAAATTCTTTCATCGTCATAAGTGACTATTTTTACATCATTATTAGGGCAGGGTATAAATAGTCGTATATAATCTGCTTCTATCCCAGATATGCGATCGTCAAAAGTAATTCTTAATGGCGATCCCAAGTCATTAAGAATCCCAATAGTGATCTTTTCTCCATTCCTTAAATGACAATCTCTATCAGTAGTATTAGCTGAGTCGTTAGGAGATAACTGGTAAGTGTTATTCATTGCGAATGACAGATGACTACTAAAAAATAGAATCATGGTTATGATAACTATGTTGAATCTGTTTAGTATTGAAAAATTCACGCAAACAGTACCCCTACATATCTTTATATATTTAATTGTATAAAATTCCTACGAGAGCACTTTGTACCATTTTTATTCATCTGACTGAAGTATAAGCAATAGTTAGCTAACTGCCAACATTGTAATGATAGATATCAATAAATACATGTAGGAATATTCTCATTGTTGGTTTGTTTATTGTGGGAAAATACGAAGTTGTTATCTTGTCTTTCTATTTTCAACGAAGCTCGTTGGGCTTATGTTTAAATTTCTTATCTATCAATTAGTTATTAAGGTATGTTGATGGGATGTCGTATAGCGTTTAAACCCAAGAGACCTAAACCGCAAATCGGTATTGCTCGATTAGAAATTCTAATCGCCGTTGCTATTTTAGTCGTACTTTTTTCTGGATCTGCCATGTTAGTTTTGCAATAAATTGATATTTCTCTGGAAAGTGTATGTGGTAGAGTGTCGGCCTATTTTGGGCAATAGGTAAACTTATGTATTGCCCAACGTTATTAAGCAAAGATCACTGATCGAGAGTTGAGTTGTAAAAATGAGAGCTTTTGTAGTTAGAGCACGCGCAGCATCCACAGATAAAAATACCTTTCTAGCATCAGTTGGGCAGGAGGCACATACTGAAATTCTAGCCCACGTCCTTATGAATGCGATTTTTACCGCGCAGTCACATCGTGATGATGTAGTGGTTTATCTTGTACTAGAAAGCACACAGGATTTTTCACGCACGCTGCGTTTTGAATCTCATCTTTTACAAAACATAGGTGGTTTTCATGAACAGGCTTTGCTTGCGAAGATTGCGCATGCTTTAGATGTGTCTGTTGGAATGGACAAGGAGCAAGAGCGTTCGGTCGAGCAAGGGCTGAGCGTTGAAACCATCAGCTTTGAAAAATTAGTACAGCGCCTTTCTGAATATTACTCATTGTATCTATTAGATAAAAAAGGCGAGAGTATCCGTGAGCATCAATTTTCAGGTGATAGCTGTTTTCTACTCACTGATCACATTCCAATGCCGAAGAAAAGTTGGAACAGCCTCAAACGGCTCAATACTCAGAAAATAAGTCTTGGGCCAAGAATGTTGTTTGCTTCACAATGTATAGTCCTCATTCAGAATGAGCTTGATATCCGCGATCTTTAAAATGATTTATCCAAACTCATTTTAACGCACCTAATCTATTTTTCTTTATCTACTTGACTGTGCTGTTTTTGATTTTTGAATAGGTGGCATAGTCTTGATAGCTATCATTGTCTAAAACAAAAAATACGATACGGCCGATTGTAACCATGTGAGTCATTATCTCGACAGTTTCAATGAGTGTTTTTGCTTTTTTGTATGCTCAGTTACTTGATGCTATTAATTCGAAAACATCCGTTATTGCCCTTACCCCCATTCTAGCTTGAGCGGACAGCAGTTCGCTATTTAACCCTCTCGGGTAACTATCGCCATCCATTTCTTCGTGATGGTTGCCGAGCACTGGCTTGTGTATCTGATAGTAAGACAATGCTTTTACCGCGAGTGCTCATGATTCTTTGAGTAGGGCTCTACAGGTTTATGGTGGATATTATTTTTGAATTAACCTCACATCAATTGATTAGAATAAATATGATTAATTCTGAAAATTACTGCTTTTTATTTTTTATTTCAATTGTTACACGATGGCCTTTTGTGATTTAAATAATAAGCATAATTTCCATGACCATCAGTTACCACTAGTGATTGTTAGTGATGGATTTATCAATACATTATTTTTTGTGAAACTAAAGATAAATAATGAATCATACTTTCTGTCTTATTTATCATTTGTTTTTTTTAAACTCTTGTCTCATATTCTTATAGGCCACGTTACCTAAATATAGGTTTATTTTTGGCAGTAAATGTTATTTTTATTCAATTGTTTAATATATAAACATAGGGCAAATATATGAATCTAAAATCTCTTTCTTTAGCTGTGTCTACTCTTCTTATTTGTAGTTCGGCTTTTGCTACCGCACTTAACATTCAAGTTAAAGATAATGCCAATGGTGAACTATGGCAGGGTGGGCTAAATGCTCAAAGTGTGTTTAGCTCAAGTGATAAAAAAGTACATGTTAATAAAATTAAAAATGGTTTTACATTAACCCCTATGGAGTTTAAGGCAAATAATCAAAAAAATATCGCAGGTATGGTTACCGTGATGGTCGACAACGTTAATAATGGTATTCGTATCGATTGTATTTTGTCTGATCGTAACAAGAATCAACTGACATTTACTCCTGTTTATTCTTATGGTCAAGGGGAAGATTTTACCTGCAAGCCTACTAATGATAGTCAGTCTGAAGTTATTGGGGATAAAGATAATATGAAAAGTATGAAAATCGTTTACAAAAAATATGTTCAATAGAAAATTTTAATTCTCAAACAGACAATATTATAGATATACATTGTCTGTTTTTTTTTGAATAAAAGGATACTTTATGAAATTAAAAAAAACGCAATTGTCAATATTGGTTGGATTAACTTTAATGACAGGCTTAGCTTCGGCGGCTACTTTTGATCGAGCTGATGTACGATATCTCTCACCTTCAGAGTTGGCTCAACGTCAACCTGAAGATCCTCTGCAGGAAGCTTTTGGTCCCTTAAACTTTGACAGTGAGCAAGTCTATAACCAATACAACCCAGATGCTAGTTTACCTAAAGTTGAAGCTTATATGTCTAACTGGGGTCAATATGGTCGAAAGTGGAGTGCTAGAGAGCTTGCTAATGTTTACGATACAGTCGTGTTCTCTTTTTTGGCGATGTGTGGGACCGAGATTGGAGATCCAGATATAACCAGCGCTGTGGAATCATTAAGAAAGTACACTTGTAACACAGATATCAATCCAAGGGCAAAAAAATACGAAGTGATGATTACCGACATGTGGGGGGATTTGGCCGCAGCGATTCCTAATATGGTCGAGATGATTAGCTATCCTGAAAACAGTGATTTTCCCCTTCTTACGAGAAAATGGTATGAGGGACAAAGTGCTGTCGACCATGGTGCATTAGGGGCACTTAAAAGATTAAAGCAGCAAAGCCCAAATACAAAGATGGCATTTAGTGTTGGTGGTTGGTCTTTATCTCATCTATTCAGTGAGATGGCGAGTGATCCGGCAGCTAGACAAGTATTTATCAATAGCATTGTTACTATTTTCAATAATTACCCGATGTTTTCTCAAGTTGATATCGACTGGGAATACCCAGGTATTGAAACGGGAAAAAATATATGGAACCCCGCAGATTCACAATATTATAAACTGGTCATTCAGGAGCTGAGAAGTGCGCTAAATGCAGCGGGTAAGGGTGATGTTAAAATCGCTGTTGCCGCAGGTGCTCCAAAAAGCAAGATGGAGGCTAGCGATCTAAAAGGATTGGTTAATGCTGGTGCCGATATTATTCACTTAATGACTTACGATTTCTTTGGCACGCCTTGGGCCAAGAAAATTGCTCATCATACAAACCTATTTGATTATGGTGACAGTGATTTGTCTATTGATAGATCAGTCACATATATGATTGAAGAGTTGCGCATTGATCCGAAAAATATCTTTATCGGTTATGCTAACTATTCGCGTAATGCTGCTAAAGCAATCATCACAAGCCAATCACCGTTAAAAGGTACGTATACTATGCCTACGGGCACGAATGTTGGAGGCTCTTGGGAAAAAGGTGTTTATGAATGGTATGACATTCAACAAGAATTCTTATCGATTAACACGACTTCCGGTTTGAAGGCTAATACAAGTAGGCATCCTGGCTATCAACTTCTGACAGACAAAGAAGCAAATGCTGATTACATTTACAGTGAAAACGGTAAATTTTTCATGTCTTTTGATACCCCTCGCTCTGTTTATGCTAAAGCTCGATATGTAAAAGAAAAAGGGTTGGGCGGCATTTTCAACTGGATGGCTGATTACGACACAGGTTACATGGTCAACGCAGCTCGTGAAGGCTTGGGTTATACACCAAAAGCGGATTCAAGCCATATTGATATGACGAATATCATTTATTCTTGTGGTGAAAATATTACAACTCGAGAAGAGTGTATAGAGTTGACCAACCTCGGTGGTGGCTCTTCAACTCCCCCTCTAGGCGCTAATGCTGGCAGCGATGTATCTGCACAGTTTGTCGCTGATAAAGTTTATCGTTTAGATGGTTCGGCATCTACTGGCGATGATATCAGTTACAAGTGGTCAATTCAGAAGAGACTTGTTGAGGGTGTTGATGCTGATGCCATCGTGCTGAGGCTGGCGAGATCGGCAAGTCCAAAAATCCACATCCCAGCGGATGTTGAAGTTGAAGAAACTATCAAAATTCCGGTTAAGTTAGTGGTCACTGATGCTGACGGCGAAAAAGCGAATGATACTGTTATCTTAACTCTCACTAGCGGTGATGCCGTCAATCATGAGCCTGTTGCTGATGCCACAGTCGATAAAACCGAGGTTGTGCACGGAACGAGCTTTACTTTAAGTGGCAGTGGTTCAAGCGATCCTGATGGGGATGAACTCACTTATCTTTGGCGTCAAATTGGTGGGGAATCAGTAGAGCTGGGGAATAAAACCAGAGAGTCAATCACGGTTAACACTGAGACTCTTGACAATATCGATCAGACGCTGAAATTTAAATTGACGGTTAAGGATGGCCAAGCTTCAGACACTTCAGTAGTTGAAATTCACGTATCACCCAATGAGGGGGGTAACCAGGCGCCTGTTGCTAAAGCCAATGTCAACCATAGCAGTATTAACCACGGTGAGACCTTCCGATTGAACGGCAGACAATCAACGGATGCTGATGGCGATACTCTGACTTACCTGTGGGAGCAAGTGAACGGAGAACGGGTTAATTTGGGTAATGCCACTCAATCACGGATTGACGTTAATACCAGCTCTTTAAACGATATCGACCAAACATTGACGTTTAAATTGACGGTCAGTGATGGCCAAGATACTGATAGTGCTAGAGTATCAGTTCAAGTGTCATCGACGAACAATGGTGGTACTCCTGGTGGTGATTACGAGTATGAATATCCAGCTGGTTTTGGCTCTTATACCGACGGAACTGTTGTAAAAATCCCCGGTCAAGGTGTCTACCAGTGTTTTGGAGCATGGGCTGCATACTGTAATGATGAAGCATTCCTACCTGGTAATGCACTCGATCCTAATTGGATTACTCAGCAGTGGCGATTTATGCATGATTAGCATCAACTATAACTAGTTCGGACTAAGCTAAATAAAGCCAGCGTGATAAAGCGCTGGCTTTTACTTTCAGCTTCGTAAGCAACTCAAAGGTATGATTGTAAGCCATTTGATTGATGTGCCCTTATGGTGGCTGTTACACTTAACTATCTCGGTTGTAATGGAATTATCAAAATGAAACTTGTCGTCGATACTCATACACACACTTATGCCAGTGGTCATGCTTATAGCACGTTGATCGAGAATGCGAAGTCAGCTCAAGAAAATGGTTTAGCGATGTTTTGCACTACCGATCACGCTGAATCTATGCCAGGTGCTCCACACTATTGGTTCTTCTCTAACCAGCGAGTTTTACCACGCTTTTTAGATGGTGTTGCCATTATTCGCGGTGTTGAATCCAACATTCTTAACCGTTTAGGTGATATTGATATCCACCCTTCGGTTGACCAAAATTTGGATTGGGTAATCGCCAGTTTCCATGAGCCGGTGTTCCAGCCTGCGGATAAAGCTGCGCATACCGAGGCGTTAATCAACACCATTCAAAGTGGACGAGTTGATGCGTTAGGACACTTAGGTAATCCTAATTTTGATTTTGATTTTAATGCGGTTATTGCTTGTGCCGTTAAGCATAACGTTGCAATAGAAATTAACAACAGTACCTTGAAAGGTCACAGTCGCGTAGGCAGCGTTGATCGCTGCTATGAGATTGCTAAGGTGGCAAAAGCTCATGGCGCGTATATTACGACAGGCAGTGATGCGCATTTCTGCCACGATGTGGGTAATTTACACTTAGCCAGTGATTTGTTAGACAGTGTTGGTATTTCGCCGGACAAAGTCATCACGCACAGTGTGATGCAGTTTCTTGCTTTTTTGGCGCAGCGCGGTCGCCCAGCTATTGAAGAATATCGCTCATTGTAAAGTGAGGGGGAGGGGTGTTTTTTAACAAATGAAACAATTTTCTTCCCGCTTTAAGCTGCATTTCATTTACACTAGCGATTCCTTGTTGTAGTGAAAGAATCATGATGAAAAAAGCTCTTATTTTAACAGCTTGCGTTGCATTATCTGCAAACGTTTTGGCTGCGAGTGTTGACCTGAAGCAGAACATGAAGCAGATGAAGCTTGAGTTTAAACAAGCTGCTGAAGCGACATCGGTTGAAGCGATGAAAGCGCCAGTGTTAAAACTCAGTGAATTAGTTGAAAATTCTAAATCAGGTAGCTATCCGCCAGAAAAAGAAACGTTGTACTTGGAAGGATTCAATAAATTATCTGTTGTACTGGATAAAATTGAAGCTGACCTTGAACAAGGGCAGTTAGAACAAGCAAAACAGACATTACGTACGGTTGATGAGCTGCGTATTGAATACCATGAACAGCGTAACCCAAGTATTTGGAAACGCTTATTCGGTTAAGCCGTGGTTGTTTCCATGCGGTTTTCTTTAGTGCAATTAATCAAGGGAAGCTGCGTGGCGACTATCCGCAAACTGAGCCTGTAAAAATGGCAGCAAGAGCAAACCAATGGTGGCAGAGCAAATGGATATGGTGACAAAGAAACCATTCCAATGGAAATGCTCAACAATGATGGCGATAGGGTAGCCGGCCAATGCTGCTCCCATGTAAGCAAATAGCCCAACAAAGCCTGTTGCAGCGCCTGCTGAATTCTTATGAGAACACTCTGCTGCTGCCATTCCAATCAACATTTGCGGGCCAAAAACGAAAAAGCCAATGGTGAAAAAACCAGCTGCTTGTAGGACAAACCCGGTTAAAGGCATCAGCCATAGTGCTGCAACGGAAATGAAAATGCCCATCGAGAAAATTAAGTTCATTGGACCTCGGTTACCACCAAACAATTTGTCTGAGCCCCATCCGGCAACTAATGACCCGACAAAACCGCCCACTTCAAACAGCGATAATGCCCCGTTAGCGGTGATCAAATCATACCCGTGCTGCTCGGTTAGATAGATATTACCCCAGTCATTAATGGCGGTTCTGACGATGTATACCAGTACATAGCTCAAGGCGAGTAACCAGATGTATTTATTGCGTAAAACATATTTGTGCAAAATTTGAGTGGTGCTTAACCCCACGCCTTCATTTTCCTGAGCCAGTTCTAGTGCATCGTTTCGCCAGTGACCGATACTTGGTAGGCCCAGAGTTACGGGTTTATCTTGCAGTCGCCAGCATAAAAACACACCGGTCAGCACGGCTAAAAATCCAGGGACAATAAACCCTTCTCGCCAACTAAAATGCAGAGTCACAAAACCAACCAACAACGGGATCAACGCGCCCCCTACGTTATGGGCGGTATTCCAAAGTGCCCACCATAATCCCCGCTCGGATCGTGAATACCAAGTGGTCAGTAGTTTAGAGCAAGAAGGCCAACCCCAGCCTTGAAACCAAGCATTTAATACCCACAAAAAGATGAGCACACTAATAGAGCTAGAGAGTCCGAATAGAATGTTAATAATGCCTGTTGCGATTAACCCTAAGCCCATAAAATACCGAGGATTTGAGCGATCAGATACAATACCAGACACGAATTTAGAGCAGCCGTAAGTGATATAAAAGAGCGTGCCCATCATGCCGATATCACTCTTATCCAAACCGAGATCGGCAATCATGGCTGGCATCGCGTAATTGAGACTTTTACGCGTGAAATAAAACATTGCATAACCCACATACATAGCGAGCATGATGTGACGACGCCAATATCGATACTGACGATCAATTTCATCGGGCGATAATTGGCCGTTAATATGGGGTTTAGATTGAAGAAAACCTATCATGTTTCACTCTATAAATTAGGCAGAATAACTGTCAGCCGGGTTCCATGGGTCGAGACGTTTGATTGTTTACACTCACTGTGTAGTTGAAATTGTCCGCCTAGGGCTTGCACCCGTTCGCGCATGCCTCGTAAGCCAAACCCTTTCAAATGGTCTTCTGCTTTAAGGCCAATACCGTCATCTGTGATATGCAATGTCACACTTGAACCCAACGAAAAGTGAATGTGGATATGCTCTGCTTGTGCGTATTTCAAGGCGTTATTTAATGCTTCTTGGCACAAACGGTATAGGGTGACTTTGGTTGCGTCACTCAAAGCCTTAAGTTTTAGCGCGCTGTTATCACACCATTCGACATGAGTTTGAACGCCATGGGCGCTGAATTCCAAATCACGCAGTAATTGTTCAATGGCCTCTTCAAGCCCCAGGTCATCGAGCGTTTTGGGGCGAAGACGAGTGAGCAGTCCTTTAGTGGTGTCATAAACATTGAGCGATAATGCTTCAATAGTATTGGCGCAGTGAGTGGTGACAGGCTCGGTTTCAACGCGTTGAATGATACTGGCCTGGGTTCGAATTGCGGTGATGTTTTGGCCGATTTCATCGTGCAATTCACGTGCAATATCTCGCCTTACCGACTCTTCGGCTTTGACTAACTGGCGTGAAAGGTTTTGATTGCGGTCGAGCTCTTGGCGCAGTTTGGTGTTGAGATCTCGTTGATGCTGAACGGCCATGCCAAGAGTAATTCCTGTCAAACTTTGCGCTGATAGTGACAGTAATAGGTCGGTAATTTCTATGCCGGAAACACCGCTTCGTGCGGCAATAAGCGCAATACTGTTGAGCAGTGTACCAAGCAAGGCTCCCTGCCAACCATAACGAAAGGCAAGTAAAATAATGGGAATGGCCAAACAAAAAGGTGCAAATCGCCGGAGTTCGTCTGGTAAACCAATTTGTAGCGCGATGCTAAGAGCAAATAACAAGCTGTAAAAGACGATGTGCCGAGCTCTAAACTCAATATGGCGTGAGACTAAATTGGCCGTTAGTGGTATCCAAGTACTTTGGAAAAGGTAATTCCATACTAAGTAACAGCTAGGCACCATCATTAAACCAGCGGTAATGCTGACTAAAGCGACCATTGAAGCGGCAATGTCATGGTGACTGACGGCGAGGGTATTAGTCAGTGCACTGAGCACAATAATTACTCCCATCACAGTTAAACGACGCTGTTGTGAACCGTAATAGTAGCGTTGTGCAACGGCTATCAATGGAATACTAGCAGCACTGGCAGCTAATACAGTTAGCCACTGTGGTTGGTCCATCAATATCGCTAAAGCAACGGTTAACCACCACTCTGCCGCGTAAATAGCCGGCCAGTAGTATTTTGGAGTGTGTAGCGTGATACCTAAACGCAGCGCAAAGGGGAAAAAAAGAATTGCAAGTTCAGGATCGTTGACGAAGTAATAAGCGATGACCCATGAGCAAAACCAGCTGCAAGAGAGCAGAAACCAAGCGCAGATCGAAGTGATAAGGTAGCGATGCATTATAGTGAGTCAGGGAAATATTTGGCGAGGGCGACATTATTTGTCACGCCCAGTTTATCCATGGCGTTGGCGCGGTGCACATGAACGGTTTTATGGCTTAATCCAAGTTCGGTTGCGACGGCTTTGACATCTAAACCACAAGCAAGCATTTCACTGATTTGTCGTTCACGTTTAGTCAGTTTTTCTAAATTGTGGCTACCGCGTTTAGGTGATGCGATTTTAAGGGCAATTTCTGGCGTTAAATAACAGCCACCAGATGCACTGGTGCGCACCGCTTGAATTAATTCATCGGGGCTACACCGCTTGCTGAGGTAACCAAGTGCGCCAGCTTCAAGAGCTTTTTCTACCATGGCTGCAGAGTCATGTACGCTGAGCATGATACACGCCATGCCAGAAGGGAGATCTTGCAGTAAAGATAAACCGCTTTCATCAGGCATTGATATATCAAGAATACACACCGTTGCGCCAGAGCCGGGCAAGCCGCTACGGGCTTCTGCCGCAGAGCTAAATTGGCCGACCACTTCTATATCGGCTTCTAAACTCATCAACTGAGCAAATCCCGAACGCACAATAATGTGGTCATCCACTAAGGCTACTTTGATCATCGATAAAACTCAGCAAATAAGAAAAGGGGCATAAACTAACTCTAGCTGGTCAATTAAACAACCAATATATCCCCTTCCTACTTGAAGTTGCAGCGGTGTTGGCTACGTTTGCTCACCCCAATCACATAGTTTATCTATGCTCATGGGGATTCACTCACTTGCCGCCTACCTGCAACTCCAAATAGTTTGGATATAGCTAAATGAGCTAATAGGACTGCTGATCTTAATATTACAGATATAAAAACGCGACGCTGAATAAAACCAAACGTCGCGTGATTTCTTTATTTTTCGTTAAGCGCCTGCACTTGCCAGCAGTAGTTTTTTCTCGTGGCGTATTTTACGTTCTTCTGCAATCGCAACAAATGCCAGCAATACGATACAGATTACCGCTGAAGTATCGAGGGCGGCAAAGGTACCTTTCCAGCCGGTTAAACCAAAGATTGGTGTGCCGTCAGCAATCATACCTAGCCCCAGCTTGGCGAAGCTATCACCAATTAAGTAAGCAAACGTACCCTTCACACCATCAGCGACACTGATCGCTTTTTTCGGTACAAAACCAACAGCCGCAACACCAATTAATAATTGTGGGCCAAATACGAGGAAGCCAAGTATAAATAACGAAGCAAGGTACATGAATTCACTGGTAGCATGCTGGTAAAACTCGAGTGCTACGATGATCAAACCTAATGAAACACAGGCCACTAAGGCACGACGACCATTAGCAAGGTCAGAAAGGTAACCCCACATTAAGGTGCCCACTAATGCGCCAACTTCGAATAAGGTAAAACCAGAAATGGCAGCTTCTTTTGATAAGCCCAGTTCTTGATAGGCATAGACAGTAGACCATTGGTCGATACCGATACGTACGATATACAAGAAAATGTTGGCAAAACAGAGTAACCAAATCACTTTGTTTTTCAAAATGTATTCAACAAAGATCTCACGCTTGGTCATTTTATTTTCTTCAGCGGCGATATCTTCCTCGCTGATCGCTTCATCAAACAATTCTTCAACAGTACCAAGACCGTAAGCTTCTGGTGAGTCACTGCCGTAGCGTAGGCCAATAAAACCAACTACTAATGCGATAATCGATGGGAAAATAAACATACCAATGACGTGGCCGTCAAAGAAATAGTTTGCACCAAATAGTGCAACGCCTGCAGCTCCTGCACCACCGACGTTGTGCGACATATTCCACAAACCAAGATAGGTGCCACGCTTGTTTTTCGGGGTCCATTTCGTAATGGTAGAGTAACTTGAAGGGCCACCTGTACTTTGGAAAAAGCCGCTTAAGCCGTAAAAAGCAATCATCAAGAATAAGCTAACGCTTGATCCACCCATGCTCATACTGAAACCGAGCATAGCAATACCAGATAAAATGAGCATGAACGGTAGGAATTGCTTAGTGTTTTTTCCATCGGCGTAGTAAGAAACAACGGTCTTACCAATTCCGTAAGTGATGGAGAAGCCAAGGCCAATCAACCCAAGCTGTGTCATTGACAAGCCATAGGTTGAAATCATATCGTTTTGTGCAACGTTGAAGTTTTTACGAATCAAATACATCGCCATGTAGCCGATGAACACCACAAGATAAGATTGTAAAAAAGGTTTGAACCACATTTTGCGGCGTTCTGCTGCTGGTATATCTAAAGTCGGTTTCCGAACTTGTTCCAGAAGTTTTAGCATGTGAAATCCTAGGGAATTTACGTCAATGAAATCTCTGTTGTTTACGTGACAACAAAGTCGAATCGATAGCAGCAAAAGGCTGCGACTACATAGTGGGATGATTGTAAAAACAGCGCTAAGAGTTGACATGAGGGGATGGCCTAGAAAAGTTAAGAATATTTCCTAGTTTTGCTGTGCTGGTGGGTAAAGCGTGAATGGAATCACATTGTTATGCATCATCAACCAAAGCGCGTAGTTATTGGTTTTGTAGCGTTTTCTGGGTGTTTGTTAATTTTTAAGTGCTAACGCACTGTTATTTTTATCAATGGGTTATATAGTGAGCGCAAGTTTATGTTGAGTGTTGCTATGATTCGCCAAAGTCGTTTTAACAAAATGATGCTGATAACCAGTGCCCTGAGTTGGGTATTGGTTGCGTTAATGCCCGTGATCAATGCACATGGCAATACGGCAGGGGTGTGGGCGACGCTGTGTACCATCAATGGTTTTGAACTGGTTCAAATTGAAGAGGGCAAAGTGCAACCTCAGCACAGTAAGCCGTGCCCCTTTGCTCATTTCTCTACTTTTCATCAAGATTCACTTCCAACGACACCTTTACTGACACGACTGAGCTTGCTCATTTCAGACAGTTACACTTTTTTGGCTCTAAGTGTGCGATTTGAACAGCAAGTTCCTAGAGCACCGCCAACACTTTCTATTAAAAAAAACCGATATAGCCCTAATCTACATTTCCGAGTACAGCTCTAGCGGCAGACCGTCTGGGTCAGCAAAAAAAGTGTATTCGCGCCCGGTATATTCATCAATACGGATTGGTTCAACATCCACCCCTTGTGATTCTAAATACGCTTTTACCTCACAGACACTATCAACAACAAACGCTAGGTGACGTAAACCTTGAGCTTCTGGAAAACTCGGTCTTGGTGGTGTGTTAGGAAACGAGAACAACTCAATTTGTCCCCCATCAGGTAAAGCAAGATCAAGTTTGTAAGAATCGCGCGCTTCACGGTAATTCTCAGCAAGAATAGTTAGCCCTAGTATCTGGGTATAAAAGGTTTTAGAACGAGCATAGTCAGAACAGATAATCGCTGCGTGGTGGATTCGTTTTAGCATCAGTTAACCTTTGGTATTGAGTTTGGTGACCAAGTGTTCAGTCACATAATCGATAAACACTCGCAATCGTGCAGGCATGTATTTGGTTTGTGCGTACTGCATAGCAATGGCGCCGTGGTAGTTACTTTTGATGGTCCAATCTTCTAATAACTGTACGACTTTACCTTTCGTTAATGCTTCTTGAATAACAAAATCATGAAAGATACCGATACCTAAACCACTTTTCACCGCATTTAGGCGCATTTGAGAGTGATTAACTGCATAGCGCCCAGAAACTGCAATGGTATGAAATTCATCGTCTTTGAGGAAGTTCCAAATATGGTCACGTTCCGTTTCCGCAAGATACAAGCAATCATGCTCGCTTAATTCGGTTGGGTGGGTTGGTGTTCCGCGTAACGCGGTGTAGTCAGGGCTGGCACATAGCACTAAATTGGTTTTGCCTATTTCCCGCAGTACTAAGTTTTCATCGGGTTTATCGGTAAGACGAAACGCGATATCGATATTGTGTTTGAAGAGATCGATTTCACCATCCGCCGCCCTAAGTTTGAGTTGAATTTCAGGATATTGAGTAAGAAAAGGTACAACTAAGGGTTGCAATACCGAGTTCAAAAATGCTTCTGGTGCCGCCACTGTAAGAGATCCCGCGGGTTCGGTGTGATCCGATGTCGACAGTTCGACAGCTTGCTGCGCGGCATTGACCATCAGTAAACTTTGGTCATAGACGCGTTTTCCTGCTTGAGTGATGATCAATTTACGAGTGGTGCGTTCAAACAGCTTTACGGACAGCGCTGCTTCAAGGCGAGTGATCAGCTTACTGAGCGCTGAAGGGGTAACCCCTAATTTTTGGGCCGCAGCGGTAAAACTACCTTCGTTAACGACAAGAATAAAAGTAGCGAGATCAGGTAACAGAGCAATCAATTTGGGGTGCAGCATAAGAATCAGACATTAATCGCGTCAAAGGTAACGTGGACGTCACTTTCTCAGAATTGCAGCCAGTTTTCAATGACCATTTGTGCCTAGAATTCACGAATGTTTTTCCACTTTGAGGGATTATCGTCATGATGAGCTTGGATTAAACTATATTTATCTCATTTTTGTTATTGGTATTCGTGATGCCCATCGTTAAATGCAGAGATGATTAATCGATGTGTTTACAGTGTAAATAAAGACTATCAATACCACCCTACAAAGCCAGCCATAGGCGATATAAATCAAAGAAGGAATCAGTAATGTCTTCTGCATTTTACCAACAGATCCAGCAGCAACTTGAAACAGTGAAAGCTGAAGGTTTATACAAATCAGAGCGTGTTATTACCTCACAACAGCAAGCTGCTGTTTCAATTTCTACTGGCGAAGAAGTATTGAACTTCTGTGCTAACAACTACTTGGGTCTTGCGAACCACCCTGCGCTGATTGAAGCGGGTCGAGACGGTATGGCAAAGCACGGCTTTGGCATGGCTTCTGTGCGTTTTATCTGTGGCACACAAGATATCCATAAGGAGCTTGAACATAAGTTGTCAGCATTTCTTGGTCAGGAAGATACGATCCTTTACACCTCATGTTTTGATGCGAACACCGGTCTTTTTGAAACGATTTTAGATAAAGAAGATGCGATCATCTCTGACGCGTTAAACCATGCTTCGATTATTGATGGGGTACGTTTGTGTAAGGCGATGCGCTTCCGTTACTCAAACAACAACATGCAAGAGCTAGAAGAGCAATTGATCGCGGCAGATGCAGCCGGTGCTCGTAATAAGCTTATCGTAACTGATGGCGTTTTCTCAATGGACGGTGTGGTTGCCAACCTACCTGCTATTTGTGATTTAGCGGATAAATACAATGCGTTGGTGATGGTTGATGACTCACACGCTGTTGGTTTTATGGGCGCAAACGGCCGTGGTACGCATGAATACCATGATGTCATTGATCGTATCGACATTATTACCGGTACTTTAGGTAAAGCGATGGGCGGGGCTTCTGGTGGTTACACATCTGGCAAGAAAGAAGTGATTGACTGGTTACGTCAGCGTTCACGCCCTTATTTGTTTTCTAACTCTGTGGCTCCTGCGATTGTGACGGCCTCAATCAGAGTGTTAGATCTTCTGGCTGAAAGCGGTTCGCTACGTGACCAATTATGGGATAATGCTACCCATTTCCGTACTCGTATGGAAGCGGCTGGTTTTACTATGGGCGGTGCTGATCACGCGATTATCCCAATCATGTTGGGCGATGCTAAAGTTGCGGCTGAGTTTGCAGAGCGTGCGCTTGCTAAAGGTATCTATGTTATTGGTTTCTCTTTCCCAGTAGTGCCAAAAGGTCAAGCTCGTATCCGTACACAAATGTCGGCAGCACACAGCCGTGAGCAGTTAGATCGCGCCATTGATGCATTTATCGAAGTTGGTCAAGACATGGGACTAATTAAATGAAAATTAAAGCATTATCAAAATTAAAGCCTGAGCAAGGCATTTGGATGACAGACGTTGACATGCCAGAACTTGGCCACAATGATCTGCTCATTAAAATTAAGAAAACCGCCATTTGTGGTACTGATGTGCATATTTACAACTGGGATGAATGGTCACAAAAAACCATTCCGGTACCTATGGTTGTGGGTCATGAATACGTCGGTGAAGTGGTTGGTATTGGTCAAGAAGTACGTGGTTTTGAATTGGGCGACCGCGTTTCTGGTGAAGGTCATATCACATGTGGTCACTGCCGCAACTGTCGTGGTGGTCGTACGCACTTATGCCGCAATACTGTGGGTGTGGGGGTAAACCGCACCGGTGCTTTTTCTGAATTCCTTGTGATCCCTGCATTTAATGCTTTTAAAATCCCAGATGGAATTTCAGACGACTTAGCATCAATCTTTGACCCATTTGGTAACGCTGTACATACGGCGTTGTCATTTGATTTAGTTGGCGAAGATGTATTGATCACCGGCGCTGGGCCAATCGGCATTATGGCGGCAGCCGTGGCGAAACACGTTGGCGCTCGCCATGTGGTGATTACTGATGTAAACGAATACCGCCTTGATCTAGCTCGTAAAATGGGCGTAACTCGCGCAGTCAACGTCGCAGAGCAAAAACTTGAAGATGTGATGAGCGAGCTAGGTATGACCGAAGGTTTTGACGTGGGTCTTGAAATGTCGGGCGTACCGAGTGCATTCAGTTCAATGCTAAAAACCATGAATCACGGTGGTCGTATTGCGCTATTGGGAATTCCACCATCAGATATGGCGATTGACTGGAACCAAGTGATCTTCAAAGGGTTAGTGATCAAAGGTATCTACGGTCGTGAGATGTTTGAAACTTGGTACAAGATGGCATCTTTGATTCAATCTGGCTTAGATCTAACGCCAATCATCACTCACCACTTCAAGGTTGATGACTTCCAAGCAGGCTTCGATGCTATGCGCAGCGGGCTTTCTGGCAAAGTTATTCTTGATTGGGAATAAGCAAGAAGCTGGCTTAGAAATAGATAAGGCGACAGGTTAACTTGTCGCCTTTTTTATATCTGTAATCACCTTTCATGGTCGATTAAAATGAGTTTCGCCATATCACTGCTTTGCGTTTTAAGCCACATTTCTTTGTCACCATTCCTTCTATACTGTGAGTAATTCAACTGAAGAGGGAATGCCGATGCTTAATGAAAATCATGCTTTTATCTTAGAATTTCCTGAGCTTAAATTAGATATTGTTCAGCTTAACCATGATGATCCTACATTCAAAGCGAAGCTACAGCAGTATCACCAATTGGATTATGATATCCGTCAGCTAGAGATATCGGGCAGTCCTATTGATGATGACAATATGAATGATCTCAAGTTTCAGCGTGTCGAGTTAAAAGACATGTTATACAAAAGGCTAACCAAGCATCATCAGCAAGCTATCTAACCGCGTTTTCCCATATTTTATTTGACGAAAGGTCAGAAAAAAATGCTAGCCGTCAGATCCATTTTTGGTCGATGCAATAAAACGGCTTTAGCATCAATTTCTACTCAAGAGTTATCTTTCAACGTTAGAATCAAAGCACCACGGTGTGATACGCGGCAATAATGTGTGTCACGCTGTTGCTGTTACCCTGTTCAATTCGCTGGTAATGACAGAGCGTTTTACGTAAGTATTTTTCAGCAATATTAGCTTGTTTGAGCGAGGTTGATTGCCAAATTTTGTCACCAACAGCGCTAATTGGCGCGTTTTCATCGGTTACTGATGTAACCAACATCACTTCATAAAAACGTTTATTATCCTCGATCAACACTTCATCATTCAAAGAAAACTTAAGTTCAATGAGCTTCTGACGCAGTGCAAATTGGTGGTGAACCGGACACAGCAGAAAATCAATGGCTAACTCGGGGTACTTATGATGAAGAGCCTCAACAAACTTGATCATTAAATCACCACCTACACCAGCAATAATGACTAAGTGTTTTCCTTGATGCTTATCCAATGGCAATGTCGCTACATCAATGCAGTGTGTTTTCCACCGAGAAAGTGAGTGTGAATAAAAGCGTTGCAGTTTGCCTTCTAGCTCATCCATTAGCTTGGGAACTATATCCACAAAGTGTATATTTGGCGCAGCCAGGCGAGACAATAATGCTGCGCCAAGTAACCCATGATCACAGCAGCAATCCCAAATGTGGGTATAGTCGGCTGTCACCATTTGCTCTATTTGCTCTAGTCTTTTACTCAGTTTCAAGAAAAATGCCCATATAACGATGAAAAACGGGCGCATTGTAATGGTTTTCTTCTCTTTAGCGAAGTTGGCGAGAAGATAATGGATTTATCTGCGAAGTTAAATTGGTGAGAGCAAGACACATCGCACAAGAATGTCGGTAACATAACGTAATTTAGAGTACTATGCGCTAATTCAATTGATGGTAGATACCCGATGTCGATACCGATTAAAAACGTAACCACCCCAGAGGTTTCTTGTTCTAATTGTCAGGCTTGTTGTTGCCGTTTAGAAGTGATGATTATTACGGATACTGGCGTACCTCAGCAACATATCGCTTTTGATGAGTGGGGTGGGGAAACTATGCTACGTTTGGCTGATGGTTGGTGTTCGGCATTAGACCGTGAGACTTTCATGTGCACGATTTATGAAAATCGTCCTTGGATTTGCCGAGAATTTGAAATGGGCTCATATGAGTGTCGCGATGAAAGAGCAGAGTTCATGTAAGCCTTATTCGTTTAGTGTTTAAGCATATAGGTACTCGGGGGTCGAACGGAGTACCTTACTGCAATCTGCATTACTTTTTCATCATCTTTGCTAGGTCAGCAAAAGGGTTGTAGGTAGCGCTTTGATGATCATCTAACCTTGCGACTGGATCGGCACCGAATCGATCATGGTCAGAATATTTAGAGTGCTCGTGGTCGTGGCAATACAAGCATAAAAGCTCCCAATTACTGCCATCTTCCGGGTTATTGGTATGATCGTG
Source organism: Vibrio sp. 1180_3 (assembly GCF_029478545.1). Classification (NCBI taxonomy): domain Bacteria; kingdom Pseudomonadati; phylum Pseudomonadota; class Gammaproteobacteria; order Vibrionales; family Vibrionaceae; genus Vibrio; species Vibrio sp. 1180_3. Next base: position 25,853 of record NZ_SJFM01000039.1, read on the forward strand.
ATCTTTATGATGGACCGTTAACTCTTTCAAATTTGAGTAAACGAACTCACGAGCACAGTTGCCACACACCCACGGATAGAGCTTGAGTGCCTTTTCTCTGTAGCCACTTTCTTGACGAGCATAGCTCGCACTTGAACCATAAAAATCTGATGACATGCTATTTCCAACCATTGGTTTATTGAAAGTCTTATTACGATATTAAAAACCAGTATCCGCTGTAAATAAAAACTTGGACGGAGAACCGATGTTCGATATTAGACCACAAGGTGATTGGTTTCCAAAGAGAGTGAATAACAAAAAACTACCGTAACTAAGCAGAGAAAAGTAAACTGAAGAAACTCAAATGGTTAGTCATTCATGTGGATACGAAATGCTAGAAAAAGAAAACCTGATAAAACTTGCGCGCATGCAAATGCCATTTGGTAAATATGCTGGCCGAGTACTTATCGATCTGCCCGAAGAATATCTACTGTGGTTTGATAAAAAAGGATTCCCAGAGGGGGAGTTAGGTCGTTTATTACAATTGTGCTTAGCATTGAAAATCGAAGGCTTAGATAGTGTTGTCAAGCCGTTAAAGCGAATGTAATTCCTTAGAAATACCGAAACTCTTAGTGCAATCTGATTGAGCGATAGCGGGTTGGCTTTTAGCGCTAGGTGAACTTAGATAGCATCTTGAAAATCAAATTAAAATCAACCAATTCCACTTGTAGGTAAAACTATGAAGTAGCTCCAATTTTTAATTAAATTGGCTTAGTTTTTGATCAATGTTTGCTCATGCGCACCCAATTCAAAGTTACCGCTTCGTATGATGGCCCGACTTCAATCTAACCTAATACAGGAGTGGGAATGACTCGTTTAATTCTTGACGGAAATTGGCGTCTAGCATCCCTAACGAACCCAGATATTCAAACCGACATGATACTACCGGGCGACGTGCATTCTACCTTACTCGCTGCCGATATCATTCCCAACCCTTATTGGGCAACCAATGAAAAAAACGTGCAGTGGGTCTCTGAACACGACTGGCAAATAACCCGAAACTTCGAGGTATCTTCAGAACTTCTTGCCCATGACGTAATCGACCTTTCCATGAGCATGGTCGATACCATGGCGGAGATTACGCTCAACGGTAAAACCGTATTGGAATGCAGCAACATGTTCCGCCTGTATCAAACGGATGTTCGCCCATTTTTAGTGAAAGGGGAAAACACGCTCACCATCACGATTAGACGTGCAGATCTAGAGGCGGCCGCTCGCGCCGAAAAGCTGCCTTTCCCTATACCATGGGCCGTGGGTAACAATCAAATCCCGCACATGAATACTCTGCGTAAAACCCAATGTCATTCAGGCTGGGACTGGGGCATTTGTTTACTAACCAGCGGCGTATATGCACCAATCGAATTGATTGCCCGTCAAGCGTATCGCCTCAATAGCATCACCACCAAACAAACATGGCAAAGCAAGCAGTGCGAACTCGCGGTGAGTGTCGACCTTGAAGTATTAGATTCAGAATCCAGCGCATTGATCGAAGCAACTCTTACCTCTCCGTCAGGTGAATACGTACTAAACGTGCAAACCCCAGTCACAACCGATGCACAACTCAACTTTAGTATTGAGAACCCGCAACAATGGTGGCCAGCAGGCTATGGCGAGCAGCCTCTTTACACGTTAGTCGTCTCAATTGATGGTCAGGCCATCACCAAGAAAATCGGTTTACGCGAGTTAGAACTCGACACTTTAGCAGACGAAGTGGGATCGTCGATGACCTTTATCGTCAACGGTAAGGCCATCATGGCCAAAGGGGCAAACTGGATTCCATTGGATGCCATGCCAGCGCTGCATACCTCAGACCGTTATCGAACCCTGCTTGAAAATGCGGTCGATGCCAACATGAACATGATTCGTGTTTGGGGCGGCGGCATGTACGAGCAAGACGAGTTTTACGATCTGTGTGATGAACTTGGGCTATTGGTCTGGCAAGACCTGATGTTTGCCTGCGCACTATACCCATCAACGCCAGATTTCTTAGCTGATGTTGAACTGGAAGTGCGTGACCAAGTGAGACGCCTACGTGATCACCCAAGTCTCGCACTTTGGTGTGGCGACAACGAAGTGATCGGTGCCATTGGTTGGTATCCTGAGTCTCGAACGAATCGAGAAAAATATGTGGTCAACTACGACAGGCTTAATCGCGTGTTGCAGCAAACTGTCGAAGCCGAAGACCCAACACGCCGCTTCTGGGCGAGCTCTCCATGCAATGGCGAACTAGATTTTGGTGATGCTTGGCACGATGACAACAAAGGCGATATGCACTTCTGGGATGTATGGCATTCTGGTAAATCCTTAGATGCGTACCACAGCATTAAGCCACGTTTTTGCAGTGAGTTTGGTTATCAATCATGGCCATCGCTGCCGGAAGTCAAAACCTTCGCCGAGCCTAGCGATTGGAATGTGACCTCCCCAACGTTTGAACAGCACCAAAAAAATGGCCGTGGTAACAGCATCATCACCGAAATGTTTACGCGTTATTTCCGTTTCCCATCTAACTTTAAACAAATGCTTTACCTCAGCCAAGTGCAACAAGCGCTCGCAATAAAAACCGCTAGCGAATTTTGGCGCGCCAACAAACCCATTTGCCGAGGCATTCTCTATTGGCAATTGAACGACTGCTGGCCTGTAAGTTCATGGTCGAGCATTGAGTACTCAGGTCGCTGGAAACAACTGCACTACCATGCCAAACGCTTCTTTGCTCCGCAAATGGCGACATTCGTTCACGATGAGAGTGGGCTGCGTTTACACGGGTTGAATGATGAACATGTCGTCCGAAAAATAGAAGGGCAAGTGTCCTTAATCGACTGGCAAGGGAACATTCTTGAGGCTTGGTCTGTATCTGATGTCATTAAAGAAGACGGCAATAAGGTATTATGGCGATTAAGTTCTGAGGCATTAGAAAAACGCCAAGGGCAAGGTTTCTATCATGTCGAGCTGAACTGCCAAGGTAAAGTCATTTACAACACTTGGTTTGATGATTTGTTTAAACGCTTGCCACTCGCCGCTGCTAACATCACAGCAGACGTAATTAAAAATGATCAAGGGATACAAGTTGTGCTCAAAACGGATGCACCAGCTTTCTTTGTCCACCCTGAATTTACCGGTAAAGGTCGATTCAGTGATGCCAGCTTTACCCTTTTACCCCACTATCCTGTCACCATCGATTATATTGGTAATGCAACAGCAGAAGAGTTGCAAGCCGATCTTCACATTTACCATTTGGCCGGCAGCTACCTGAGCTAAAATCGAAGGTTGATCTACTTAAGATGTGGGAGCCAGTGATTGTATCACTGGCTCTTTTACGCCCTACTAAGAATGCACCATTGTAGATAGCACTCCCTAACTCGATAATGTCGAGTAGACGACACCTGTTACCAAGTGTCGCCCCTCTAAGAACCCAGCGTGCAACTTTCACCGCACTAGGCTCAAGCCTTCACGAAGGCACCAGTTGGCACCCAGCAACTTACAAAGCAGTGAG
>NZ_SJFM01000003.1:0-232142 GCF_029478545.1 Vibrio sp. 1180_3
CATCGTGGACTTGCCCACATTCATGGCTTGGGCTGCTTCAGTCACTGAGTAATTTTGGTCTAAGACTAGCTGCGCTGCTTCTAACTTAAATTCTGCGCTAAATAGTCGTCTTGTACGTTTTGTCATAATGTCACCTGTTAACTTATGAGGTGATGATATCACCTCTAACTAAGTGACCAAATTCACTATGCCACTACAAGTAGCTCTATTGGTGAAATCTGTGGTGCAACTTTTGGTGGTGGTACTCCATCGACTAACGATAAAAACTTCTGGCAAGGCGAAATACCTTGGATTCAATCCTCTGACATCAAAGACGGTTTTATTTGTTCTGTTACTGCAAAGAAGTACATCACTAAAGCAGCAGTAAACAAATCTGCGACTAAGTTGGTCTCCGGCAACTCCATCGCAATCGTTACGCGAGTTGGTGTAGGAAAGTTATCTTTGATGCGAGGCGAGTATGCAACAAGCCAAGATTTTTTGTCACTAAGCGACTTGAAGATTAATTCACAATATGCTGTTTACGTTATTTGGAAACAATTAAAAATTGAAAAGGAACAAGTTCAAGGAACTTCGATAAAAGGAATAACAAAGGATGAGTTGTTAGGAAAATTTATAAGCTACCCAGAATCGGAAGAAGAGCAAACCCAAATCGGCAACTACTTCCAAAAACTTGATACGCTGATCAACCAACATCAACAGCAGATCACCAAACTCAATAACATCAAGCAGGCTTGCTTGAACAAAATGTTTGTTTAAGGAATGACCATGACCATTTTTAAAACCGAAGCAAAATTTGAGCAGGCTTTTATTGAGGTTCTTATCCAAAAAGGATGGGAGCCTGAAATACTCAAAAACAAAACAGAGGCCGAGTTACTGCAAAACTGGGCAAACATTTTGTTTGAAAACAATCGTCAGCAAGATCGCTTAAACGATGTGCCACTGACTGTAACTGAAATGCAGCAGATTATCGAGCAGATCAAAGAGTTGAAAACACCGCTCAAACTCAACGGTTTAATTAATGGTAAAACGGTCGCGATTAAACGAGATAACCCTGATGACTCGCTGCACTATGGCAAAGAAGTCAGCTTAAAAATTTATGACCGCCAAGAGATCGCAGCGGGTCAAAGCCGTTACCAAATTGTGCAGCAACCCAAGTTCGAACGAGGTAGCCCGTTACGTAACGATCGTCGTGGTGATGTATTGTTGCTAATAAACGGTATGCCCGTTATTCATATTGAGTTAAAACGCAGCGGGGTTCCGGTCAGTCAAGCGGTCAACCAAATTGAAAAGTACTCTAAAGAAGGCATTTTTAGCGGACTCTTTTCGCTTATCCAAGTCTTTGTTGCCATGGAGCCTGATGAGGCTAAATACTTTGCTAACCCCGGACTAGATGGCAAGTTTAACCCTGACTATCAATTCAGTTGGGCCGATTATAATAACGAGCCTGTGAACCACTGGAAGGATATTGCCTCTACGTTGCTATCGATACCGATGGCACATCAGTTGATAGGTTTTTATACCGTCGCTGATGATACCGATGGGGTCCTTAAAGTCATGCGTAGCTATCAGTATTACGCTGCTAATGCGATATCGGATCGAGTCGCTAAAACCAACTGGAAGCAGTTAGGTGGTATAAACAATAAAGACAGACTGGGTGGTTATGTATGGCATACCACAGGCTCTGGTAAAACCATGACTAGCTTTAAGTCAGCACAGTTGATTGCTCAATCAAAAGACGCCGATAAAGTAATTTTCTTAATGGACCGTATCGAGCTTGGTACTCAGTCTCTACTTGAATATCAAGGATTTGCTAGTGATGGAGAAGTGGTACAAGCCACCGAGAATACTCATGTACTGGTGACCAAACTAAAGAGCACCGCTCCTGCTGATACCTTAATTGTTAGTTCGATTCAAAAAATGAGCAACATTTTTGAAGAAGCGGATGATGAGGGCGTAGCAACAAACTCGGCCGATATTGAAAAGATTCGTGATAAGCGCTTGGTGTTTATTATCGATGAGGCGCACCGCTCAACGATGAGTGGAGGTACAGAAGATAAAGAAGGCATGTTGGTAAGGGTGAAAAAAACATTCCCGAAAGCCCTCTTTTTTGGTTTTACTGGCACGCCTATCCATGAAGAAAACCAAGTTAATAGTAATACGACCACTGATGTATTTGGTAATGAGTTGCACCGCTATAGCATTGCTGATGGTATTCGTGATGGAAACGTATTGGGCTTTGACCCTTACAAAATGCCGACCTTTAAGGATGGCGAACTAAGAAAAGAGATTGCTTTACAGCAAGCTAAGGCCGACTCGGTTACTGATGCGATGGCAGAGCCTGCTAAAAAGAAAAAGTTTAATCACTTTATGAATGATGTGCCGATGGCGGGGTTTAAAGACGCCGCAGGCAAATATCATAAAGGCATTGAAGACTATATTCCTAAAAGCCAATACTTAACGAAGGCTCATCAAGACAAAGTCGTCGCTGACATTTTGGATAAATGGGATGTGCTGAGCCAAGGCAATAAATTTCACGCCATTTTAGCCACTAATAGTATCGCTGAAGCGATTGATTATTATCGCCGTTTAAAAGCAGAGAAACCTGAGCTAAAAATATCGGCCCTATTTGACCCTAACATTGAGAACGATGGTAGTGGTGACCGTGGCCCGACGTTTAAAGGTGATGGTCTACAAGAGGTTATGGCCGATTATAACGCTCGCTATGGCCTAGAGTTTGATTTTGCCCGCCATTCAGCTTTTAAAAAAGATATCGCAGCGCGGCTTGCTCATAAAGAGCAATACAAGAATATTCACAAAGAGCCTTCAAAGCAGCTGGACTTACTGATCGTGGTCGATCAAATGCTGACTGGCTTTGATTCCAAGTGGTTGAATACTTTGTACTTAGATAAAGTGATTAAGTATCAGAATATCATTCAGGCTTTCTCTCGTACTAATCGTTTGTTTGGTCCCGACAAACCTCACGGCATTATTCGTTATTATCGCTATCCACATACCATGGAACAGCACATTAATGATGCTGTCAAACTCTACTCCGGCGACAAACCTATTGGGCTGTTTGTTGATAGGTTGGCAAGTAACATTGAACTTATGAATGGGGTGTCAGCGGATATCTCTGAGCTGTTTGCAAGTGCTGGTATTGAAAATTTTGAAACACTGCCAGACGATGTAGAGCTCTGTGCTAAGTTTACCGAATTATTTAATACCTTTAACAAGCACCTAGAAGCTGCCAAAGTACAAGGTCTGAATTGGGAGCAGTCTACTTATACTGACTCGTTAGAAGGCGAAAATGGTGCTGAGCGTGAGGTCACTCTGGCTATCGATGAACTTACTTACATGAGTTTAGTTCAGCGTTATAAAGAGCTTGCTGGCAAAGGGGACGGCAAGGGAGAAGGGGCAGGTGGTGATGTTCCTTTTGATATCAGTGGTTATTTAACAGAAATAGACACGGGTAAAATCGATGCCGACTACATGAATAGTCGCTTTGATAAATATCTAAAAGAGCTTAATCAGCACCAAGATTCCACAAGTGTCGAAATAACTCTCAATGAGTTACATAAATCATTTGCGTCACTAAGCCAAAGTGAACAAAAGTATGCCAAGCTCTTTTTGCACGATTTGCAGCGTGGGGATGCACAGTTAATTGAAGGCCATACTTTTAGAGACTACATCAACGACTATCAAAATCAGAAGGAACAGTTGCGAATAGCCGCTATTGTTGAGGCTCTTGGTTTGGATAGCGATTTACTTCTCCAGTTGATGGGTGGGGATGTGAATGAGCAGAGCATTAACCGTTTTGGTCGCTTTGATACGCTGAAATCAACGGTCGATAGAACTAAGGCAAAAGTCTTCTTTGAGCGTCTTGAAGGCTCGGCGATCCCCCCGTTCAAACTGAACATGCGCATTGATAAGTACCTTCAAGAGTTTATCTTTGGGCAAGCGGAAGATCTTCTGGGCGATGTTCGGTTAGGTGATCTCGAAGGTATTAATAGTCAATAAGAAACTAATTAAAGAAGAGAAAGGCACTTAGCACTAGTATTGAGAACTATCGAAACATGAGCAGAATGTGAAAATTTGAAATGTTTTATAGCTTAAACACTTACTTCCAGTAACGAAGAGGCAGCCTTTGGCTGCCTCTTCTATATGCACGAGCCACAAGCACATCGTCGATGTACAATGCTCTAGGTCATTAGTAGGGTTGTGAGCATTGGGATCTAGTTGTCAGTGCCACATAAAGGTTAACCAACGGCCTTTAGATTTTTATAACCAGTTAAGGATAAATTACCGTAGCTGGCTTGCTCTATATGCTCACCCCACCAGTCCATAACTTTTCTTCGTCTTTCTAAATAATCTGTGCGGTTATAAGCTCTACGAACTTCATTCTTATCAACGTGCGCTAAACAGGCTTCAATTTCATCAGGGTCAAACCCTTGTTCATTTAGAGTGGTAGATGCTAACGCTCGTAGGCCATGAGAGACTAACTGATCTTTAAACCCCATACGTTTTAACGCCATATTAGCTGTTTGCGTATTAGAGTGCTTTAGAGGGTTTCTATGGCTAGGAAATAGGTATTGTCTATGCCCACTAATAGGACGCATTATTTCTAATAGCGCGAGCATTTGCCTTGATAAGGGAACTGAGTGAGGCTTCTTCATCTTCATTCGTTCTGCTGGAATGACCCATACGTTATTTTTTAGGTCGATATGTTCCCATTCTGCTGTGGCGGCTTCTACAGGCCTTGTCATGGTATGTAATTGCCATTCTAGTAAACATCTTGTTGTGAGCGTGATTCTCGCTTTGCTAATAGCGTTCATTAATTCTGGTAAACGATCTGGTGTAATTGTTGCCATATTCGTTTTATTAGGAGATGGGAATAATCGAGTTACATCAGTTAAGTAGTTAATGTCAATTTGTCCACTAGCAACAGCAAGGCGCATAACTTCATTTATGATACGACATAAACGTTTAACCGTTTCTAAGTTCCCTTTAGCGGCTACAGGCTCAAGAATCGATATGATTTGTTTCGGTCGAATGTCATCAATAGGAGTTTGTCCTAAAGATGGCAAGATATGTTTTTCTAATGCTCGATAGGAGTGTGCCGCAGTATCTGGCTTTACTTGTTGTTTTTTTAATTCAAACCATTTGTCCGCAAATATTGAGAAGGTTGACTCACTAGCTTCTTTTTGTTGTAGCTTTTGCTGATCTCTATGCGTTTTCGGATCGATTCCTTGAGCTAGTAATTCTCTTGCTTCATTTGCAGCTTTTCTTGCTAAGGCGAGAGTTAAGCTAGGATAGATACCTAAACTTAAATTAGCTCGTTTATTATTGATAGGACGAGAATAGTTTAGCAACCAAAGCTTAGAGCCATTTGGTTTTATTCTTAACTGTAAGCCATTCCCATCAGATAAAGCATAATCTTTATCCCTAGGCTTAGCATCTTTTACCTTTATTGCGGTCAGTGGAACCACTGTTCTAGCCATAAAAACGCCTTTTAGTAACAATGAAATGAGCAATTTTGTGCTGATGTTACTAATGATGTTACTAAAAAGGTTGGATTCTAACAAACGGCAAAAGATGCTATTGGACGCTAATTTTTGTAAGTTGTTGATTTTCTTTTTATTTAAACGTAAAAAAAGACGCCAGCGGACGTCTTTGATTATGAATTTGGTGGCCCCTCCCAGACTTGAACTGGGGACCAATCGATTATGAGTCGAGTGCTCTAACCACTGAGCTAAGGGGCCAAATTAGGTGAACGATTATAGGGGATGCATTTCGGAGTGTCTACCCGCAAAGTAGGGTAAATGCGCTTAGTTTTTATCCACTTAAACCATTTTATACAAAAAAGGTGAGCCCATGCTCACCTTTTGTATTCTAAATGCTCTGCTTACTCGTCTAAGAAGCTGCGCAGTGTTTCCGAGCGGCTTGGATGACGAAGTTTACGCAACGCTTTTGCTTCGATCTGACGGATACGTTCGCGTGTTACATCGAACTGTTTGCCCACCTCTTCAAGAGTGTGGTCAGTATTCATGTCAATACCAAAGCGCATACGCAGTACTTTTGCTTCACGAGGGGTTAAACCTGCAAGAACGTCGTGAGTTGCCGCTCTTAGACTTGTTGCTGTCGCTGAGTCAAGAGGCAGTTCAAGCGTTGTATCCTCAATAAAGTCACCTAGATGCGAATCTTCATCGTCACCAATTGGTGTCTCCATCGAGATTGGCTCTTTAGCGATCTTCAGTACTTTGCGAATTTTATCTTCAGGCATTTGCATGCGTTCTGCTAATTCTTCTGGCAGAGGCTCACGTCCCATTTCTTGCAGCATTTGACGTGAAATTCGATTCAGCTTGTTGATCGTTTCGATCATGTGAACTGGAATGCGAATGGTACGCGCTTGGTCTGCAATTGAACGAGTGATTGCCTGACGGATCCACCATGTCGCATAAGTTGAAAACTTGTAACCACGACGGTATTCAAATTTATCAACCGCTTTCATCAAGCCGATGTTACCTTCTTGAATAAGATCCAAGAACTGTAAACCACGGTTGGTGTATTTTTTCGCGATCGAAATAACCAGACGTAAGTTAGCTTCAACCATCTCTTTCTTCGCACGACGAGCTTTCGCTTCACCGATTGACATGCGACGGCTAATATCTTTAATGCTTTGAACCGTTAAAGAAGTTTCTTGTTCGATGATGCGCAATTTTTGGATTGAACGGCGAATATCTTCTTCATTTTGTTTAATTTTGTCGGCGTAAGGTTTGTCTGAAGCTAATACTTCATCAAACCATGCATCGCTCGACTCATTACCGGTAAATAGCGCAACAAACGATTTCTTCGGCATTTTGCCATATTCAACCGTATGCTTCATGATCAAGCGTTCTTGAGTACGCACACGTTCCATTGACTTACGTAGTTCATTGACTAAATAGTCAAATTGCTTTGGCGTTAAACGGAATTCACGGAAGATATCGAGCATTAGCTCTGTTGCTTGAGCGGCTTTTGCGCTATCGTTTCCGTGTTCGTTTTTCGCTAGCTGAAGATTTTGATAGGTGTTGCGTAGCTCAGTGAATTTTTCTAAAGCAAGTTCAGGATCAATACCTGTGTCTACTTCTTCCTCTTCACTATCATCTTTATCTTCGTCGTCTTCATCTTCGTCGTCATCTTCATCAGCAAGATCAGACTCAGCAAGTTCCGAACCGATATGCGTTGCTGTCGGTGCGCTGGTTCCGTCATCGTCTGGATCAACGAAACCAGAAATAAGATCCGTTAAGCGAAGTTCTTCAGCTTGAACTTTATCAAATTGTTCTAGGATGTATGGAATAGTGCCTGGATATTCAGCAACCGCACTTTGAACTTGGTTAATACCATCTTCAATGCGTTTTGCGATATCGATTTCACCTTCGCGAGTCAGCAGTTCTACGGTACCCATTTCACGCATGTACATGCGTACTGGGTCTGTAGTACGACCAATTTCGCTTTCTACACTGGATAATGCAGCTGCAGCAGCTTCTGCCGCATCTTCATCGGTGATTGCGTTGTCATCATTAAGAGCAAGATCATCAGCATCTGGGGCAGTTTCTACTACCTTGATACCCATGTCGTTGATCATCTGAATGATATCTTCTACCTGTTCAGAATCTACAATTTCTGCAGGTAGATGGTCATTTACTTCGGCGTAGGTCAGATAGCCTTGCTCTTTGCCTTTAATAACAAGTAGTTTTAGCTGTGACTGCGGATTTTGATCCATAGACGGTATCCAACTTCATATCTGGTGAAGGAATTAGTATGCGAAATGCAAACCACATATACTAACAAATTTATTCATTGCTGACTATTTAAACTGGGTTACGCTTTTAAATCTAGCATGAGTGCTAGCAGCTCCCGTCTTTCCTCGGTTGATAAACCGACGCTTCTTTCTTTGGCCTGCAGGTTTTCAATTTGTTTTTCGATGCACTGAGCAAGAATTTTGTCCAATGAATCTAAAAATAGTTCTTCTTGATTGTCTTCAACGAGAGGGATTTCCCAACTAGCAAGACGAGACAGAAGGGCCTCATGGTTACTATTACGCCAGTGCTCAAGCAGTTGGCCTGTTGTAATATTGGGGTACTCTTGACAATTCTCAAGTACTTCTATTAATAAACTTATCCCGGGTATGGGAAGGGTTTTGACACTTGAAAGGTCAGGTACCATATCAGCATAGCTTGGATTTTGAATAAGCAAAGCGATCACTTCACGCATTGGCGTTCGTTTTAGCTCTTTGTGTGGCTGTGGTCTAGTTTCTGCTCTTTTTTGACGTCGCTGTCTAAGGTGATTATCGAAGCCTGTGCGTTCATCAAGCAACTTCTCAAGTAACTCTTGAAAATAAGGGTCAGGGATCTTATTTATCAAGGCGCTAGCATGAGCACGAAGTGCTGATTTACCTTCGTTGTTACCTAAATTGAGTTTATGAATTTCGATTAGATTATCAAATAGATAGCTAGACAACGGTGTCGCTTGTTCAATTTGTTGTTCGAAAGCAGCTTTGCCATGTTTGCGAACATAGCTATCAGGGTCTTCACCATCAGGCAAAAATAGAAATTTGAGTGTATTGCCGGTTTTTAAATACTGAAGAGCATTTTCTAAGGCTCGCCACGCGGCTTCTCGACCAGCTCGGTCACCATCATAGCAGCACACTACAGTATTGGTTTGGCGGAATAATAGTTGGATGTGATCACCGGTGGTCGAAGTACCCAGTGAGGCTACTGAATAATCAACACCATACTGTGCGAGTGCTACCACATCCATATAACCTTCGACGACCAATATTTGAGGCGGTTCACGGTAGGCTTGCATGACTTCATATAAGCCATACAACTCTTTTCCTTTGTGGAAAATGGGCGTTTCAGGAGAGTTGAGATACTTAGGTGTTCCGTCACCTATTACTCGTCCACCAAAGCCAATTACACGCCCACGGCGGTCGCGGATGGGGAACATTACTCGGCCACGAAAGCGATCATAACGATTGCCTTTGTCGTTTTCGATCAGCATGCCGCCAGTCACAAGCATCTCTTGAGCATCACGCTGTTGGCCGAAGTTTTTACGAACCAAATCCCATTCATCAGCAATAAAGCCGATACCAAATTTCTGAACGATTTCTCCTGAGAGTCCTCGATCTTTCAAATAGTCGATAGCATGGCGGTTAGCTGCCACTTTAAGTTGATTGCGATAAAACTGCGCAATGCTGCCCATCAAATCATAAAGGGTACGTTTTTCTTCGCTATTGGCTTTGGGGGCCGATGAAAACCCACCGCCACTGCGTTGTTCTCGAGGCACATCAAGGCCAACAAACGAGGCGAGCTCTTCAATGGCATCAACGAATTCTAGGCGTTCATACTCCATCATGAAATCAATGGCATTACCATGCACACCACAACCAAAGCAGTGATAGAACTGCTTCTCTTGGCTTACACTAAATGAGGGCGTTTTTTCATTATGGAATGGGCAACATGCACCGTAGTTCTTGCCTTTTTTCTTAAGTTTCACACGTGCGTCTATGATGTCGACAATATCAAGTCGAGCGAGGAGATCATCAATAAAACTGCGAGGGATGTGTCCTGCCATAAAACCTAAAAGAAAAGACCAAAACGAATGATTAGATACAAACAAGCCGTGCGTTCCAGAGGATAGCACGGCTTGATGCAATTTGATGCGGGTATTTAAGCGAGTTTAGTTCGAACTAATCCGCTGACTTTACCCATATCTGCACGCCCTTGAATTTGCGGTTTCAAGACAGCCATTACTTTCCCCATGTCTTGCATGCCAACTGCGCCAGATTCTGTCATTGCATTGTCAATCAATGCAGAAACTTCATCATCGCTCAGTGGTTGAGGCATAAACGCCTCAAGGATAGTAATTTCTGCTTGCTCAGCATCTGCGAGATCTTGACGATTTGCAGCTTCATATTGAGCGACAGAGTCGCGACGTTGTTTAACCATTTTAACCAGCACGGCAAGAATATCGTCATCGTTCAGAGTTATCTGTTCGTCGACTTCACGCTGTTTAATTGCTGATAGGGCTAAACGAATAGTGCCAAGGCGTATTTTATCCTTGGCTTTCATCGCTAATTTTTGCTCTTCTTTGAGAATATCAATCAGAGCCATAACTCTTATTCCTTAGTGGAAAAGGGTTATTAGTACAGGCGAACGCGACGTGCGTTTTCGCGAGCTAGCTTCTTAGCGTGACGCTTTTGAGCTGCTGCTTTAGCGCGTTTGCGAACGGTAGTTGGTTTTTCATAGTGCTCACGACGACGCACTTCAGAAAGGATACCTGCTTTTTCGCAAGAGCGCTTGAAACGACGTAATGCAACATCGAACGGTTCGTTTTCACGTACTTTAACTATTGGCATATGCCTTTCACCTCAGGGGTTATTCGTTAATGCTGATATTTTGAGACCTAAACCACAAGATTTCTTGTCGGCTTGCCCTGTAATCAGCTTGATCAAAAATGGTGCGGAATTTTAATCCGATCGCAATGGCTTTGTAAAGCCTTTTGTCGATTATAGTCTGTACAAAATTTGTTTACGAAGCCAAGGCAAGGTAACATGGCGGCCATTTCCAATTGTTGATGAAAGCGTGCTGAGAAAAATATGCGCATTATTGGTATTGAAACCTCGTGTGACGAGACTGGCATCGCCATTTATGACGATGAGAAAGGGTTGCTTTCCCACAAGCTGTATAGCCAAGTAAAATTGCATGCTGATTACGGTGGTGTGGTGCCAGAGCTTGCTTCTCGCGACCATGTAAAGAAAACAATTCCGCTAATTAAAGCTGCGATGGCAGAAGCGAATTTGACACCCGCCGACATTGATGGCGTTGCTTATACCGCAGGCCCTGGTTTGGTCGGAGCTTTGTTAGTTGGCGCGACGATTGGCCGTAGTTTAGCGTATGCGTGGAATGTGCCGGCTGTGCCTGTCCATCATATGGAAGGGCATCTTTTAGCACCGATGTTGGAAGATAACCCGCCTCCATTTCCATTTGTTGCCGTTCTCGTTTCTGGTGGCCATTCAATGATGGTGGAAGTTAAGGGGATTGGGGAATACAAAATTCTTGGTGAGTCGATTGATGATGCGGCAGGCGAAGCGTTTGACAAAACCGCTAAATTAATGGGCCTTGATTACCCTGGTGGTCCACTGCTTGCTCGTTTGGCAGAAAAAGGCACCCCAGGCCGTTTTAAATTCCCACGTCCAATGACTGATCGCCCTGGTTTGGATATGAGTTTTTCTGGTCTTAAAACGTTTACGGCCAATACTATCGCGTCAAATGATAACGATGAGCAGACTCGAGCGGACATCGCTTATGCATTCCAAGAAGCTGTGTGCGAAACTTTGGTGATCAAATGTCGCCGCGCATTAGAGCAGACTGGCATGAAGCGTATTGTTATTGCCGGTGGTGTGAGTGCAAACAAACAGTTGCGTGAATCGTTAGCCGCGCTGGCTAATAAAATCGGTGGTGAGGTGTATTATCCTCGAACTGAGTTTTGTACCGATAACGGTGCAATGATTGCGTATGCTGGTATGCAGCGTCTGAAAAATGGTGAAGTGGTGGACTTAGCGGTACAAGCCACACCGCGTTGGCCGATTGATCAGCTAAAACCAATTGCTTAGTGTTTATACCCTTCAAGTGGTTTGGGTATAGTGCGCTTTAACTTCTTTATAACGGTTGCTTTATTAGCAGCCGTTTCTTTTATTTATCATTAAGTTAATTAGTAGGTTCTTAAATTCTGCTCAGAGCTGTTATTTGGCTTATCAATGATAAAGTCGCCAATTACGATATTAAATGGATAGTTCTCATGAAAACATTTGCCGTTGATGGCCAAAATATGTGTTACCTCGATAGTGGGGAAGGTGAGGTTCTTGTTTTTGGACATAGTTACTTGTGGGATAGCGCCATGTGGGCACCACAAGTTGAGATATTGAGCCAACATTATCGTTGTATTGTGCCTGAACTATGGGCACATGGTCAGTCTGATTTCGCGCCACAATCGATGACAACACTTAAAGATTATGCGCAGCATATCCTCGATCTTATGGATCACCTACACATAGAACAGTTTTCTGTTATTGGTTTATCTGTGGGTGGCATGTGGGGAGCTGAGTTGACAGCTTTAGCACCAGCGCGTGTTAAATCTTTGGTGATGATGGATACTTTTGTTGGCTTAGAACCAGAAGTGACCCACAAAAAATATTTTGCCATGCTGAATGCGATTAGCACCGCTCAGTCAGTTCCTGAACCTATCGCCGAGGTTGTCGTGCCGATGTTTTTTGCAAAAGAAGCTGCGACACAATCGCCTCAACTAATCGCCGCTTTTAAGCAGTATTTAATCGGTCTATCAGGTCAACAAGCAGTGGAAGTGGCACGTATTGGTAGAATGATCTTTGGTCGCCGTGACATGATTGAAGAGGTTGAGAAATTCGCATTACCTGTGTTGATTGCTGTCGGGGCTGAAGATATTCCACGACCAGTGCTTGAATCCTTTTTAATGAAGGATTGTATTACAGGTAGTCAATTGGAGATCATCCCGAGTGCCGGACATATTAGTAGTTTGGAACAGCCTGAATATGTAACGGATATTTTGCACAAGTTTTTAGCTAACGTTTATCAATAGCCGCTAAGCTCACTTCATCTTAGGTAAGGTCTCGAAAGAGGCCTTATTTTTATCGCACATTCACGATTCGAGCGATTTTTTCTCGCCGAATTTGGGTTCCGTACCCGTAAAAAGGCGTTTAATATTTTGGTGATGACGAAACACAATTAAACAGCACAGCATAGCTACGGGAAGTGTGTATTGTGGTTTTATCAACCAAGTATAAAAAGGGGCCAGTAGCACAGTGATTAAAGCGGCGAGAGATGAATAGCGAAATAGCAGTGCAACGACGATCCAAGTGAGCATGATGAGCCCGGTAAGGTCCAAACCAATTGGAGCAATGGCTCCTAACGCAGTCGCAACGCCTTTTCCTCCTTTGAAATGGAAGAAGATCGGGTACATATGACCAAGACAAGCTGTGATGGCAACTAGGCCTAATAGAATCGGATCAATGCCAAGATAGTAGCCAACCCAGACAGGAATGGTGCCTTTTAACATGTCAAAGAGCAAAACGGCAATCGCTGCTTTTTTCCCTCCAATACGCAACACATTAGTGGCACCTGGGTTGTTTGAGCCAACATCTCGTGGGTCTGATAGGCGTAAAACACGACAGATCAACACAGCACTAGAGATCGACCCTAATAAATAGGCGGAGATGATCATACTTAGTGCCAATGGAGTCATAAATGCCTCTGTGCTGTTAAGGGCCAAAACTAGGTTGCAAGTCCTTGTTAACCAAGATTAAAAGCAAAAAAATGGATCGGATTTCGCATCTTGACTCGGTTTGGGTATATGATATCGCGATTGACCGAAATAGTACGATTTTTTACTCAATTAGGGTATCCGACCTCTAGAGGGATAGACACAAAGCATGGATAAAGTATTTATTGAACAGTTAAGCGTGATCACCACCATTGGCGTGTATGACTGGGAACAAGAGATCAAACAAAAGCTTGTTTTGGATATTGAAATGGCGCACAACAACCGACCTGCTGGCAAAAGTGATGATGTCAATGATGCATTGGATTATTCACAAGTGAGTCAAGCGGTGATTGAGCATATTCAAAATGGACGCTTTTTATTAGTCGAGCGTGTTGCCGAGGAAGTGGCGGAGTTGATCATGCAGCGTTTTTCGGTTCCGTGGATCAAAATCCGCTTAACAAAACCAGGAGCGGTTGCGCAAGCAAGTGGTGTTGGTGTCGTCATTGAACGAGGTCATGCATGATCACCGCTTATGTTGGTGTCGGTTCTAACATTGACAGACACAAACACGTTGAAGCTGCGGTACGTGAATTGTCGCAAATCGGAGACAAGCTGCGTATATCCACCATCTATGAGTGCGCTTCGGTAGGTTTCAACAGCGGTGCATTTTATAATTTGGTAGTAGCACTGGATACCACACTGACATTAAGCGAGTTTGCTTTACAACTTCGAGATATTGAACATCGATGGGGACGAGATCTTCAAGCGAAGAAATTCCAAGATCGCACCTTAGATCTCGATATCATTTTGTTTGGCGAAGAAGTTTCAGTACAAGATCCAGAGCTACCACGCAGCGATATCTTTAAATATCCGTTTGTCATACAACCACTTTATGATTTATCACCGGAACTGATTATTCCCAATGATGATCGCAGTGTGCGTCAAATATGGCAACAATCGATCAATTTAGGATCTCTCAATTCCGTTGAGCCATGGTTCAACATTTAAATTAATAAGAGTCAGTAATGAGTTACTTAGAAGCGTTTTTTTTGGCTTTGATCCAAGGCTTAACCGAGTTTTTGCCTATTTCTAGTTCTGCCCATTTGATCTTACCTTCGGCTATTTTAGGTTGGGAAGATCAAGGTTTGGCGTTTGATGTGGCAGTACATGTCGGCACATTGGCTGCGGTTGTGATCTACTTTCGCCGTGAAGTAGTGACATTACTGCGCGCGTTTTTCTGCTCTATTTTTCAAGGAGAGCGTAGCAAAGAGTCAAAATTGGCGTGGATGATTGTTTTGGCGACTATCCCTGCTTGTATCTTCGGCTTCTTCATGAAAAATATCGTCGAGCTTTACCTTCGCAGTGCGTGGGTGATTGCCACAACGACAATTATTTTTGGTTTATTACTGTGGTATGTAGATAAAAACTCTCGATTATCAGATGACGAATATCAGGCAGATTGGAAGAAGTCGTTGTTTATTGGTTTGGCGCAGGCCATTGCTGTCATTCCTGGCACGTCTCGCTCTGGTGCCACCATCACTGCCGCGTTGTATTTAGGTTTTACCCGTGAAGCGGCGGCGCGTTTCTCATTTCTAATGTCAATCCCAATCATTGTATTAGCTGGTGGTTATTTAGGCCTAAAACTAGTCACTAGTGGTGAACCGATTCATTTTGGCTTCCTAATGACGGGCATTATTACTTCATTTATCAGTGCTTATATTTGTATTCACTTCTTCTTGAAGCTGATATCAAAAATGGGCATGACTCCATTTGTTATTTATCGCCTACTGTTGGGTGGTGGTTTATTTGCATTCCTAATGATGAGTTAACTACTTGCTTATGGTATAAATGCTCATCTTTTTATCGTGCTGTTGCAAGGTGTTCGTCGCCTAAACAGCACGTTTATCTTTTATAGTTATAGGTATTATGCGCATTTTTGCTGTGATATTAACTTTGTTGTTTGCCTTGCTACAATACGACTTGTGGTTGGGGAAAAATGGCATAGCAGATTTCCGGACAATTTTGGATGAAATTGAAGTTCAGCAGCAAGTTAATGAGAACTTACAACTGCGAAATTCAGAGATGTTTGCTGAGATTGATGATTTACGTCAAGGGCTTGATGCGATAGAAGAAAGAGCGCGTCATGAATTGGGTATGATCAAAGAAGGCGAAACCTTCTACCGATTAGTCGGTGAGGATGCGCTATAAATGCAACCTAATACTCTATCTATTACCGCAATAGTGCCAGCCGCTGGCGTTGGTAAGCGTATGCAAGCCGACCGCCCCAAGCAATATTTAACCTTGCATGGCAAAACCGTGCTTGAGCACACGGTTGAAAAATTACTCACTCACCCAGCGATTGAACGAGTAATCGTCGCTGTTAGCGAAGGCGACCCTTATTATCCAGAGCTTGCACTGGTTGATCATCCTAACGTTATACGGGTTAATGGTGGTCAAGAGCGAGCAGATTCGGTGCTTTCTGCATTGAAGTATGCCCAAGCTAATCCTCTCAGTGAGTGGGTGATGGTACATGATGCCGCTCGTCCTTGTATTACCTTAAATGATATTGATCAGTTGATTGCCACCTCAGTTTCACACCCAGTCGGTGGCATTTTAGCTACGCCTGTGCGTGATACCATGAAACGGGCTGATGCGCAGGACAATATTGACCACACAGTCGAGCGTGTGGCGTTATGGCATGCACTGACCCCACAAATGTTTAACGTTGAGCTGCTATGCGAGGCGTTGTCTGCTGCATTAGCAGAGCAAATAACGATTACTGATGAAGCCTCCGCTTTAGAATGGAAAGGCCTACGTCCAGCTTTGGTGCTTGGGCGAGCGGACAACATTAAAATTACCCAACCTGAAGATCTCGCCTTAGCTGAGTTTTATTTAGCTCGTCTTTAGCGATAAACACCTTAGTAAGGAACCACAATGATTAGAATTGGCCACGGTTTTGATGTGCATAAATTTGGTGGTGAAGGGCCAGTAATTATTGGCGGTGTTGCCGTTCCTTATGAGCAAGGTTTAATCGCTCATTCTGATGGTGATGTTGCACTGCATGCTTTGTGCGATGCACTATTAGGTGCGATTGCCGCTGGTGATATTGGTCGACATTTTCCGGATACAGATGATAAGTGGAAAGGCGCAGATAGCCGTGAACTATTAAAAGATGTATACCGCCGGGTGGTCGAACAAGGTTACCGTTTGGGGAATGCTGATATTACTATCATGGCTCAAGCGCCCAAAATGGCCCCTCATATTGAAGCCATGTGCGCTGCGATTGCGCATGATCTCAACACCGATTTACACAACGTCAATGTAAAAGCTACAACCACTGAACGTTTAGGGTTTACAGGACGCAAAGAAGGCATCGCTTGTGAAGCGGTTGTCTTACTTATGAAAGCATAATTGCTGCGTAGTCGTAGCCATTTTTATTATTACCGCCAACTCGCGTCAGCGATGGACAAAAACATGTCAGATATTCTATCTTCATTGGCTTACCTATGTGGTAAACCAGCCGCAAAAGCTAAGTTAAAAGCCAAACCAGAACACTTCAAGGTAATCGAAGACTTGGGGTTTGAATTTACTGGAAGTGGTGAGCACTTAATGGTGCATATTCGCAAGACAGGAGAAAATACCAGTTTTGTAGCGAATGAATTGGCGAAAGTCTGCGGCGTAAAGTCAAAAGATGTGAGTTGGGCTGGCCTAAAAGATCGCCATGCTGTAACGCAGCAATGGCTGAGTGTGCATTTACCCAAAGGCGAAACGCCAGATTTCACGGCTTTTCTTGCACAATATCCAAGCATTGAAATTCTTGAAACGACACGTCATAACAAAAAGTTACGACCTGGTGACTTGGTGGGCAACCATTTTGAAATCACACTTTCTGAAGTGACGGACACTGAAGAAGTGTTAAAGCGGTTAGAACACGTTGCTAAGTTAGGTGTGCCAAACTATTTTGGTAGTCAGCGTTTTGGTAATCATGGTAATAACTTGAGTGAGGCTCGTCGCTGGGGCAAGGAAAATGTCCGCTCGCGTAACCAAAATCAACGCAGTTTATATCTCTCTGCCGCGCGCTCTTGGATCTTCAACCAGATCGTTTCAGCACGTCTTGAACACAATATTTTTAACCAATTGATTGACGGTGATATTGCATTCACAGATGAACAGCAGACCGTTGTTACGGCAAGCACAGTTGATGAATTCAACCAACTTCTCGCAGCTGGCAAAGTTCAGATCAGCGCCGCATTAGCGGGGGATAATGCTCTACCAACGCAAAATGCAGCACTAGAGCTTGAACAGCGTTATGTTGATGCAGAGCCTGATCTAATGGCTTTAATTCGTAGTAACCGTATGCGTCATGAGCGCCGGGCGGTCATGTTGAAACCACAAAACCTGACTTGGCAAGCCGAGCAAGATACAGTAACACTATGTTTTGATCTTGATGCAGGCAGCTTTGCCACTTCAATTGTCCGCGAACTGGTGGAAGAGATCCCCGTTGAGCGTGAGTTCTAAGGAGAGAGCTCGATGAAGATTTTATTGAGCAATGATGATGGTGTGCATGCAGAAGGCATACACGCATTAGCGAAAATGTTGGCCGATTTAGCCGAAATAGTAATAGTCGCTCCTGATCGTAATCGTTCTGGAGCCTCTAATTCTTTAACGTTAGAACAGCCATTACGTGTTAATTACATTGCTCCAAATACTTATTCAGTACAGGGCACCCCAACAGATTGTGTGCACTTTGCTCTCAATGAGTTATTGAAAGATGACATGCCTGACTTGGTTTTAACGGGCATTAATCATGGGGCCAATCTTGGTGATGACGTTTTGTATTCAGGCACCGTTGCAGCTGCGATGGAAGGGCATTTCTTAGGCGTGCAATCCATCGCATTCTCTTTGGTGGGGAAAGCACATTTTAACACTGCAGCACAGATCGCTCGTCAATTAGTTGAGCAGCATTGTAGTGCGCCTATTCCAACTAATCGCTTACTTAATGTTAACGTCCCTGATGTTCCCTTTGAGCGTTTAGCGGGTATTCAGGTAACACGTTTAGGTGCTCGTCATCACGCAGAAAGTATGATTAAGCAGAAAGATCCGCGTGGACATGATATTTATTGGTTAGGGCCGCCAGGGAAAGAGCAAGACGCCGGTCAAGGAACCGATTTTTATGCCATTGAGCATGGTTTTGTTTCGTTGACACCGTTGCAGGTTGATCTCACTGCCCATGAGTCACTTGGTAGTATGGACAATTGGTTAAAGGAAAAAGCGTAATGGCTAACCCACATGCCGACAGATTAATTGAATTTCTGGTCGCGAATGGTATTCAAGACAACGACGTTTTGAGTGCCATTCATTATTTGCCGAGAGAAAGCTTCGTTTCTCAAGCAATGATGCATCAAGCCTATGACAATAATGCGTTACCAATAGGGCAAGGGCAGACAATCTCACAGCCCTACATTGTCGCTAAAATGACTGAACTTTTAGAGCTTGAACGAAGTAGTAAAGTTCTGGAAGTTGGCACTGGTTCTGGCTACCAAACAGCAGTTTTGGCTCAATTGGTTGATCACGTTTATTCCATCGAACGAATCAAATCATTGCAGTGGGATGCCAAGCGCCGATTGAAACAACTCGATATTTATAATATTTCGACTAAACATGGTGATGGTTGGCTAGGTTGGGAAGCAAAAGCGCCTTTTGATGCCATCATCGTCACTGCTGCGGCAGAGTCTGTTCCTCAAGCATTACTTGAACAATTAGCTGAAGGTGGACGCTTAGTCATTCCCGTAGGCGACAATGAGCAATATTTATTGAAGATTGTGCGTCAAGGTGACGCATTTGTCTCCACTACTATTGAGACTGTCCGTTTCGTCCCTTTAATTGCTGGTGATTTAGCGTAGTGATGGTGTGTAGTCTGCGAAAGCTTCTCGTTATGGTATTCATTAGCCAACTGCTTATAGGCTGTGCGGCAAATTTTCCTGCGCCAGTTTCTGGACTCAACAAAGACTACAATTCCATTCCTCGTGGTAGCTATAGAGGTAGTTACTATGAAGTGCAAAAAGGCGATACGCTGTATTTTATATCTTATGTCACAGATAAAGATGTAAATGACCTGATCCGTTTCAATAATCTTAGCAAGCCTTACACTATTCGCCCTGGGCAAAAATTAATATTATGGATTCCTAACTACACAGCACCCGCTTATGGAGGGAATGGTGTAAGCGAAACAGTTGCGGTTGCAGCCACAACTGGTGCGGCTTCCAGTGTTTCATCAGCACCTATTTCGACTGTTAATTCGAGTAAAAACTCTAATGATAACAAGACCTATAATGCCACAAGTCAGTCGACTAAAGTGGCAAAAAAAGATCCGCCAAAGGTAGTTGATCAATCGAAATCAAAGGAGTATGTTGATTCAAAAGGTAAGCAGAATGTTAATGCTAATGTAACATCTGCTAAACCAAAGGATGAGAAGGTTGCAAAATGGCTATGGCCAACAAAAGGGAGAGTAATTAAGAACTTTTCAGCAGGCGATCAAGGAAATAAGGGTATCGACATCGCAGGACAGCGTGGTCAGCCCATAGTATCAACTGCAGCAGGAACCGTTGTCTATTCAGGAAATGCATTAAGAGGTTACGGCAATCTCGTGATTGTGAAACACAATGATAATTACCTCAGTGCTTATGCTCATAACGATCGGTTACTGGTACAAGAAGGACAAAGTGTCAAAGCTGGCCAAAAGATAGCAACCATGGGCAGCTCTGGAACGAGCAGTGTTCGTTTGCACTTTGAAATTCGATATCAAGGTAAGTCAGTGAATCCAAAGCGCTACTTGCCATAACATACTTGAAAGAGTCATGTAGCGACATTAGAAAGTAGTAATGTCTTGCTAGCTCGCCAGGGGGAGGCGCTATGAGTATCAGCAATGCAGTAACGAAAGTCGAAGAGTTTGAAGACCAAGATGTAATGGATACAGTCGAGGTTACAGAAGAGCTCACTACCACCAACAAGAAAGCCAGTCGTGCTCAAACTGAAGATGTAAAAGAGGAGTTTGATGCTTCAACGAAAACCTTAGATGCGACACAAATGTATCTAGGCGAAATTGGTTTTTCTCCTTTGTTAACCGCCGAAGAAGAAGTGCTTTATGCTCGTCGCGCATTGAGGGGTGATGAAGCCGCTCGTAAGCGTATGATAGAAAGCAACTTGCGCTTAGTGGTGAAAATTTCACGCCGTTATAGTAATCGCGGCCTAGCCCTACTCGATCTTATTGAAGAAGGGAATTTAGGTTTGATCCGTGCGGTGGAAAAATTTGACCCAGAACGCGGTTTTAGATTCTCAACTTATGCTACGTGGTGGATCCGTCAAACCATTGAGCGTGCGTTGATGAACCAAACTCGTACTATACGTCTTCCTATTCACGTGGTGAAAGAGCTTAATATTTATCTCCGTACCGCACGTGAATTGTCACAGAAACTTGACCACGAACCGACAGCGGAAGAGATCGCTTTTCAGTTGGATAAGCCGGTCGATGATGTCAGTAAAATGCTTCGCCTCAATGAGCGTATTAGCTCAGTAGATACACCGATTGGTGGTGATGGCGATAAGGCACTATTGGATATTATTCCAGATGCAAACAATTCTGATCCTGAAATCTCTACGCAAGATGATGATATTCGAAACTCATTGATTAATTGGCTCAATGAGCTCAATCCAAAACAAAAAGAAGTATTGGCACGTCGTTTTGGTCTATTAGGTTATGAACCATCAACATTGGAAGAAGTGGGCCGCGAGATTAATCTAACGCGTGAACGAGTTCGCCAAATTCAAGTGGAAGGATTACGTCGTTTAAGAGAGATCCTTGTTAAACAAGGCCTAAACATGGAGTCGTTGTTTAACATTGAAAACGATTAGTGATTACTAACAAAAACTGATAAGGGCACGGTGTTGAAACCGTGCCCTTTTTGTTTATTAAGTTAATTAGCTCGATATTTTTATAACAGTTTCTTTAAGCGATATAGCTCTTCTAAAGCTTGGCGAGGCGTTAGATCATCGGGAATGATGTTCGCTAATGCTTGCTCAACCTCACTCGGTTCCGGGATTAAGCTAAGTTGGTTTGCAATATCAACCGTTGCACTTTTCGTCGTGAGCGATTGTTGACTCATTAATTCTAGTTGTGACAATTTTGCCCGTGCATTTTTTATAACGGTTTTCGGTACACCTGCCAAGCCTGCAACAGCCAGTCCGTAAGATTTACTTGCCGCACCTTCTTGGACAGCATGCATAAAAGCAATACTTTCACCATGTTCGACAGCATCCAAGTGGACGTTGGCTAAATGAGGCAGTTGGTTAGGCAACTCGGTTAATTCAAAGTAGTGAGTGGCAAACAATGTGAGGGCACCAATTTTAGTCGCTAACCATTCCGCACTGGCCCAGGCTAAAGATAAACCATCATAAGTGCTCGTACCGCGGCCAATTTCATCCATCAATACTAAGCTGTTTGCTGTCGCATTGTGCAATATATTGGCCGTTTCTGTCATTTCCACCATGAATGTAGAACGACCAGAAGCCAGATCATCCGAGGCTCCAATACGGGTAAAAATACGATCAATCGAGCCAATTTTTGCCGATTCGGCGGGAACATAAGAACCAATATGTGCTAATAAGGTGATTAACGCCGTTTGACGCATATAAGTTGATTTACCTCCCATGTTAGGGCCGGTAATGATCAACATTTTACGTTGTGGGGTTAGCTCGATAGGATTAGCAATAAATGGGTCACTCATTACTTGCTCTACAACCGGGTGACGACCCGCTTGAATATGTATGGCGGGCTCATTACTTAATGTTGGGCGGCAGTAGTCTAAACTGTCAGCACGCTCTGCCAGGTTTTGCAGTACATCGATTTGAGATAACGATGACGCCAAGTTTTGCATCTGCTCAAGGTGAGGTAGCAATAAATCGAACAGCTCTTCCCAAAGTTGTTTTTCTACTGCTAATGCTTTTGATTTGGAATTAAGCACCTTATCTTCATGAGCTTTTAACTCAGGGATAATATAGCGTTCTGCATTTTTTAACGTTTGGCGGCGTATATAATGAGGAGGTACAAGGTGGCTTTGGCCTCGGCTCACTTGAATATAGAAACCGTGGACAGCGTTGTATCCGACTTTCAGCGTATCAATACCGTGGCGTTCACGCTCTTCCGCTTCCATTTTTTCAAGATATTCAGTCGCACCATTGGCTAAGTTGCGCCATTCGTCGAGTTCTGCGCTATAGCCATCGGCAATAACGCCACCGTCACGGATCACAACCGGCGGATTTTCTTTAATCGCTTTTTCAAGTAATTCACATAGCTCACCCAGCGGTTGAGCATATTGAGTGAGCTTCACTAAATAAGGTTGCGATAAATTTTGTAGCACCTCGTGGAGTTCTGGCAGTTGCTGCATTGCATGACGAAGGCGAGCCATATCTCGTGGGCGTGCTGAACGAAGAGCAAGTCGAGCCAAAATACGTTCAATGTCGCCAATTTGTTTGAGCACGGGGTGCAAATCAGTAAATAGTGTCTGTTGTTTGATTTCCCCAATTGCATCAAGCCGTTGGTTTAGCGTGTCCGTACAGCGCATTGGTTGATGTAACCAACGTTTTAGCATACGACTGCCCATCGGCGTTGCACAATGATCGAGTACTTCGGACAGTGTATTGTCAAAACCACCAGCAAGGTTTTGGGTTATTTCCAAATTACGGCGCGTTGCTGCATCCAAGATCACTGAGTGATCTTGGCGATCAAAGGTTAATGAGCGAATATGTGGTAGTGCGGTTCGCTGAGTATCTTTTACGTATTGGATCAAACAACCTGCAGCGCATAACCCAAGCTGGGCATGCTCAACCCCAAAACCAATTAGATCTCGTGTTGCAAATTGTTGATTAAGTTGCTGCTTTGCGGTTTCTAGCTCAAATTCCCACACTGGTCGGCGGCGGTTACCTTTGCGGTTTGCCATCAGTGATACCGGCTCAAAATCTTCCGGAAATAATAATTCACGAGGCGCAGTGCGTTGTAGTTCCGCCATCATCGCTTCATCGGTTTCTGGTTCGGTTAATTGAAAACGACCAGAGGTGATATCTAATGTCGCGTAACCAAATTTTCCATTTTGATGATAGATAGCTGCAATTAGGTTATCCACTCGTTCTGACAGTAGTGCTTCATCAGTCACTGTACCTGGTGTCACGATGCGTACTACTTTACGTTCAACCGGCCCTTTACTGGTTGCTGGGTCACCAATTTGTTCACAAATAGCGACTGATTCACCCTGTTGTACTAATTTTGCCAAGTAACCTTCTACAGCGTGATAAGGGACACCAGCCATTGGGATCGGTTCACCGGCAGAAGCTCCTCGCTTAGTGAGTGAAATATCTAATAGTTGAGAAGCACGTTTCGCATCATCGTAAAAAAGCTCGTAGAAATCGCCCATTCGATAGAACAACAAAATATCTGGGTTTTCGGCTTTTAAACGAAGATATTGTTGCATCATCGGTGTATGTGAGCTTTTCAACTCTTGATTTTTATTCGGCTTTTCTTTCATTTTTTAGATTCAATCGGTTACGAGATGGAGATATCTCTAAAATCCCATGCTATGCGGGAGAATTCCAGCATAAAACAGTAAAAGGGCTGTAAAATTAATTGGTAGGAAGAATAGCAAACCTATTACAGATAGAGCAATTGAGATGCGGGTATGAGGATACGTTTTGCTCTTTTCGAACGCGAATCAAAGCGTTAATGTTGTTTATTATATTAATAATCACTAGGGCGTGTCTGTAGATACCATTTCTCGCCACTGTGCACAAACCTAATTTAAGACCACTTGGGGCGCTTACGTAACACATCTACTCGTTAGCCTATACAGGCTATTTTTTAGGGATCTCATTTTATGAGAGAGCTTAAAGCTGACGATGTAAACCAGCTAACGTATTACACCATACATATCAAGAATCTTCTCTGACATGGGGGATGGGGAAAGTCGATAAGTGGATAGTATTTCAAGAAAAAGTGGATTGTTTACCATAAAACCCAACAAAGCCTGATTAAATCGCCGAACCAACTCTTGGGTAACATGTTCTTTTGGAAAAGCAACAAAGTACACGACTTCTTGATAGCCCCATCCATAAACAATGTTGTCTAAGTTTAGAGTTTGAATCTTAAACTGACCAACATCACGATTACTGTAATAAGCATCAACTCGGCGCATATTAAGCATATGAAGTATGCTCAGTGTAGCATCTGTCTTCTTTACTATATCCATTGGCTCATAACCAGAGTTTGTAAGTTTTTCTTGAAGAGTAAGCAAAGAACTATAAGTATTTGAAGGACTGAATACCATAACTTTCAGATTTTGTAAGTTTTTCAATACATCTAGCGAAGTTGAGAAATCTTTGCGGATAAAGAACCCATATTCAGAAACCACAATTGGAGCAGAAAAGTAGTATGTGGACATGCGCTCCTCGTTCCAACCTATGGGGAATATAGCTATAGACTGCCCTGAATTCACCAACTGTTTAGCTCTCCTTTGTGGCCAATATCTAATATCACATTCATTTTCCATCCGATTACATACTTCTTTCACAATATCTACAAAAGGACCTGTCAGCTGGCCTTGTTCTCCTATGGTTGTGTACGGAGCAAACTCAAATGTGGCAAATGATATCTTACCATATGAGGGAAAAGCCCAGATTGAGTTTAACCACATCATCAAAAGAAACTTATATAAATATCGTTCAGCCATAATAATACCTTACAAAAGCTTGAACTGCGAAAGCAGTGTATTCAGTTGATTTGAAAGAGTAGAAAGTTGTCTGGATTGCTCAACACCTTGTTGAGACTCAGTCATAAATGAGTCGGCGACTTCACGAATTGCATCGGTATTCCTTCCAATCTCATCGGTGACTGATGTTTGCTCCTCGGCAGCAGTCGCTATTTGGGTTGACATGTCGCTAATCTGGCTGATTGCTTTAGCTATTTCACTGAATGCGTCGCTTGCATCTTGTGCATCTCCTACACTGGTTGTTGCCAACTCATGGCACTCTGCCATGACATCTACTGCGTCTTCAGTTGTTGCTTTTAATGTGGTAATCATTGTGGTAATTTCTTCTGTCGATTTATGTGTGCGTTGAGAAAGCACTCTTACCTCATCCGCAACAACAGCAAAACCTCTACCTTGCTCACCAGCTCGAGCCGCTTCTATCGCAGCGTTCAATGCAAGCAAATTGGTCTGCTCGGCAATATCGCTTATCGTACTAACTATCGTGTTTATTTCCTGTCCGTGGGCACTTAGCTTACTGATAATTTCTGTAGCTCCATTTACTTGAGATGAAAGACTCTCAATTGAGCTTTGACATTGTTTTGCTACTTTTTGGCCTTTATCGCTGATTTTAACAGAGTCGGATGCAGCATTAGCTGTCTGTTCACAATTGTTTGCAATCTCTTGTGTAGCAGAAGCCATCTCTGTAACAGCCGTCGCTACCATCGTTACTTCATCTTGCTGAGCTTTTGCTTGCGCCTCTTGTTTTGATGCAGCTAGAGACACGTGTTCCGCTTGCATATTCACATGTTCTGTCACGTTTCTAACCTTACATAACAATTCCTGTAGTTGGGTGACAAACAAATTAAAGTTCTCTGCAAGCATCCCCACTTCGTCACGGCTACGTACTTCAATCCGCTGTGTTAAATCACCGTCACCTTCAGAGATTATTTTAAGGGCTGAAGAAACAGTAAGAAGGTTTGCAAATAGTGCCTTTATTAAGGGAACAACAAAGATCAATGTTGCACAAATCAACACAGAAGCAACTAGCAGTAAAAATAAAGATAACCTCTTCACAGGGTTCAACAAAATGTCTTTTTGACTGGCCATTACTATAGACCAATTTGAGTTGGGGATTACCTGTGCTGCTGCCAAATACTCAATACCTGAAATTGATATTGTGGGGAGGATATCAGCACCAGTGAAACTTATCAGTCGAGATAAAGGTACATCAACACCGATCTCATTATAGTTTCTATTTCGTAAATCCTGATTCGGGTGCGCGATCACTATCCCGTCGTTTGACACAATGAAAGCGATACCATTTCCAGGTACGTTCATATCTGAAATATCCTTTGTTAGGCTGCTAAGGCTAACACTTGCACCAACAACGCCAACAAACTCGCCGCCCGTAAATAGGGACTTCGCAATGGTTACAGTTAAATCGCCCGTAGAAGCGGCTAAGAATGGTTTAGTAACAACAACATCTCTGCTATTACTGGCAAGTTTGTACCAATCCCTTAGGCGTGGATCATACCCTTCGACGGTATTTAAACCTGTATTACGATACATATCACCACTCGCCAGTCCTAGATAGACAAGCTCAAAACCTGACGCTCGTTTAGTCTGTTCTAGATGACGTAAGATATCATCCGCATCGTTAGCCTCTGATAATGCCAAGTTTAGCGCAGAAATAGCTAATTTTCTGCTATCTAACCAGCTCCCAGTTTCCTGCGCTGCCAACTTGAGATAATTATTAGTATGTGAGGCAATCATCTTTTGCGTTTCTTCTGTTACTTTAAAGTACGATATGCTTGTTAAAACAATCGTAGTTAAAGCTAGTGCCGCTGTAAAAGCAAGTGCAACTTTGTGCGTAAGCTTAAGAGCCATAAAAGGTTACTCCCCGTTAAATTAATTTAATGTGCTCATTCAAGTATAGATATAATTATCAATATAATATTTTATATTCTTTTTTCTAAAAGACTTAATAAAGCACAGTTCCACATAGCTTTGTTCAGAGCGGAGAGCTCACCCCTCAGGGGGCAAACGGGTCAATCATTAGCAAACTTAAGTGAATTTACGGCAATTACAACTTGCATTGATTACGAAGAGTTTGACAGTTATGCTTCCAAACAAACGTACCTAACAGTCGAAGCTTCGTGCTGTTGCCCCATTGGGAGAGTGCAAGGCTTGATGTCATTGAGCACTTCAATGTCAGTTGCTCGATGAAATTCTTGAGTTTGTGAAACAGCTCTTGATACGAAATCAAACTTAATGGATAAAGCCACCAACCATAAAAATGGCTGGTGGCTTTTAGTTGCTCTTACTGTGGGTTCAAGCCAAGAAGTGTTAATACTTTATTGAAGTTATCACGACGTTCTTCAACGTTGTGCACATCACCAGTATCACAGGTTAAATCAGGACATCCTCGGTTAACGATACCTGATACGTCATCAATGAATTGAGTTCCCTTCATACCACCATCAACATACTTTTTAAGTTCGTTATGGTAGTTCCAACCTTGATACAAGCCACTTTCATCAGGATAAGCTTGTACCGATGTTACCCAGTAAAATAGACCTGCAATCCACTTAATTTCTTTATTTTCTTCTGAACTACAGATAAGTCCAGGGTTAGAACAGAAATCAAGTTCAGCATATAGAGGGTTCGTTGGTGGAGCCTCGACTGTTAGCCCATCAATGGTTTGACCAATCGTGCTTGGATCTACATGAGATCTACCCAGGTAGTGGTTCAGAGTACCAAAGTTCTGACGACCTGTGGTTTGAATAACACCACGGCCCCACCAGCCACAGCCTTGAACGCTTTCTTGGCTGCTGCCATCCCAAAGGAATGTACCGGCTTTTTGGCCTACGTAAACTTTACACTCATCACGTTCCCATACTTGCTTAGAAGTATCGACCGTTTCTGGCACTTCATTACAGTGACCATTGTTAGTCCAACGACCAGCAAAACCATTAACAAGCAAGCCACGCTCTTCTAGCACAGCATCAGGTGCTGCGAACACTGGAGCTGGCGCGCCATACCACTGTGCATGAGTTAGAGCGCTTACTTCCATCTTATCGTTACGAGGACAAGAATAAGCATGGTCTAAACCAGAAATAGGGTTGACACCGTAATCGGCATAACGCTGACCAAGCTGACCACAACTTGCTGCCATAGGGTAATCCGTAGGTGCGCCCCATCTTGATTCTGACCAGTTGTTTTCATCACAGGCATTGTAGCGAATCGTTTCTTGCATACTTTGTGCTAAGAATGCAGCGATCGCGACTTTCGCATACTTGATGTTGGTCTCTTCATCTGCATTTTCATCAATCAGCCAGAATTTATTTCCAGCGACACCAATGTTATGCATTGCACTTAGACCATCAAGGAAGTCTTGCCATTTGTATACTGTTGATGGAATCCACTGTGATTGTGGTGTTTCAAACAAGAAGGCTTGATTATTCATCACATCTTCAGCTGCGATGAGTTGTCTGTTCAACTCTTCGATAGCGGTTAGTGGTCCCTCATGAGAGCCATCACCAGCGTAATAAAGTGGAACTTGAGCTCCTTGGTACTCTTCGATCTTGCTTGTTAGCTCAGAACTGTTTTGGTCAAACTTGATAGCAAATACGTTACTAAAGGCCGCTTTACGTAGTTGACGTTCTGCTGTTGTTTTACCCATAAAGTACTGCGCAGCTTGAGCTGTTGGGATATCAGCTAACATAACTGGAGTTTTAACGTAGTCACTCACTTGCTTAACGTATTCAAGAGCGTTGTGCCATTGTTCACCATCTAGAGCTGGAGTTTCACTCGATTTAGTGTAAACAAGGAAATCCGCTTTATAGCTTGATTCTAGATCGTAAAGCTCAAAGTCATTTAGCATATCTGCAGAGTATTGAGATGCAGAATCCCAAACAGACTGACGACCAGAATGTTTGTTATAAGCGAAGTCACCGATACTCACTGTCCAACCGAATGTTGCTTGTGGTGCAACCGTTGAGATCACCAAGTTATAGGCTTGAGCCCAACCTTTTGCGTCATTGGTCAGAGTATTCACTTCATCGATGTCAATATTCGCGCCAGTGATATCAATCGCTTGAACCAAAGCTTGTTTTACTGCAACGGAGCCTAAGCCTTGTCCTTTGTCCATTGTGGCTTTATCAAGCACATCACCTTTGATAATAATGGATGATGTTGCTGCATTTTTACTTGCTTCAATCAATGCAACGAAGCTGCTGGTTAATTTAGCCAGATCGGCAATCTCATCACTATTTACCGTATCAATAACGATTGAGCTAGGTGCTGCTGTTGATGGGCTTGCTACAACCAAATGATTCGGCCAACCAGCGACTTCCAATCGAACCGGATCTAATGGATTCGGTAGCGAAAGAAGAGGGGCTGTCCCTGGTGGTGTGCCATCACAGTTCACATGGTGGTTCCATGAACCATCGCTACCTGGTGTAGATTGAGTCCAGTAGATTGCCTCATAAGCGATATTGTTGTGCACCATAATGTCGCCATTCGATGCATGATCTCCACGTGTCCAGTCTGGGTAAACGTTAAAGTCATCACACAATTCGCCCGTTGGTGGTGGCGGTGGTGGCGGTGTGATTTCTTCCTCGTTAATCGTAATTTGAATCGACGCACGAGCAGCTAGATCACTGTCATCAATAGCGATGGTTTCAAGCGTAACATTGCCTGGAGTGGTCGCATTCCAGTTACACGCAAACTCGGTCTCAGTTCTAGCATCAAACTCACAGATTTGTTGATTGTTTGCTTTTACTACAACTGACACTAAGTTTTCATCTTTGTCTGTAGCTTGTACTGCAATTGCTACAGTTGCTGGTACATCAAACTTTGAGCCGTTATTTGGACTAATAAAGCGTACTTCTGGAGCTGATGGTAATTCTTCTTCCTCGAAGACATTAACGTTAACTGATTGTTGTTCAATCAATTGATTATCAGCAGCATATACATAAACAGATATTGCAGCGCTACCAACCTCAGTTGGTGTCCATGATTGAGAATAAAGTTCTTTGCTTTTCTCAACGTTCTGTTCACCAAACTTGCCGTTGTTGACCCAAAATTCTACTTTTTCAGCACCGCCCCCTACAATGCGAGTTGTGATGCTTGTGTTTTGATTCAATTCAAGTGAATCATTGTTATTAGGAGAAACAATAGAGAACTCTAATTGAGGTGGATCGATAGGAGGATCAGTTGGACCATTCCCGTCGTCTGGACAATCGACTAAGTCCCAGAACCAAGAGCTAGC
Source organism: Vibrio sp. 1180_3 (assembly GCF_029478545.1). Classification (NCBI taxonomy): domain Bacteria; kingdom Pseudomonadati; phylum Pseudomonadota; class Gammaproteobacteria; order Vibrionales; family Vibrionaceae; genus Vibrio; species Vibrio sp. 1180_3. The sequence goes on from NZ_SJFM01000003.1 coordinate 30,403, forward strand.
GGATGGAGTTTCCCAAGTGCCAGGACTGTTTTTAGCGATAAAGCACTCACCATTATAGGAAACCATATCACCATTATTTACTTGGGTTTGACCTGGAATAAATGGAGTGACGTCACCCGGACCCGGCTCTGGTCCTGGCTCTGGACCAGGACCTGGCGTTGGTTCGGTGTCACCAATGAGTTTCCATGGTGAATCCCAATCATTCGCATAGTCATCTGTTGGACTTTGGCCTGGGTTTGCCCACCACTTAGCTTCATACAATTGACCGTCTACATTAACCTGAGAACCCTTAGGATATGATTGACTGCTGTCATAAGGTTCAGCGGCGTACAAATAGCCGCTAAATAGCACGCCGGCTAATACTAGGGCTAATTTATTTTTCTTAAGCATCTTTTTATTCCCTTAATAGTTATGAATACGTCTTAGCGACGAAATTTAGTCATTAAGAGGCGCTGCGCTTAAACAGCACCTCTTAACGATGGTTTAGTTGTGAGAAATCATCTCGTTGAAGTATTCAACTTGCTCTTGCATAGAGAGGCCTTCGCTATTTGAGCCTAATGTCCAAATAAAGAAACCACCGTATCCTTGAGCTTTCTGCCATTTTGAACGCTCAATATTATTTTCACGAGTTTCAACAAATTGGCCAGCTGGGCCCCATTGTTTATTGATTGTCGCACCTAGCACGATTTTTGATGGGTCACCAACGTGTTTGGCATAGTTCGCCATAGCAATGTCATACTTGAAGTTTTGACCTGCGTCGTAAGCCATTACGTTGAAGAAATCAATGCTATCTTTAGTGTTCTGAAGAAGCGAGATAACCTCCCCATGATGGCTTGAGCGATCCGGTTCAATAAATGAACAGTTTTCGTATACATTTGGGTTTTCACACTCAACAGGGTCCGCACCTACGTGGTAAGTCGTCAACGAGATAATCTTACTCATGCCAACTTTGGCACGAATCAAATCAATCAACGCTTCTAGGTTACGGTTCTCTTGTTCAGTGAGGCGTGCGGCCTTTTCGTAGTCGAAATCGATACCATCAATGCTGACATAACCAGCAAGTTGATACTTGCTGTAATCACATTCGCCAGACCAGTCGGTCGCAAGACATTCACCAACCATTTCTTCTGGTTTGAGGTTCTTCTTGTACACTGGATAAGGCTTGTTCATCATTTCAACAAGGCCATTTGCAATCGCTTCGCGTGCCGCTGGAGAGGCCATGTGAGCCCACATGCCTTCATGCGTTTGCCCGCCAAATGCAACCATCATGGTTTTATTTGGATAACTATGTTTCAGCTCTGTCCATGACTGGTAGCCAGGAGCCATCCAAGAGTCGTTGTAAGACGGTTCAATCATTCCATCCGTTACTTGGATGTTACCGTTAGAGTCCCACTGACCAAAAGACAAGAAGTAAGCGTCACCTTGAGAGTTTTGAAGTTCTTCAATATTTGTCAGGCCCCAAGACGTCAAGTAAGTAATTGAACGATCTGGGTTATCACGTAAACCTGTTTCTGGTTTCGCTTCCTGTACTTCAATCGTCGATACTGGGCTCGCTAGTGTGTCACCTTCAGTATTGATGGCAATAGCCTCAATGGTGTGAGTCCCTTCTTGTGCACCAATCCACTCATATTCGTATGGTGCTTTATTCAGAGTGACTAGCTCTGTTCCATTGACTTTGAAGGTCACTGATTTAATAGAGCCAACGAAGCTTTCTGCGTCAGCGGCAAGTTTAATGCTACGTCCCTGCGTGAATTTTGAACCATCCAATGGAGAGGTAAGACCGACAACAAGATCTCGATCGGTAATCGCTAGTGTAATTGGTGCTGTTGCCGCTGATGCACCTTTGTCATCATAAGCTGCAGTGACTAATTCATAAGCGCCTTCTGCCTGACCTGGAACTGTCAGTTTGTATTGATCGCCTGATGTTGGTTGTGTTGCTGTGGCTACAACCTTACCGTTAAGCAGTGCTTCTACTTTTACGACTTCGCCATCTTCATCAGTCGCATTAACAATCACGTCAAAAGATTTATTTGGAGATAGGCGATCACCGTTAGATGGACTCTCTAAACCAATTACAGGTACCGCGTTTGGATCACATTGACCTTCTGATTGCCAAGCATCTTTCCAAGCATCGGGGTAGTTAGGATGTCCAGTTCCTGGTGCCCATACTGGGTCACCACACCAGCCAAATACTGTACATGAAAAGACTTCACCAACATTCGAAACGCGATCGCCAACTTGGTAGCTGACTCCGTCTTGATATGGTGCGACATCACCACAGCTGTTGCTCGATTCGGTAACGGTAATTTGTACGCTTGTCGTGTTTGACAGGTTCTGTTCATCAGTAGCGATGGCACTCAGTGTGACACTGCCTGCTTGTGAAGGCTGCCAATCACAATCAAATTGATCGACTTGCTTAGCATCAAATTCACAAACTTGAGCGTTATTGGCTTTGATGACCACTGAGGTTAAGTCATCATCATAATCGAACGCATCAACAGAGATCGATACCGTTTCTGTTTTATTAAAAGTCGCGCCATTTTCTGGGGTAATGAAGCGAACTTCTGGTGCTGAGAACTCGTGATCAGATTCAACTTCAACCGTAACCGATTGTTGTTTAACCTGTTGGTTTTGCTCATCAAACACAAGCACATTGATGGTTGTTAAACCCAGTTCACTCGGCGTCCAAGATTGCGAGTAATCTGTTGTGTCTTGCTCGATATTCTGCTCGGCAAGTTTACTGCCAGCGACCCAAAACTCGACTTTAGACGCGAGCTCGCCTTCAACAGAAATTGTAATGTCGGTCGCTTCATTGGATACCAATCTTTGTCCATCAATAGGAGCAAGAATGGACAATTCTAATTCTGGCGCTGGTGTTGGCGGCTGCTCACCACCTGAACCATTAAATTTGATTGAGTTTTCAAACGATTTGAAATCAGGAAGTTGGCTATTAAGTCCAAAGGAAAGAGTAAATGATGCGTCACTAGGGAGTGCATTTTTAACCCATGCACCGTTATCAAATTTATAGGTGATAGTGTGATAAACACCTTCAGCAGTGAATTCATGCTCAATACTCCAGCTCGGGTATGAGAGTGCTGAAGATGAAAAATTAACATCATTTATAGCATTAGGTAGTAAAAAATCTACCGTAGACTCATTCATATCAATTTCTTGATTGGAAGTGTTCTTAATTTCAACGCTATAAGTGCTCCACCATTGGCTTTCATTTGCTGAAACATCAATATTCACATTTTCAGCTACAGCAGCGGCAATAGGGCTTAAACTAAACCCTGCAACAAGAAGCATTGCGGCTCCTAATGTTTTTTTCATGGTATATCCTTTGAAATTAACCTTGTTTAGGTTGTGTTGACTGTTATAGGTAATGATATTTTTATTATTTGTATTTTTAATGTTTATTGTATTACTCATTATTTTGGTTAGTGATTATTTGGCGAAGAGCTGTTGATTAAACTATTTTATTAATTAGAACGCTTAATTTATTAATATGGATTTTATTAATTTTAATTATATAGTCAGCTTTAAAGGGGTGAGCTTGCTCTTTTTTTATGAATTTTTATTCATTCACCTTTGTGCTGCTCGGTTGCTTTTTGCAATAAGCTCATAATTATGATGGATAAAAACACAAAGGCGCAAGTGGGATAATTCTTACCAAAGAATGCTGTTAATTTTTTATGAATCATTATGCATTTTGTTTGTTTGAGGAAGGTTGGAGTGTGGCGGTGTTTTAAATTGTGAGGTCTTGCCAGAAAAAATATCAAAACGTATCTTGATAATAAAAATATTAATGTTTTTTTAATTAAATATCACTTGTTATACGTTATTGTTGTGTTCCTTTTTTGTTAAAAATAATCATATCTAGCTCGTTGGGTTTTAAGTGACTTAATTTTTTTGAAATATTTTGTTACCATTTGCCAACTATATGTTTTTATAAATTGAACTAAATAAGAAATTTTTAATGAAATTATTATTTGATGAAGTTATCCACAATATCCCAATTAAAAATTATTGCGAATCAAGTTGAGTATCGATGTATTTGCGAATCAAAACATTATTGTTATGGTGAATGAATTGTGTGGTTACCACTTTTGTTTATTAAGATAGCGGCATAGGATAGAAGAATTCTACTTCTATTAAAAAGGCGTAGCGGGGATTAAGCATGGAATCACAGCAGCAACTGAGTCAAGACGTCGGTCAACTTTTATTCGCACATAAACTGGTATTAGCGACAGCTGAATCATGTACTGGTGGTGGGGTAGCAACTGCTATCACCGATATAGCGGGTAGTTCAGCATGGTTTGACAGAGCTTTTGTTACCTATAGTAATGAAGCTAAAATCGAGATGATAGGAGTTAGTCCTGTCACTTTAGAAAAATATGGCGCGGTGAGTGAACCTATCGTTATTGAAATGGTTCATGGGGCTCTGAAACACTCGCGTGCAACCATCGGGGTTTCTATCAGCGGTATTGCAGGACCAAGCGGTGGCAGTGATGAAAAACCTGTAGGTACAGTATGCTTTGCTTGGGCGGATAAGCAAGGTTGGCTAAAAGTCGAAACTCAACATTTTATTGGTGGTAGAACAGCAGTACGAACTCAAGCGATTGATCATGCATTGCAAGCGTTACATGATCACCTAGTGTGATGATGTGTGAGAAATGTTCGTTGATTGAGAAAAAATATCACACAGCTATAGACACTGTATGAATCAACAGTATAATTAATCCCAATTGACGACGTAAGAGTCGATAAAAAATAACGCACCGCAACCAAGAGCGAAAGTTTGGAGAAAGTAATGGACGAAAATAAACAGAAGGCGTTGGCCGCAGCATTAGGTCAAATTGAAAAGCAATTCGGTAAAGGTTCGATCATGCGCCTAGGTGATAACCGTACGATGGATGTTGAAACCATCTCTACTGGTTCACTTTCTCTGGATATTGCATTGGGTGCTGGTGGCTTACCAATGGGGCGTATTGTTGAAGTCTATGGCCCGGAATCGTCAGGTAAAACAACGCTGACATTAGAACTGATTGCTGCTGCTCAACGTGTGGGAAAAACATGTGCCTTTATCGATGCTGAGCACGCTCTTGATCCAATCTACGCTAAAAAGCTTGGTGTCGATATTGATGCTCTGCTTGTTTCTCAGCCTGATACTGGCGAGCAAGCATTAGAAATTTGTGATGCATTGGCTCGTTCCGGTGCGATTGACGTGATTGTTGTCGACTCGGTCGCAGCATTAACACCTAAAGCTGAAATTGAAGGCGAGATGGGCGATAGCCATATGGGTCTTCAAGCTCGTATGCTTTCGCAAGCAATGCGCAAGCTTACGGGTAATCTCAAGCAGTCAAACTGTATGTGTATCTTCATTAACCAAATTCGTATGAAGATTGGTGTCATGTTTGGTAACCCAGAAACGACAACTGGTGGTAATGCGCTTAAATTCTATGCATCTGTACGTTTAGATATTCGTCGTACCGGCTCTATCAAAGAGGGCGATGAAGTGGTTGGTAACGAAACGCGCATTAAAGTTGTGAAGAACAAAATTGCAGCGCCATTTAAACAAGCTGAGACCCAGATCCTATATGGACAAGGCTTTAACCGCGAAGGTGAGCTGGTTGATCTTGGTGTTAAGAACAAGTTGGTAGAAAAAGCAGGTGCTTGGTATAGCTACAATGGCGATAAAATTGGCCAAGGTAAGGCTAACGCTTGTAAGTATCTACGTGAGAATCCAACAGCTGCAGCTGCGATAGACGCTAAGCTTCGTGAAATGCTGCTTAGCCCAACAGAGCTTGTAGCGGAAGACGCTGAGATCGCTGAGTTGCCGAAAGAAGAAGAATTTTAACCATCACTAAATGTGAATTAAGCCCTGCATGCAGGGCTTTTTTTATCTGCGCTGTTTAAGGATTAGTATGTACCCATCAAACTCGAAACTCACATCGTCCTGCAAAGAAAGTGCACTACAACTGCTGAGCAGACGTGATCATGGTGAATATGAGTTGTACCAGAAACTACTCTTAAAAGGCTTTGAGATAGAAAAAGTCGATGAAGCAATGACTTATTGTCGAGAGCATCAATACTTAGATGATTTACGATACGCGAAAAGTCAGGTCAGACAGCATGTAGCTAAAGGCCATGGTGAAAGACGAATTTGCCAAGAATTAAACCAAAAGCGTGTCAGTAGCGAAATTGTTGAACAAGCGTTAGAGCAAGAACCTCAAGATTGGTTTGAATTGGCAAAAGCAGCTGCTGAAAAAAAATTCAGAGAACCTGCGGCAAAAGGCTCAAAAGAATATGCAAAACAAGTTCGGTTTTTGCAATATCGAGGTTTTAGCTTTGAACATATAAGCTACGCGCTGTCAGAATTAGAAATGTAACCCCCTCATTTTTAATAGCGTCTTGAGGTTAACTATCAATCTATCGGCTATCCCCAAGTAACTTGAGGTTACTGGGGGATATTTATCTTTCCGCTTCGCTAACTAGTGCTAGAGATCGGTTGTTTATGGTCTCTTGCCTTTTCCATAAGAAAACTAGTCGAATACTTGTCCATGCTTTACAATAACGCAAAATTCTAACTTGAGTATTTCAGGAAGAGCTGCATGTTTATGAGCACTGATGAGGTTCGCCGCGCGTTTCTCTCGTTCTTTGAAAATAAAGGACACCAAATTGTTGATAGTTCATCATTAGTACCGACTAATGATCCAACTCTGTTATTCACAAATGCAGGGATGAACCAATTTAAAGATTGTTTTCTAGGTTTAGAAAAACGTGCCTATACGCGTGCCACAACTGCACAGCGTTGCGTGCGAGCCGGTGGTAAACATAACGATTTAGAAAACGTTGGTTTCACTGCTCGTCACCATACATTCTTTGAAATGTTGGGTAACTTCAGCTTTGGTGATTATTTCAAAGATGATGCGATTGCATACGCGTGGGAGTTTTTGACTGAAACACTAAAATTGCCAGCCGAGCGTCTACTTGTCACCGTATATGAAACCGATGATGAAGCCTTTGATATTTGGAATAAGAAAGTAGGTGTACCTGCTGAGCGTATCATTCGTATCGGCGACAAAAAGGGTGGTAAAGCTTACGAGTCAGATAACTTCTGGCAAATGGGTGACACAGGTCCTTGTGGCCCTTGTACTGAAATTTTTTACGATCATGGTGATCATATCTGGGGCGGTCCTCCGGGGTCTCCTGAAGAAGACGGTGATCGTTTTATCGAGATTTGGAACAACGTATTCATGCAATTCAACCGTCATGCCGATGGCACGATGGAGCCTTTGCCTAAACCATCAGTGGATACCGGAATGGGTATTGAGCGTATTTCTGCCATCATGCAGGGCGTTCATTCAAACTATGAAATCGATGTATTCCAAACTCTGATTAAAGCTGCCGCGGAAGTAACGGGTTATGAGGATCTTTCTAACCAATCTTTGCGCGTTGTTGCTGATCATATTCGTTCGTGTGCTTTTTTGATTGTTGATGGTGTTATGCCATCCAATGAAGGCCGTGGATATGTGCTTCGTCGTATCATTCGCCGTGCTGTCCGTCATGGAAATAAACTGGGTGCCCAAGGTGCATTTTTCCACAAACTGGTGGGGCCTTTAGCTGAAGTGATGGGAACCGCTGGTGAAGAGCTTAAGAAGCAGCAAGCGCTCGTTGAAAAAGTATTGCGTATTGAAGAAGAAAACTTTGGTCGCACGCTTGAGCGTGGTATGGCGATTCTAAACGATGCTCTGGATAGTTTAGATGGCAAAGTTCTCGACGGTGAAACTGTATTCAAACTATATGATACCTACGGTTTCCCAGCTGATTTAACTAATGATGTTGCACGTGAACGTGGTCTGTCTATTGATGAAGAAGGCTTTGAAAAAGCGATGGACGCACAGCGCCAACGTGCACGAGAAGCAGGTCAATTCGGCACCGATTACAACACATTAATTAAAGTCGATACGCATACTGATTTTTGTGGCTACAGCTCAACAAAAGGTGAAAGCCACGTTGAAGCTATTTTTGTTGAAGGTACGCAAGTTGACTCACTTTCTGCCGGAGATAAAGCAATTATCGTATTGGCTGAAACGCCGTTTTATGCCGAATCTGGTGGTCAGTGTGGTGATGCCGGTGTTATCAAAACGGATTCCGGTCTGTTTAAAGTTGAAGATACACAAAAATTAGGTAGTGCTATTGCTCACCACGGTGAATTAGTGGAAGGCGTGTTGGCAAGCGGTGATAGCGTAGAAGCGTTAGTCGATGAAAAACGCCGTGCAGCCATTTCACTGAACCACTCAGCCACTCACTTATTACATGCTGCGCTTCGCCAAGTATTGGGTTCACATGTAGCACAGAAAGGGTCGTTGGTTAAAGCTGAAAACTTGCGTTTCGACTTTTCACACCTAGAAGCGGTAACACCAGCTGAACTAAAAGAAGTTGAACGCCTGGTGAATGCTCAAATTCGACGTAACCATACGATTGAAACTAATATCATGGATATTGAATCAGCGAAAGAAAAAGGCGCAATGGCACTTTTCGGTGAGAAATATGATGATGAAGTACGCGTGTTGTCGATGGGTGAATTCTCAACTGAGCTTTGCGGTGGTATTCACGCCAATAGCACTGGTGATATCGGCCTATTTAAGATTGTTTCAGAAGGTGGTATTGCAGCCGGAATTCGACGTATTGAGGCAGTAACTGGTGAAGGTGCTCTTGATTTACTGGATCATCAGCATGCTCAATATGAAGCGAAAATGGCTGACATGGCACTCAAGGCCAAGTCGCTTGAAAAAGAATTGCAGCAGATGAAAGATAAACTTGCTGCAAAAGAAAGCGCAAATCTCATTAGTAATGTCAAAGAGATTGCTGGAGTGAAAGTTTTAGTTGCTCAACTTGATGGCGCAGACAACAAAGCGTTGCGTGGGATGGTTGATGAACTGAAGAATCAGTTGGGTAGCGGCATCATCATGCTTGGTAACGTAGCAGATGATAAAGTTGGCCTAATTGCTGGTGTGACAAAAGATCTTACCGCTAAAGTGAAGGCTGGCGAGCTAGTTAATATGGTTGCTTTGCAGGTTGGCGGTAAAGGTGGCGGTCGCCCGGATATGGCTCAAGCTGGTGGTAGTGACGCAAAAGCGTTACCTAAAGCACTTGAGTCAGTAGACGTTTGGATCGCTGAGCGCCTATAACCCATGTAATTAATCTCGCTCAATTGATATTTTTTGATTGGGCGTAATTTTATTTGTCTAACCAAGTGGTTTAATTGGCTTAAAATCATACAAAGCCAATTATCTGCTTGGTTTTATTTTTGTAACTACTAAATCGATAGTCAACTGGTTTATTAGCTATTGGTTTGGTCCGAATGAGACTTTGGTCTTGGGAAGGTGAAGATCGGTGAAAAAGCCCCTTATCGTGCAAAAGTTTGGCGGAACCTCGGTAGGTTCAATTGAAAGAATTCATACCGTCGCTGAACACATCATTAAGGCGAAGAATGATGGTAATCAAGTTGTTGTCGTGGTTTCTGCTATGTCTGGAGAGACAAATCGATTACTGGGCCTAGCCCAACAAGTCGACAGTGTACCAACGGCAAGAGAACTTGATGTTTTGCTCTCTGCTGGTGAGCAAGTGTCTATGGCACTTTTAGCAATGACGTTGAATAAATTAGGTCATGCTGCGCGCTCACTAACCGGAGCTCAAGCGAATATTGTGACAGACAATCAGCACAATGACGCAACGATTAAAACTATTGATACTCGAACGATTACTGAGTTACTAGCACAAGAGCAAATTGTTGTCGTTGCCGGTTTTCAGGGTATGAATGAGAATGGGGATATCACCACTTTAGGACGTGGAGGCTCTGATACTAGTGCTGTGACACTGGCAGGAGCTCTCAAAGCCGATGAGTGCCAAATATTTACCGATGTCGATGGAGTTTACACATGTGATCCACGTGTCGTTCCAACGGCTCAGAAGTTAGATATTGTCGATTTTCCATCAATGGAAGAAATGGCGCGTAAGGGTGCAAAAGTATTGCATTTACCTTGTGTTCAATATGCTTGGGAAAATGAAGTACCGCTGCGAGTTCTTTCTACATTTGATTTAAATTCAGGTAGTCTAATTAAAGGGCAGCAGTGTAATAAAGCCGTTTGCGGTATTGCGATACAGCGAGAGATGGCATTAATTACCGTTCAGCCGGAGCACTTTTCAAGTCTAACTAAGCAATGTCAAATGCTGGGTATTGAAGTGTGGAGTGTGATCGAGGAAACAGAATGGACAGGTGTCATTATAAAACAGGATGCCTGCGCTAAATTAGCTCTGGTTTTCGATGACAAAATCCGTAATAGTGAGCAGGTTAGTTTATTAACCACGGTAGGTTTACTAGCTCAGGATCTGGTTGAACGTTCATGTGAGCTATTGGCAGATCACGGCGTTGAGGTGAGTTATCTTTCAGTAGATAAGCAATCTTTAATGTTGGTTGTAGAGCCACAATATGTAAATAAAGCGGCAAATATTCTGCACGATGCCTATATAACGTCGGACGAACTATTAGACTTTCACCCGAAACAAGCATTTTTAGGGTGATCAGACACCAATGAGAGTTTACGAAAATATAACTTTTGGTGGATAATAGCCTAGTTGCAAGATAATACAGAGATTACTCAAGGAGCAAAGAATGCTAATTTTGACTCGCCGCGTTGGCGAAACACTAATGATCGGTGATGAAGTGACAGTAACGGTACTTGGTGTAAAAGGTAACCAAGTACGCATAGGTGTAAATGCCCCGAAAGAGGTTTCTGTTCACCGTGAAGAAATCTACATGCGCATTCAAGCTGAAAAAGGTAATGGTAACGTTGCACCTGGCAACTACTAATTATCAGATTAAGGCTAGCGAATTTCGTTAGCCTTTTTTATGCACCAAAGTCCTTAATATGGCGAGTAGCAATCGTAGTAAATGATTGGATATCCTAGCTTGTTAAAACACTTGATAACGGTGTTAGATTTTTGATTGTAGAATAACTACTTATCGAAAAAATCTGCCTTGTTCTCAAGCTTTTTTGTACGCTATTTCTGAGCACTTATTTACGTTGATTGATATAAAAAGTTCAAATTCACAGCGCTTTGATTAAATAGCCAACGTTTGACTTGTTTTTTGTTGTTTTTACCAAGAAAATGTTTGACATATTTTTGGTAAAAAGTAATATGTGCCTCCGCAAGACGGTGAGGTGGCCGAGAGGCCGAAGGCGCTCCCCTGCTAAGGGAGTATACGGTTTGTAGCCGTATCGAGGGTTCGAATCCCTCCCTCACCGCCATTCTTGCTTGTTTGGTGTTGCACCCAAATAAAGATCAATGTGCGTCCTTAGCTCAGCTGGATAGAGTACCTGGCTACGAACCAGGCGGTCGGAGGTTCGAATCCTCCAGGACGCGCCATATTCTTTCTTTAGATTGAATGTGAAAATGCGGTGAGGTGGCCGAGAGGCCGAAGGCGCTCCCCTGCTAAGGGAGTATACGGTTTGTAGCCGTATCGAGGGTTCGAATCCCTCCCTCACCGCCATTTATTGACCTTCGGTCATTTTTTTTGTTCCGAAATAAATAATTTGTGATATAGTTCACAAACTTGCGCGTCCTTAGCTCAGCTGGATAGAGTACCTGGCTACGAACCAGGCGGTCGGAGGTTCGAATCCTCCAGGACGCGCCACTTATTAAGGGTCAATGATCCTAACATTGAAGATTATTTATAATTATTCAGTGTTGAAACCTTGCGCGTCCTTAGCTCAGCTGGATAGAGTACCTGGCTACGAACCAGGCGGTCGGAGGTTCGAATCCTCCAGGACGCGCCACTTATTAAGGGTCAATGATCCTAACATTGAAGATTATTTATAATTATTCAGTGTTGAAACCTTGCGCGTCCTTAGCTCAGCTGGATAGAGTACCTGGCTACGAACCAGGCGGTCGGAGGTTCGAATCCTCCAGGACGCGCCACTTTAAGGGTCAATGATCCTAACATTGAAGGTTATTTATAATTATTCAGTGTTGAAACCTTGTGCGTCCTTAGCTCAGCTGGATAGAGTACCTGGCTACGAACCAGGCGGTCGGAGGTTCGAATCCTCCAGGACGCGCCACTTTTAAGGGTCAATGATCCTAACATTGAAGGTTATTTATAATTGTTCAGTGTTGAAACCTTGCGCGTCCTTAGCTCAGCTGGATAGAGTACCTGGCTACGAACCAGGCGGTCGGAGGTTCGAATCCTCCAGGACGCGCCATCAATTGAAAGCCTCGCATCATGCGGGGCTTTTTTGTTTAAAAATTGTTGCTATTTTGTTAATTTGGTTTTTACAACTGATTGTTTTTCCTGATTAATTGGCAATGTTTTAACTTCCTCCCAGTATTAGCCCCCTTTTTTGATTAACGTAGCCATATTGGTTAGTTAAATGCTTGCCAAAATGCGAATAATTTAGAGTTTTGTTGTTTGTGTGACGCTTTATTCACCGTTTTTGTGTGTTATCTACAAGAGTTCCTTAAACAAAATTGACAATTATTAACCAATCGAGATAATCCTAGTCCGCTTGTCAGGATCGTATTTGCTGAAATCCTCGACAATTGTTGTCAGGATGACACAGAAAGGAAGCAACATGACTAATATTGGAAGCCTGTTAGTTGACGCAGCAACCCTTATGGTGACGGGGATGGCTGTTGTCTTTATTTTCCTAACAATTCTTGTTTATCTCGTTCGGTTAATGTCCAAACTGGTACCAGAAGAAGTACCACAGCCGATCGCAGCACCTACTCAGAACCGAAAGGTTCAATCAAACCCTTCAGCTGTTAGCCCTCAGGTAGTAGCGGCGATTTCCGCTGCGGTACATCAGTATCGTTCAGCTTCAGCCAAATAGTTTTTAAAGTATTAAAAGGAGTTAATGAGCATGTCTAAACCACTAGCGATTACCGATGTGGTCCTTCGTGATGCGCATCAGTCACTATTTGCCACTCGTATGCGTATCGAAGATATGCTGCCTATTGCGGCAGAGCTGGATAAAATTGGTTACTGGTCTTTAGAGACTTGGGGGGGCGCAACATTTGATGCTTGTATTCGTTATCTTGGGGAGGACCCATGGGAGCGTTTGCGAGCACTGAAAAAAGCGATGCCAAATACACCCATGCAAATGCTATTGCGCGGACAAAACCTGCTAGGTTACCGCCACTATGCAGATGATGTTGTCGAGAAATTTGTTGAACGTGCTCATGCCAATGGTATGGACGTATTTCGTATTTTTGATGCGATGAATGATGTTCGTAACTTCGAGAAAGCGGTCAAGGCAACCATCGATGTTGGTGCTCATGCGCAAGGAACCTTATCCTACACGACGAGCCCTGTTCACAATGCTGATACTTGGGTTGATCTCGCTAAGCGTTTGGAAGACCTTGGTTGCCATTCTTTGTGTATCAAAGATATGTCTGGCTTGCTTAAGCCTTATGAAGCAGAAGAACTCATTACTCGAATTAAAGCCTCTTGTCATGTGCCATTAGCGTTGCACAGCCATGCGACAACTGGCCTGTCTGCGGCTACGGCTGTCAAAGCTGTTGAAGCGGGTATTGATATTCTCGACACCGCTATCTCTTCAATGAGCCAAACCTATGGTCATACCCCAACAGAAACCGTGATAGCGATGCTAGAGGGTACTGAGCGTGATACCGGCCTTAGCTTGACTCAACTTGAACCGATCGCAACTTATTTCCGCGAAGTACGTAAAAAATACGCAAAGTGGGAAGGTCAATTAAAGGGTGTCGACTCACGTATCCTTATCGCTCAGGTTCCTGGTGGTATGTTAACCAACATGGAAGGTCAACTTAAAGAGCAAGGAGCTGCTGATCGCCTTGATGAGGTGTTGGAAGAAATTCCACGCGTACGTAAAGATTTAGGATTTATCCCATTGGTTACACCGACTTCTCAAATTGTCGGTACTCAAGCGGTTATCAACGTGCTCACTGGCGAGCGTTATAAAAGTATCACTAAAGAAACAGCAGGTGTGCTAAAGGGTGAATATGGCGCAACGCCAGCAGAAGTAAATAAAGCGCTGCAAGAAAAAGTGCTTGGTAACCTTGCACCTATCACTTGTCGTCCTGCTGACTTACTTGATGCTGAAATGGATCTATTAACCACAGAACTTCTAGAAAAAGCGAAAGTGGAAGGTATCTCTTTAGCTGAAGATACAGTGGATGATGTGCTGACTTATGCCCTGTTTCCTCAAGTGGGCCTGAAGTTCCTGAAAAATCGTCATAACCCAGATGCTTTTGAACCTGCGCCAACATTAGAGTCTGCTCAACCAGCACCGGTTGCGGCTGTTACTGCTTGTGGTGGTATTGAATCCTACAGCGTGAAAGTGGATGGACAAGTCTACGATGTTGAAGTCGGTCCTCAAGGCCAGTTAACTTCAGTGACGCCTTCTCAAAACCAGCAGCCGCAAACAGCACCAGCCGCTACACCTTCTAGTGATGCCGAAGCCGTACCTTCTCCATTAGCGGGTAATATTTTCAAGGTTAATGTGCAGGCGGGCTCTGAAGTGCTTGAAGGAGATGTATTGGTTATTCTTGAAGCGATGAAGATGGAAACTGAAATTCGCGCTGCTCGTGGTGGTGTGGTGCAGGATCTTCATGTTAAAGAAGGCGATGCAGTCACTGTTGGCGCACCACTACTAAGCTTAGCGTAAGGGAGTACCATGGAAGGACTACTGATCTTATGGTCTGAAACGGGCATTGCTAACTTTCAGTTAGGCCAGTTGTGCATGATTGCCGTCGGTTGTTTGCTGTTGTTTTTGGCTATCCGCAAGGGGTTTGAGCCTTTGTTACTGTTGCCGATTGGTTTTGGTGCAATATTAGCGAATATTCCTAATGCGGGCTTTACCGAGCCGGGTGGGTTGCTTTATTACGTTTATCACGTAGGTATTGAGACCGGGGTCTTCCCGTTACTCATATTTATGGGAGTAGGCGCAATGACAGACTTCGGAGCATTAATTGCTAACCCGAAAACCTTATGGTTAGGGGCGGCAGCTCAGTTTGGTATCTTTGCTACCTTGTTTGGGGCGATCATGCTGAACTACATTCCGGGGATGGAATTTAGCATGGCAGACGCCTCCTCCATTGCTATTATCGGTGGGGCAGATGGTCCAACGGCTATCTTCTTGGCCAGTCGATTGTCCCCCGATCTATTAGGTGCCATTGCGGTTGCTGCATATAGCTACATGGCGTTAGTGCCGATTATTCAGCCACCAATAATGAAAGCTTTGACGACGCCAGAAGAGCGTAAAATTAAGATGGCTCAGCTTCGTCATGTTGGAAAGGCAGAGAAAATTCTCTTTCCGATGGCCGTACTAATGATGACAGTTCTCTTTTTGCCTTCTGCGACACCTTTGGTGGGGATGTTCTGTTTGGGTAACTTGATGCGTGAGGCGGGCGTAGTTGATCGCCTTTCTAAAACCGCGCAAAACGAGTTGATCAACATTGTAACGATCTTCCTAGGGCTTGGTGTTGGCTCCAAATTGCAAGCGGATAAATTTCTTAACCTAGAGACATTAGGAATTTTGGCACTCGGTGCGGCGGCATTCAGTATTGGTACTGCAGGCGGTGTATTGATGGCTAAACTATTGAATCGATACTCTAAAGAGGATATTAACCCATTAATTGGCGCGGCTGGGGTATCGGCTGTGCCAATGGCCGCTCGAGTCGTCAATAAAGTTGGTCTTGAAGCTAATCCTCAAAACTTCCTACTAATGCATGCAATGGGACCAAACGTAGCAGGAGTGCTTGGTTCGGCAGTCGCTGCGGGCGTTTTGCTTGCTCTTGTGGGGTAATTATTGAAAGTGTGGATGGTTATTTTGCGAGCTAAAAAGTAACCAGAAACAATAAAATGGTATATATTCAAAGGGATGCTGAGGCATCCCTTTTTTTATCAATAGGGAAGTTTGAAATGAAAAATAAACAGATCGCAATTACTGAGTTTGGTGGACCTGATGTTCTCGCTATTCAGACCAATGACCTGCCTCACCCCAAAGCCGGAGAAGTTCTGGTTAAAGTTGCCTTTTCAGGTGTCAATCCTATTGATGTTAAAACTCGGGCGGGCCTCGGTTGGGCTGCCGCACAAAATAAAGATAATCTGCCTTGGGTTCCTGGGTATGATATTGCTGGTTGCATAATCCAAGTAGGTGAGCAAAGCCAACGCTTTCAAGTTGGGGATAATGTTGCAGGCTTTGTTGGTTTTCCACTCTGTGGTGGTGGTTATAGCCAATATATTTGTGTAGCGGAAAGCGAGCTGAGTTTAGTACCTGACGCTGTTACTTTAGAGGCCGCAGCGGTGTTGCCGTTAGCTGGGCAGACTGCGGCGCAAGCCTTAAATAAAGCTCAAGTTAAAGAAGGCGATAGGGTGCTTATCTTAGCCGGTGCTGGTGGGGTTGGTCACCTCGCGGTACAAATTGCATTAGCTGCAAAAGCGGAAGTTTATACTACTTGCAGCGAGTCTAATCTTGATTATTTGGCGACATTAGGTGCCCATGCTATCAATTATAATTTTGCACCAGTTTCTCAGCGTTTAGAAGAAGTGGATGTATTGATTGATTTAGTCGGCGGTGATGCCGCTTTGGATGCACTGAAGTGCTTAAAAGATGAAGCGCGTGTGGTTACGGTGCCGACTTTAAGCGCCGAGTTGATTTGTGAAAAAGCCAAATTATTGGGTTTTGAAGCAACTGGAATGCTCGTTGACCCTAATCCAGAGCAGCTAGACACTATGCTATATATGGTTAGTGTTGGCCTACTCAAAACTGAAATTCAACATATTTATCCACTAGATGAGGCGGTGGCGGCTCATCAACAAATCGAGACTGGTCATACACGAGGCAAGGTGCTACTTGATATGCAATGCTAGAGTTTTTTAACTCATGGTTTGAACAGATTGCTCTATGGTTTTCTGACTCAGCGCTTTGGGTCATGTTCATTGGTGGCTTTTTAAGTGCCACGTTATTGCCCGGTGGTTCTGAGGCTGGCCTTATTGCAACGCTAAGCCTCAATCAATTCTCTCCTTTTGTGGTTATTTCTGTGGCGACATTGGGAAATACCTTAGGCGGTTTAACCAATTATTGGCTTGGATTTTGGCTACCCAATCGAACTGATAGCGAGAAACATGGTCATAAAGCTTTGGCTTGGCTGAATAAGCACGGTTATTGGGCTTTATTACTCAGTTGGTTACCGATTATTGGTGACCCTATTTGTCTTGCTGCCGGCTGGTTACGAATGCGATTTTTCCCCACACTGATGATGATTTTGATTGGTAAGGCTCTTCGTTATACCCTGCTGACCGCAATTTATTATGGTTTTTTCTAAGGAGATGTTATGAGAAAAATTTGGCTGGGTGCCTTTTCTCTTATCGCCGTTTATGGCTGTACTTCCACGACTGCACCCGTATCTTTTTTTTCATCAATACCTGAAGGGGTTACTTTGGTTGAGCAAGTCGATGCGCAACCTGGAAAGGTGATGATCCCTTACTCAAAATATCGTCTCGATAATGGCTTAACAGTGGTGCTCTCACCAGATCATTCCGATCCTTTAGTGCATGTCGATGTGACTTATCACGTGGGTTCTGCCCGTGAAGAAGTCGGTAAGTCGGGTTTTGCGCACTTCTTTGAGCACATGATGTTCCAAGGATCAGAGCATGTCGGTGACCAAGAACATTTCCGAATTATCACTGAAGCTGGAGGAACCTTAAACGGCTCAACCAACCGTGACCGAACGAATTACTATGAAACTGTGCCTGCCAATCAACTTGAGAAAATGTTGTGGTTAGAGTCCGATCGAATGGGTTTTTTGCTTGATGCAGTTTCGCAGCGTAAGTTTGAAATTCAGCGCGATACGGTAAAAAATGAACGAGCGCAGAATTATGACAACCGTCCTTATGGGTTGATGTGGGAAAAAATCGGTGAGGCAATGTACCCTGAAGGTCATCCATATTCATGGCAGACCATAGGTTATGTCGAGGATCTTGATCGAGTCGATGTTAATGATCTTAAAGCCTTTTTCCTTCGTTGGTATGGGCCAAATAACGCGGTGTTAACCATCGGTGGCGATATCGATGTTGAGCAAACATTAGCGTGGATAAATAAATACTTTGGTTCAATTCCAAAGGGGCCAGATGTAGAAAATGCGCCTAAACAACCGGTAACTTTGTCGCAAGATCGTTTCATTACTTTAGAAGATCGCATTCAGCAACCGATGGTTGTTGTTGGTTGGCCGACCGAGTATCGCGGCTCTTCCAGCCAGCCTTCATTAGATGCATTGGCGAAAGTATTGGGCAGTGGTACCAATAGTGTTCTTTACCAAGATCTAGTGAAGAGCCAAAAAGCGGTGGATGCCGGAGCATTCCAAGAGTGCGCCGAATTGGCGTGTACATTTTATGTTTATGCGATGGCTCCATCGGGTGATAAAGCTCAACTCGCTCCTTTATATCAAGAGTTGATGCAAAGCCTCGACAAATTTAATCAGCAAGGTGTTGAGCAAAGCCGTTTAGATCAAATAACCGGTATGGCGGAAGCCAATGCGGTGTTTGCACTGCAAAGTGTCGCTGGTAAAGTGACGCAATTGGCTTCCAATGAAACTTTCTATGGGCAGCCCGACCGCATTGAAGAGCAACTTGCCCAGCTCCACGCAGTATCACCACAATCTGTGCAAGCGGCTTATCAGAATTTCCTAGCCAGTAAAGCCAAAGTAACCTTGAGTGTTGTGCCTAAAAATCGCATTGATTTAGCGGTTCAAAAAGCGAATTTTACGACACCGAATAGAACCTTGCCTGAGCATCTGAAAATCAGTGATGACCAACTTGATTATCGTCAGGTTGAGGATGACTTTGATCGTTCAATCATGCCGCAAGTGGCGCAAGGCGTGAAAGCACAAATGCCACCGTTGTATGAGCTCTATTTTGACAATGGCACCGAGTTACTTGGAACGGAGACTAGTGAAACACCAACGGTGTTGATTGCTATCAACTTACCGGCAGGTGAGCGACATGTTGCTCGTGGCAAAGAGGGATTAGCTAATTTAACCGCAGCACTATTAGAAGAAGGGTCAACTAAGCGGTCGGTGGAAACCATTCAAGCTCAGTTAGATCAACTTGGTTCAACCATCAGTGTTAATGCGAATGAATATTCAACGAGTATCGTGATTTCGAGCTTGAAGAAAAACGTACCTGCGACATTGGATGTGGTTGAAGAAGTATTATTCCATCCGGCTTTTAAAGAGAGTGATTTTGAACGTCTAAAGAAACAGATGCTTGAAGGTTTGGTTTATCAACATCAAAAACCAAGTTGGTTGGCGTCACAAGCCACTCGCCAAGTGCTATTTGGTCAATCGATTTTTGCGCGCTCAAGTGAAGGTACGCAGCAGTCTTTATCTGACCTGACATTGGCGGATGTTAAACGCTTTTACGCAAAGCATTACACACCACATGGTGCGCAGATTGTTGTTGTGGGTGATATCACCAAGCAAGAAGTGGCTAATGAACTTGTCTTTTTTAAACAATGGCGTGGTGAGGCGTCACCATTACTTCGACCTCAGATCGTCACTCCACTTGAAACACAAAAAATCTATTTAGTGGATAAGCCCGATTCTCCGCAAAGCGTGGTTCGTTTTGTTCGTAAAGGTTTACCTTTTGATGCAACGGATGAGTTATTTCTTAGTCAACTTGCTAACTTTAATTTAGCGGGTAACTTCAATAGCAGAATTAATCAGAACCTGCGTGAAGATAAAGGCTATACCTATGGCGCTAGCGGCTATTTTGCCAGTAACCGTGAGGTGGGTTTAATCGTGTTTAATGCTCAGGTGAGAGCGAATGCAACCATTGCGTCGATTATTGAAATGCAAAAAGAGATGCAAAAATTCAGTCAAAGTGGATTAACTGATCAAGAAATGAAATTTATGCGCCTTGCGGTCGGTCAACAAGATGCACTAACTTATGAAACACCAGCCCAAAAAGCACAACTGTTGAGCAGTATACTGACCTACAGTTTAGATGATGACTATTTACAACAGCGTAACGAGTTGGTCGAAAGTGTTAAAAAATCAACGCTCAATCAATTAGCAGCGAAATGGTTCTCACCTACGGATTATCAAATAATTGTGGTTGGCGATGCGAAAACGCTAAAGCCTCAATTAGAAAAGTTAGATATTCCCGTGGAAGAGCTTGAAATCATCCGTTAGAGTACACATAAATAGGAGGCAGATTTTTATTTGCCTCCATTCTAATCTCTCCATGAGTTAGAGCCACTTCCATTCGGATCATTACACATATAAGCGAATCATTATTTTGACTAATTTTGCCGCACGACTTGAACAAGTCACCAAGAACCCTGAAGTGTTTAAGCAGTTTGGCCGAGGCGTTGAACGTGAAACGTTGCGCTACACTCCGGAGGGATCCATCGCTCTGACTCCTCATCCTGAATCTCTCGGTTCTGCATTAACTAACCGTTGGATTACCACAGATTTTGCAGAGTCGTTGCTTGAATTTATTACCCCTGTTTCGAATGATGTTTCGACATTACTGGCCCAACTTTCGGATCTTCACCACTTTACTCAAACTAAGTTAGGTGATGAAAAGCTATGGCCATTGTCGATGCCTTGCTATGTCGGTAGTGAAGAGGATATTCAACTGGCACAATACGGTTCATCTAACTCAGGCAAGATGAAAACCTTGTATCGTGAAGGCTTAAAACGTCGCTACGGTAGCTTGATGCAGATTATTTCAGGGGTACATTTTAATTTCTCTTTTCCAGAGTCATTTTGGGATGCATTGTACGGACAACAAGCTGAATCAGAACGTGAAGCGACGAAATCAGACGCTTATTTTGGTGTTATCCGCAATTACTATCGTTTTGGTTGGTTGATCCCGTATTTCTTCGGTGCTTCACCGGCACTGTGTTCATCATTCATTCGCGATCGTGAAACCAAACTACCCTTTGAAAATATAGGTAAAACCCTATATCTCCCTTATTCGACCTCACTACGTTTGAGTGACCTTGGCTATACCAACAGTGCACAAAGTGGTTTGAAAATTGGTTTTAATAGCCTTGAGCAATATCTAGAAGGTCTTAACCAAGCGATTCGAACACCTTCTAGCGAGTTTGCGAAACTGGGCGTGAAAGTCGGTTCTGAATATCGTCAATTAAACAGCAATGTATTGCAGATTGAAAACGAACTGTATGCGCCTATTCGCCCGAAGCGAGTGGCGAAGAGTGGCGAGAAACCATCGGAAGCGTTAGCACGAGGTGGTGTTGAATATATTGAAGTTCGCTCGTTAGATGTAAATCCATTCAGCCCAATAGGTATTACGGAAGATCAAGTTCGTTTCTTAGATCTTTTCCTTACGTGGACGGCATTATCCGATTCAGATCCTATGGATAATTGTGAGCTTGCCTGCTGGCGAGACAATTGGAATAAAGTCATTTTAGAAGGGCGTAAACCAGGCTTGGAATTACAAATTGGTTGTCGTGGTGAAAAACTGACATTACAAGCATGGGCACATCGCGTGTTTGATGATCTCGTGAAGATCGCAGAGCTGATGGATTCGGCACAGGATGGAACGGCATATCAAGATGTATGTGCTAAGTTGAGAACGTGGATTGATGATCCGTCTTTGACATTTTCAGCGCAACTTCTTGAGCAAACAAAGCAGTTTGGTGGTCTTGGTAAGGTAGGGGCGGCATTAGGCAATGAGTATCGCCAAGCCAACTTAAACCATGACTATCGCATTTATTCTGAAGCGATAATGGAACAAGAAGTTAAAGGGTCGCGTGCAGCGCAGCAAAACGTTGAGCAAAGTGACACTCAAAGCTTTGATGACTTTCTTGAAAGTTACTTTTCATATCTAAAGTAATATGAAAAAAGGACTTGTTTGCGTCGTCGTCGGGAGTGCCACTTTGCTTGCAGGCTGTGCCAGTGCTCCACCTCAGCAGCAACATAATTTGTGCGATATCTTTCGTGAAAAACCGAAATGGTATGAAGATGCGCTCGATATGCAAGAGAAATGGGGAACCCCTATTAATGTTGCGATGGCGATTGTGAAGCAAGAGAGTAGCTTTCGCCATAATGCTCGACCACCTAAAGATTATCTATTAGGTTTTATTCCATGGGGAAGAGTCAGCAGTGCCTACGGTTATGCTCAGGCTCAAGATCCTGCATGGGCGGATTTTCAAAAAGCGACGAATAATGGTGGTTCTCGTACTAATTTTGATGATTCATTGATGTTTATTGGTTGGTATACGACTGAAACTCAACGGACGCTAGGAATTTCTAAGTGGGATCCATACAACCAGTATTTGGCTTATCATGAAGGGCGTGGTGGCTATAAACGTAAGAGTTACCAAGCCAAGCCGTCGCTGATAAAAGTTGCGCGAAAAGTTGAACAGCAAGCAAAAGATTACGGATGGCAGTTGAAACAATGCCGCCAGGAATTAGAAAACAATAGAAGCTGGTTTTTTTAATCAGCAAGGAGAAGGAAATGCCACTACTCGATAGTTTTACCGTTGATCATACACGAATGAATGCACCAGCTGTACGCGTGGCGAAAACCATGCAAACCCCTAAAGGGGATACGATCACCGTGTTTGATCTTCGTTTTACGGCACCGAATAAGGATATTCTTTCAGAGAAGGGTATTCATACTTTAGAGCACCTATACGCAGGTTTCATGCGTGCGCATTTGAATGGTCGTGATGTTGAGATTATCGATATTTCACCGATGGGCTGCCGTACTGGTTTTTACATGAGCTTGATTGGTACGCCAACAGAAGCACAGGTTGCGCAAGCGTGGTTGGCAGCGATGCAAGATGTACTTAAAGTCGAAAGCCAAGACAAAATACCAGAACTCAACGAATATCAATGTGGTACCGCATCAATGCACTCATTGATTGAAGCGAAAGAAATTGCTAACGCAATTATTGCTGCTGGTATTTCAGTGAATAAAAATGATGAGTTAGCATTGCCCGAATCAATGCTAAAAGAACTTAAAGTCGATTAATTTGCTTGGTTTTTTGAGCATGTAAAAAAGGGCTTAGTCGCAGACTAAGCCCTTTTTCTATTGACCACGGATTGCTATCAATAGTTGATGTTATACCAATCGTAGTAAATAACTGTTCATCCTAGCTGGTTAAAATGCTCGATAACTGCGTTAGAATTTTTGATTGTAGAATAACTACTTATCGAAAAATCCTGCCTTGTTCTCAAGCCTTTTTCCTGCGCTATTTCTGATCACTTATTTACTGTGATTGGTATTATTTTTTGGCTTTACGTGGGAATACTTTGACCTGTTTAATGCGGTTTTCTTCGACATCCAATATCTCCATGGCATGACCGGATACTCGGACGCTAAGGTGGCTGCTAGGGATATCTTGTAGGTGTTCCAAGATTAAGCCATTGAGCGTTCTTGGACCATCGGTTGGCAGTTTCCACTTTAAGCCTTTGTTGATATCACGGATATTAGCGCTGCCTTCTATTAAGAAACTGCCATCGCTTTGTGGTGTAATTTCATCGGCAAGGCTCGGTGCCATCGAGGTGGTAAATTCACCAACGATCTCTTCAAGAATATCTTCCAAAGTGATGAGGCCATTAATATCGCCATATTCATCAACAATCAAACCAATGCGCTCTTTATTACGTTGGAACTTAAGGAGCTGAACATTAAGTGGGGTTGATTCTGGAATAAAATAGACTTCATCGGCGGCGCGCAAAATCATTTCTTTCGTAAATTCGTTCTTTTCCATCATGATTCGGGACGCATCGCGCAGGCGTAGGATACCAACAACTTGGTCAATATTGTCACGGTACAATACGACACGTCCATGCGGTGAGTGAGTAAGCTGCCGAATAATCGACTTCCAGTCATCGTTAATGTTAATACCAGTAATTTCATTACGAGGTACCATAATGTCATTGACGGTGACGTGCTCTAAATCAAGGATAGACAGCAGCATATCTTGGTGGCGACGAGGAATAAGCCCACCCGCTTCATTTACCACCGTGCGTAATTCTTCAGAGCTGAGGTGATCATCACCGCCATGTGTTGCTTTGACGCCTAGCAAACGGATAAAGCCATTGGTGATAAAATTTATAAACATCACTAACGGTGAGAGTACTTTCATCAAAATCGTTAGTAGGACGCTGCTGGCATAAGAGACGCGTTCAGGATACAGCGCAGCCAAAGTTTTTGGTGTGACTTCGGCAAAGACCAGTACAACTAATGTTAAAGCACCGGTGGCAATGGCAACTCCTAAGTCGCCATACAAGCGCATACCAATGATAGTCGCAATTGCTGATGCTAAAATGTTAACTAGGTTGTTACCGATAAGGATTAAACCGATAAGGCGATCTGGACGATTAAGGAGCTTTTCTACACGCTTTGCTCCTTTATGGCCTGTATTGGCTAGGTGCTTTAAGCGGTAGCGGTTCAAGGACATCATGCCTGTTTCTGAACCTGAAAAATAACCCGAAATTACGATGAGACCCGCGAGTAGTGCAAACAAGATACCCGTTGAAATGTCGTCCAAAACGTATAGTTTCCTTATTAGAGTGTGTTTAATTAATGACCGAATAGGGTCTTGGTGTCAATTAAGAATTTATACCATCAGTATAAATTCATTAGTTTAAGATTATCTCTCTAACAAAACGGCTGCCAAAATAAGCCAGTGTTAGTAGGGTTGCTCCTGCAACTGCAAACCAGGTAACTTTTCTACCACGCCAGCCTTTATGGTAGTGCCCCCACAGTAAGATTGAGTAAACAATCCAAGCGATGAAAGATAAAATACCTTTGTGAGCTTTACCTTGTGCGAACATATCTTGCACAAAGCCAAATCCGGTAATTAAGGTCCCGGTTAGTAAGACATTACCGATTAAGATGATTTTAAACAGCTGCCGTTCGACCATTAACAGTGGTGGTAAGTTAGGGTTGATGGTCAGCATTTTCTTTTTCTTCAGTTTGTAATCAAGCCAAGCGAGTTGCACTGCATATAGTGCACCGATAGAAAGCGTTGAATAAGAAAATAGAGCCAGTGAAATATGCACCAACAATTTTGGGTTGTGTTCCAAATGTGTGATGAAAGTACTCGGTAAAAATGCAGCCGCACTTAAATTTATGGCAGCAAAGCTATAAATCACTGGCAGTAAAAACCATAAGCGAGTTTTGAGCATAGCAGCGCTCATCACTAAAGAGATGATAAAGCTAATCAATGATGCCACATTCAGCATACTTAAGTTTTGCCCACTGGTATCTAGTATTAAGTCACTTAATAACCATGCATGAAAAGCAAGCGCACATACGGCAGTAAGCAGCACGGTTTTTGTTCTAATACCGGTTTGATTTACCAAACCAGGAACAATGGTCGCGATGGATAAAAAATACAAAATAGCGGCAACTATTGCGATTAAGTTTTCCATACATCTCACAAAATGGTTTCTGAATTAATGAATTATACCTTGCATCACGATAATGGGCTATGACGGATCTTGATTGATTTGTTATATCGCTATCCCATTTTATATTACAGCCTTATGGATATTGCAGTGTGCAGGTTTTCGCCTCTATGGTTTTGCGCTCATTGAAAAGTCAATTTCCACCCCCCAATATTGAATATTAGGTATTCAAGTCACTCATCACGAGACTTCAATGGGTATGACTATTAGATTGGCTAAGGTATACTCACATTCATTAATCGCCGAATTAGCGAAGAGACAAAGATGTTTGAGAATTTAACGGATCGACTATCCAAATCGCTGAAAAACATCAGCGGTAAAGGCCGTCTAACAGAAGACAATATTAAAGAAACGTTGCGCGAAGTACGCATGGCGTTGCTTGAAGCTGACGTTGCACTACCAGTTGTGCGCGATTTCGTGGCGCGCGTTAAAGAAGGTGCGGTTGGTGTTGAAGTATCAAAGTCACTCACACCAGGCCAAGAATTCATAAAGATTGTTCAAGCTGAACTTGAAGCTGTGATGGGAGAATCAAATGAAGCTCTCAACCTAGCGGCTCAGCCACCAGCTGTTATTTTAATGGCGGGTTTACAAGGTGCAGGTAAAACAACCAGCGTTGCGAAGCTCTCTAAATTATTAAAAGAGCGTGATAAGAAGAAAGTACTGGTTGTATCTGCTGACGTTTATCGCCCTGCTGCGATTAAACAGTTAGAAACCTTAGCCTCTGAACTCGGTGTTGATTTCTTCCCTTCATCTGCTGATCAAAAGCCAATTGATATTGCTAATGCCGCTATTGATCATGCTAAGAAACAGTTTTTTGATGTACTGATCGTCGATACCGCAGGTCGCTTGGCGATTGATGAACAGATGATGGGGGAGATCAAAGAGCTTCATGCTGCTATTACCCCAGTAGAAACACTGTTTGTCGTTGACGCCATGACAGGTCAAGATGCTGCCAATACCGCGAAAGCGTTTGGTGATGCTCTACCATTAACCGGTGTGATTCTTACTAAAGTCGATGGTGACGCCCGTGGTGGTGCAGCGCTTTCTGTTCGTCATATCACTGGCAAACCGATTAAATTCTTGGGTGTCGGTGAGAAAACCGATGCACTTGAACCTTTCCACCCTGACCGTATTGCATCACGCATTTTGGGGATGGGGGATGTCCTTTCTCTGATTGAAGATTTGCAGCGCAATGTCGATCATGAAAAAGCAGAGAAGCTTGCGAAGAAATTCAAAGAGAAAAAAGGTTTTGATTTAGAAGACTTTCGTGAACAGCTTGGTCAAATGCAAAACATGGGCGGCATGATGGGTATGCTCGATAAACTTCCTGGCATGGCTAATCTTCCTGCTAATGTAAAAGATAACGTCGATGACAAAGCTTTCAAACAGATGGAAGCAATCATTAACTCAATGACGATGAAAGAGCGCCAACATCCGGACATGATCAAAGGTTCGCGCAAGAAACGGATTGCAGCGGGTTCTGGTACGCAGGTACAAGATGTCAATCGCTTGCTAAAACAGTTCACTCAAATGCAGAAAATGATGAAGAAAATGCAAAAGGGTGGCATGAAAGGCATGATGCGCAACATGCAAGGTATGATGGGCGGAATGGGTGGTATGGGCGGAGGCGGCTTCTTCGGTCGCTAATCTAACTAACTGCTACGCTTAAAATTTCTAAAGCGTGATATGAATCACTGCAAAAGCTAAACGCTTCTGCTGGTGAAAAAATAGCTAAACCCCTTGCAAAGCCTCGGAATAAGAGTAAAATTCCGAGGCTTTATTTTGGCACGAGACCCCAGACTGTTTTTCGTGAATGGTTATTGGGGTTAATTTTATTATTGAGAAAGCAAAGAGGACGACATGGTAATCATTCGTTTGGCACGTCACGGCGCTAAAAAGCGTCCATTTTATCAAATCGTAGTTGCGGATAGCCGTAACGCTGCAACTGGCCGTTTCATCGAGAAAGTAGGTTTCTTTAACCCTACGGCTACTGGTCAAGAAGAAGGTCTACGTGTAGATCTAGAGCGCGTTAACCACTGGGTTAGCCAAGGCGCAGCTGTATCTGATCGCGTAGCTAAGCTAGTAAAAGACGCTCAAAAAGCGGCTTAATTCTTACTTTTATAGAAGAAAATTAGCTTATGTCGATGAAAGGTAAAGAAACAATGAGCAAAGAAAACGAAAAGATTGTTATGGGCAAGTTTGGTGCTACCTATGGCATTCGTGGCTGGCTCAAAGTTTTTTCCTACACAGACGAAGCTGAAAGTATTTTTGATTACAGCCCGTGGTTTATTAACCAAAAAGGGCAGTGGGTCGAGTACAAAGTAGAAAGCTGGAAGCGCCATAACAAGAGTATGGTGGTAAAGCTTGAAGGTTTAGATGTTCGCGAAAACGCACATTTACTCACTAACTTTGAAATTGCTGTTGATCCCGCGTCATTACCTGAATTGTCAGAAGATGAGTTCTACTGGCGTGAATTGTTTGGTATGCAAGTTATTACCACTAAGGGCTATAACCTTGGTGAGGTCACTGACCTATTAGAAACTGGCTCCAACGATGTTTTGGTTGTGAAAGCGAATCTAAAAGATGCTTTTGGCCAAAAGGAACGGTTGATACCGTACCTTGAAGAGCAAGTGATCAAGAAAGTTGATCGCGAAGCTCAACGGATCGAAGTTGACTGGGATCCGGCATTCTAACTCTAAAATTTCAGAGCGAGAGAACACATGTGGGTTGGCGTAATTAGCCTATTTCCTGAAATGTTCCGTTCTGTTACTGATTTTGGAGTAACAGGTCAAGCGGTTAAAAAAGGTTTACTGTCTATTGAGACTTGGAATCCTCGTGATTTCACTCATGACAAGCATCGCACTGTCGATGATAGACCTTACGGTGGTGGTCCTGGAATGCTCATGATGGTTCAGCCTTTGCGCGATGCCATTCATGCAGCAAAACAAGCCGCACCGGGAAAGACGAAAGTCATTTATCTTTCTCCTCAAGGTCGAAAGCTCGACCAACAAGGAGTAGAGGAACTGGCAACTAATCAGAACTTAGTTCTTATTTGTGGCCGTTACGAAGGGATAGATGAGCGTGTCATCCAATCTGAAGTTGACGAAGAATGGTCAATTGGGGATTTTGTTATGACAGGTGGTGAACTGCCAGCCATGACGTTGATTGATTCCGTTTCTCGGTTTGTTCCGGGGGTACTAGGAGATTTCGCGTCCGCAGAAGAAGACTCTTTTGCGAATGGTCTGTTAGATTGTCCACACTACACGCGTCCTGAAGTATTAGATGGAATAGAAGTACCAGCGGTACTGAAATCCGGTAATCATAAGGATATTCGTCGCTGGCGACTTAAGCAGTCGTTGGGCCGAACTTGGCATAGAAGGCCAG
This sequence comes from Vibrio sp. 1180_3, assembly GCF_029478545.1. Taxonomy (NCBI): domain Bacteria; kingdom Pseudomonadati; phylum Pseudomonadota; class Gammaproteobacteria; order Vibrionales; family Vibrionaceae; genus Vibrio; species Vibrio sp. 1180_3. Next base: position 59,284 of record NZ_SJFM01000003.1, read on the forward strand.
AGCTCCTGGAAAACCTAGCTCTGACTGACGAACAGGAACAATTACTGGTTGAGTACATTAAAGAAGCTCAGACTCAGTAACCTATTTAATTTAGTATCAGTTTATTCTAGGAATTTTTAAAATGAGTAACATCATCAAGGCTCTTGAAGAAGAGCAAATGAAGCAAGACCTACCTAAATTCGCACCAGGTGACACTGTTGTGGTTCAAGTTAAGGTAAAAGAAGGTGACCGTGAGCGTCTACAGGCTTTCGAAGGCGTTGTAATCGCAATCCGTAACCGTGGTCTACACTCTGCATTCACTGTTCGTAAGATCTCTAACGGTGAAGGTGTTGAGCGTACGTTCCAAACTCACTCTCCAGTGGTTGATAGCATTGAAGTTAAACGCCGCGGTGCAGTACGTCGTGCCAAACTGTACTACCTACGTGAGCGTTCTGGTAAGTCAGCTCGTATCAAAGAGAAACTTACTAAGAAGTAATGCTATTACTAGCGTTCTCATAGAGAAAACGGAGCCATTTGGCTCCGTTTTTTTATCGGTTTAATTAGTTCAGTACACGTTAAATTTAGATGAAGTGGTCAATATTGATCTTCTGACCAACCATCGCTGTCTGACATGTCAGGGGCGCCGGCAATCGATTTCTCTTCATCAGCCCATTCGCCAAAGTCGATCATCTGACACTGTTTTGAGCAAAAAGGTCGATAGGGGCTCTGTTCCCCCCATTCCACATCAGTTTTACATTGTGGGCATTTAACGATAGTGATTTTCTTGGTCATAACATACTGCGCTTAACGAATTGATGAGCGTAAGTGTATTATTTAACGGCATCGAAAGTAAGGGCAAAGAGAGAATTGGTTAGTAAATGGTTTAGCAACAAACGGCGAGATCAAACTCAACATCACGGCTACTTGCTTGCCCAGATTGAAAGTCAATAAACTTAATCGCAAATCGATTTTTATGGCCGGATATCATCGGGTAGACACCATAATCAAGAGGGATCGATAAGCGTAAGATATTAGCGTCTTCAGCATCACTTTGGTAAAAGCCAGAGCTTGCTAAGCGAGTTTTAAAATGCCCTGTTTCACGCGTTAGCCTGAGCCAAAGTTGCAGCGCCTTAGATAACGGTCGCAATGTCTCCATCCATTGGTGCGCGTCCTGTGTTTTCTTTTCCAATGGAATATGTAGCCAGTAGTGTAGAGCTGGTAAGTCAAAACAGCATGAACAACCGGGTAAGTTGAAGCGCTGACGGATGGTGCTTAGGAAACGCTCCTCTTTTAAAGATTGGCCAAAACGTTCTGCAGCCATCAAATTTCGATGAACGTCATCAACATCTTCTAGCAGTGATAGCAGCATGGCTTGATCAACGCCATCGACATTCAACCAACTTCGATAAGCCAGACGCTGCTTTTCGATATCTTTAGCGAGTTCACTCTTTAGTTGGATCTGCTCAAATATTTCCAGAAGATCAAACAAAGAACGAAAGAACAATTGGTGTTGAATACCATCACGAAATTGAGCCGAATGCATGAGCTGATTAAGCAGTGCTTCGACTCTTAAATAGATACGAGTTTTTTCGTTGAGTGGATGTTCAAACTTATGCGTGGTCATCTAGCTAGCCTTACGTTCGGTCTTAGTTATTCTCACCGATTTTGCCCACAGATGGCTAGATACTTTTGATGCAATTCTGTGATTTGCGGCAAAAGTTTCTGGTTTTCTGCGCTATTTTTAACCACATCGTCAGCTTGTGCGAGTCTTTGCTCACGGCTCGCTTGTGCAGCTAAGATGGCTCGGACTTGTTGTTCTGAGACATTATCTCTTGCCATTGTGCGGGAGATTTGCGTTTCAGTATCGACATCAACCACTAAAATTCGGTTTGCGAGCGATTGCAGGTTGTTTTCTATTAATAAAGGCACCACCAATAATGCGTAAGGTGAGGTTGTGCTCGATAGCTGTTCAAGCATTTTTTCGCGGATCATTGGGTGGAGTAAATTGTTGAGCCAGGCTTTTTGCGTTTCATCTGCGAAGATTTTAGATCTTAGAGTCGCGCGATCCAACTGACCATTAGCGTGCAAAATCTCATGACCAAAATGCTCTTCAATCGCTTTTAAACCCTTAGATCCAACTTCAACCACTTGTCTTGCTATGAGGTCTGCATCAACAATATCAATCCCAAAATGCTGGTGGAATATATTGGCGACGGTCGTTTTACCACTCGCGATACCACCCGTTAAACCTACTACAAATGTCATTAATTTAACCCCACTACTGAGCCTATATACCACCCCATGATATCGCTACCCCAAATGAGGGTTAGCCAGCCTGCAATTGCAAGGTAAGGGCCAAAAGGGAAAGCTTTGTCGATGCCTTTCTTTTGTAAACGAAGCTGAATGATGCCGAAGACTAAACCAACCAGTGATGACATTAAAATGATCATCGGTAAATATTGCCAGCCAAGCCAAGCGCCTAAAGCGGCAAGTAACTTAAAGTCACCGTAGCCCATTCCCTCTTTACCAGTGGCTAGTTTAAACAACCAGTAAACCGACCATAGGCTTAGGTAGCCAGCCATTGCTCCAATCACTGCATCGTTAAGGCTAACTGGACTAACCTGTAATAAGGATAAGGCCAACCCAGCCCAAAGCAACGGTAAGGTTAGTTGATCGGGTAGTAGCATGGTATCTAGGTCGATAAAAGTGGCGGCAATTAATATGAAGGTGAAAAACAGTAATGCTACGGAAAAATAGCTAAAACCAAAATGGGTAGCAATCAGTAAGCTTAGACTTGCCGTTAGCAGTTCAATGGCTGGGTAACGCACACTGATAGGGCCTTTACAGTGCGAGCATTTGCCTCTCAGAAATAGCCAACTGAACAATGGAATATTGTCGATGACGCGGATCGGAGTGTTGCAATGTGGGCACGTTGAGCGAGGAATACTAAGCGTCAGTTGTCCTTCTGGCGGTGCAATATGGTATTCAGGAAATGAGTCTGCACATTCTTGTTGCCATTCTCGCTCCATCATTTTAGGAAGACGATAAATAACGACGTTGAGAAAGCTACCGACAATCAAGCCAAATAAGCAGGCAAATAGTGGGAATAGCCAAGGGTAATAGTCAAAAACTTCCATACAAGGACTCGAGTAATAAAATAATTCGCGGGGATTATACTATCCCAATACACTCATTAAGTTAAAGATTGGTAAATACATTGCCACAACTAGCCCACCGACGACAGTACCGAGGAAAATAATTATCAGTGGTTCGAGGATTTTACCAAGATTATCAACGGTGTTATCGACTTCAAATTCATAAATAGTCGCCACTTTGTTGAGCATGTCATCGAGTTTACCTGACTCTTCGCCAATCATTACCATTTGCAGCACCATTTCAGGGAAGGCATTGGTATTGCGCATAGCGATGTACATTGGCATACCTGCCGCTGTATCTCGATAAACACCTTGAATCGCTGTTTCGAAATGGATATTACCAGCGGTTTTCGCGGTCGATTTTAAACTGGCCAGAATGGGAATTCCGGCGCTAAAACTGGTTGCCAATGTTCGACAGAATTTAGCGATGGAAGCTTTGCCGATAACAGCACCAAGAATGGGTAGTCTCAAACTTAATTGACTGGTTTTAAGACGAATTGAAAACGATTTTTTGCGCATAGCTTTAACGATACTGATAATAAGTAACACGCTAGCGAAACCCCAAAGGCTGTAGTTTTGCACCCAATGTGAGAGCTGCAAAACTTGCTGAGTAAACCAAGGCAGCTCTGCACCGAAGCCTTTAAACATGACTTCAAATTCAGGGATCACAAGCGTGAGCATTAAATAAGCAACGGCCAAAGCGACAAAGACGACCATTGTCGGGTAAATGAGCGCTTTGATAACTTTGGCATGTAATTGCTCACTTTTTTCTCTGTAGGTGGCTAAACGCTCAAAGACCTCGGCTAGGTTGCCGGATTGTTCACCGCTATAAACTAAATCAACATACAATTGGTCAAAATACGTGCTTGCTGTACTCATTGATTTTGAAATGGGAGTACCGGCCTCAACCCCTTTTGTTACTTGCGCTAGAATCGATTTCATCTCTGCCTTACGATGATTATGTCCAACCAATTTTAATGCCTGAACGATAGGAACCCCGGTGCTGAGCATGGTTGCTAATTGGCGAGTTAACAGGGTAATGTCTTTAGCTTTAACACGATGAGTGAGGCGAGCAATGAGAGATATACGGCCTTTTTTTATTCTCCTGATCTGAATGTGCTGATCGTGTAGTTTGCCGTGTACTTCTAACTCATCCAAAGCCAGTATTTGCCCGTAAACTTTTTTACCTGAGCTATTTATCCCTTTCCAGCGGTAATGCTTAAGCTTTGTTGTTGATGTTTTCATTATTTGGGCTCAATCAGTGAGTTATCGTTGAGTTAGAAATAAAGAACACGTTGTAACTCTTTAACGCTGGTTACTCCAAGTTTCAGTTTTTCGATGCCTGATTCTTGGAGGGTTTGCATACCATTGGCTTTAGCGAGTTGTTCTATTTGTAATATGCTGGCCTTGTGCATGATAGCCTGTGTTAATTGAGGGGTGAATTCCATCATTTCGTAGATGCCCACTCTTCCTGCATAGCCATTGGTACACTCATTACAACCATGAGGGTTGGCCTCATAAATAACGTCTTGATCAGAAAGATTAAATTTCCGCAGCAAGCTGGGCGTTGTATTAGTTGCTCTTTTGCAATGTGGGCAAAGTCGTCTTGCTAGCCTCTGAGCAACAATAAGACTCAATGAGGACGCTAGGTTAAACGCCTCAATTCCCATGCTACTTAAGCGGATCACGGTTTCAGCGGCGGAGTTAGTGTGTAAGGTTGAAAGGACTAAGTGGCCAGTTTGCGCTGCTTTGACCGCAATTTCAGCCGTTTCTGTATCTCGAATTTCACCGACCATTACAATGTCGGGGTCTTGGCGTAAAAATGAACGTAATGCTTGTGCAAACCCAAAGCCAATCTTTGGCTGTACCTGAACCTGGTTAATGCCTGATAGGTTGATCTCGACAGGATCTTCCGCGGTGGAGATATTGACATCGGTAGTATTGAGCAGGCGTAACCCAGCATAAAGTGAAACGGTTTTTCCGCTGCCAGTAGGGCCTGTCATTAAGATCATTCCTTGCGGCCTTTTTAGTGCCTGTAAGTAGAGTTGTTTTTGCTTATCGTTGTAACCTAGTTTGCCTATATCGAGGTGGGAGGCACTGCTATCGAGTAAGCGTAATACGATTTTTTCACCCCATAAGGTAGGTAGTGTTGAAACACGCATATCAATGGCTGTGTCTTGGTTTAAACGCAATTTTATCCGTCCATCTTGTGGAAGGCGCCGCTCGGCAATATCAAGTTTAGAGAGGATTTTTATCCGCGCAGCAAGGCGGCGACCTAAATGACTGGCTGGCTGTTGGGTTTCGACTAACATACCGTCACAACGTAAGCGCACTCGGTAGAGCGTTTCGTAGGGTTCAAAGTGAATATCGGATGCGCCTTTACGTATCGCATCTAATAAAATTTGATTGATGAAACGGCTAACGGGGGAATTATCTTGGCTAAGATCTTCTACCGACTGAATTTCATCGTCAGCGAGTTGAACTAAATTTGCCAGTTGATCTTGGTTGATCTCTCTTTCCGTGCTTGATGATTCTTGCATTGCTCGCCCATACAGGCGACGAATTGCGGCTTGTAAAGTTTTATAGTCAGCCAACACCAATTCAATTTTCAAACCCGTTGCGAAGCGAAAATCATCTTCTACTTGCAAATGGGTTGGGTCGGAAACTGCAATGGTCAGGGTTTGGCCTTTTCTTAAAATTGGTAGTGCTTGGTAGCGGGTGATGAGTTCTCGTAAGCCCAATTGTTGACACAATGTATAGTAGTCATAACCAGTTAGGTCAGTGTCGGGCAAACCGAAAATAGAGCTTAAATGTTCGGTTAAATCGTAATGATGAAATAAACCTAAAGTGAGAAGAGCCTCTAGCACACTATCACCAGAAGCTTCAATATGTTCTATAACCGTTTGCTCTTGCGCAAGGCTAATAAGATTTGCTTGCCGAAGAATTACAGGGAGATTGGTGAGCATATTTTTTACTAGAACGTGCCTGCCACACAGCTCTTTAATGTTTGTGCTGTATCGTGTTGGCAGCTCCAACCTGATGAGCCTTTGGTAAAGCGAACAATTTTATTTTGCATCGTCGATTGGCTACCAAACTTAAACTGAATTGCAGAAGATACGCCGGAGGGAAATTCAAGTGTACCAAGAGTATTCATGGCACTTGATGCGCCAATATTGGTCAAATTTGAAGGAAAAACTCCGGTTTCTTGAGCTTCTATATCAATATTGGTTAGTAATGCGCTTAGAGTACTTAAAGCGACTGTGGCTTCAGATTTTTTGACATGATTTTTATACGCAGGCACCGCTATCGTAGACAGCACACCAATAATGGCCACTACAATCATCAATTCAATTAAGGTAAATCCGTTTTGTTTTCTGTTGCTATTGGTGTTCATTGCCTTCTCCAGTTGAATACATTCCAATGACTGAGCATAAGAATCTTGTTGAGTAGAAGGAATGCGTAAAATAGGGCTGCGCGAGTGATTTAGAGTTTTTATTTATCGTATTGCATACAGAACATGAAAAAATACGACTCAGTTAAAAACGAAGCTTTTTTGATATGAGTGTCATTAAAAAGGAAGCTGATTTAGCTTCCTTAGTCAAAAAATGTAGTGAGTCGATGTGGATTGATCTATTTGAAACGCATGGATAAATCCATCGCCTTTAAGTGCTTGGTTAAAGCGCCCACTGAAATGTAATCAACACCGGTTTGTGCGTATTCACGAATGGTCTCAAGCGTTACATTGCCAGAGTTTTCAAGTGCCGCACGACCAGCATTAATTTTTACTGCTTCACGCATCATATCGGTGCTGAAGTTATCTAGCATGATAATATCGGCGCCAGCTTCAATCGCTTCGACTAACTCTTCCAAGCTTTCGGTTTCAACTTCTACCGGTTTTCCTGGGTTTAGCTTTTTCGCCTCACCGATCGCCTGTGTGATGCCACCGCAAGCAATAATGTGATTTTCTTTAATGAGGTAGGCATCGAATACCCCAATACGATGGTTAAAACCACCACCACACGCGACGGCATATTTCAGTGCGCTGCGTAAGCCAGGAATGGTTTTACGGGTATCAAGCAAGCGGCAATCAGTACCTGCAAGCTGTTTGGCGTATTGCGCAGTTGTTGTGGCGCAGCCAGACAAGGTTTGAATAAAGTTCATCGCATTACGTTCACCGGTTAATAGCGCGCGAGCTGGGCCGGAAAGGGTACATAATGTTTGATTAGGCTCTACGCTGTCACCGTCTTGTACATGCCAGTCAATGGTGACTTCACCACCGAGCTGTTTAAAGACTTCATCTGCCCATGCTTGTCCACAAAATACACCCTGTTCACGAGTGATAATGGTGGCAACGTTGTGAGCGTCTGCTGGAATTAGACTTGCGGTGATATCAGATGTGGCATCAAGAGTACCACCAAGATCTTCTTTAAGTGTCTCGGCCACGGCACGAGTAATTTCAAGAGGAAGCTGTTGTTTTAGATAATCAAGGCGTTGTTGGCTATTGTGTGTATTTTTCATCGCAAATCTAATATTGTGTTGAACAGAAGTAGGAATGATACGCTGACTCAACAGCAAATTCAGCCATTAATCGCTAATTTCTAATAGCGATACGGAAAATCATCACTATACCCAATAGAGAGCCTTTGAATATGGCGTATAACTTAACTATCCCAAGTAGCGAAGCCACGCAAAACACAGCGATTGTTGACGGTTGGTACCAACATGCCCGCCGTGTTGTCTCGCCTTTTTTTGATGAGCGTAGTGATGAGGACGATATTTCATTGCTGGTGCTGCATAACATCAGTTTACCGCCCGGAAAGTTTGGTGGCCCCTATATTGAGCAGTTTTTTACTGGTCGATTGGATCCCAATGCCCATCCTTTTTTTAAGACGATTCATACTATGGGTGTTTCGGCGCATTGTCTGATTTGTCGAAATGGCCAGGTGATACAATTTGTGCCATTTAATGCCAGAGCTTGGCATGCTGGGCAATCAAGCTTTGCTGGCAGAGCAAAATGCAATGACTACTCGATAGGTATTGAATTGGAAGGGAGCGATTTCGTTGCCTACACTCAGGCACAGTATCAAGCGCTTACGGATTTAAGCAAGGCGTTAATGATGCATTATCCGAAGATCACCACTGAGCGTATTACCGGGCACCAGTATATTGCACCGCTGCGCAAAACCGACCCCGGTTTAGTCTTTGACTGGCGTCGATTTAGGGCGCAGATCAAGCAAGATTAAATCTTGTCGTGGAACTCAACTAAAATTTGCTCAACCCAGGTTTGAATGCGTTCGTCACTGAACTCGTATTGCGAATCTTCATCCAACGCTAAACCGACAAAATGGGCTCCATCTTCAGTCAGTGCTTTCGATGCTTCAAATTGGTAGCCTTGGTTTGGCCAATAGCCAATAAATTGGGCACCAACTTGTTTTAGCTCATCATGTAGCATCCCCATCGCATCGAGGTACCATTCGCCATAACCTTCTTGATCGCCTAAGCCGAACAATGCGACGTACTTGCCGTTTAGTGACACGCCATCGATTTGATCCCATATTGCGCTCCAATCTTCTTGGATTTCGCCAAAGTCCCAGGTTGAAATACCGAGTATTAAAAGATCATAGTCGCTCATCAAAGAAAGTGGTGTCTCTTTCACATTGTGAATGTCGACTAAATCTTCACCGATGATGGCGCGGATCTTTTCTGCTGCCATTTCGGTATAACAAGTGGTTGAGCCATAAAACAGACCGATCTTCATAATTTTTTGTTCGTTTAAAGTCAGAATGGTGAATTCTAACCATAAATTGACGCGCTTTGCAGCGATTATCCTGCTAACCCTGTTTTTTTATGGTATTAAACTCGTGGCTCACTTAACCTGAGCAAGGTTATTTTTACTACTGAGGTTTGATGTGGCTGAGCATTTTTCTCCTGACCAAGGAATTGTCGAACAATTTTTAGATGCGATGTGGATGGAACGCGGTTTATCAGAAAATACGCTCTCTTCGTATCGTAATGATCTGACGAAACTATTGCAGTGGATGCAGCACGATAACTATCGCCTCGATTTTATTAGTTTGTCTGGGTTACAACAGTATCAAGCGTGGCTTGCTGACCAAGACTACAAACAAACTTCACGGGCGCGTATGCTCTCAGCGATTCGTCGTTTGTTTCAATATCTGCACCGAGAGAAAATTCGCGCCGATGATCCGAGTGCTTTGTTGGTCAGCCCTAAGCTGCCGCAACGTTTACCAAAAGATCTGTCAGAGCAGCAGGTGGATGCGCTGCTTAATGCGCCAGATACCAACAATCCGCTCGAATTGCGCGACAGAGCCATGCTTGAACTATTGTATGCCACCGGGCTGCGTGTCACTGAATTAGTGTCACTCACCATGGAAAACATCAGTTTGCGCCAAGGTGTCGTGCGAGTGATTGGTAAAGGCGGAAAAGAGCGTTTGGTTCCAATGGGAGAAAATGCGGTGGATTGGATTGAAACTTTTCTCCACCAAGGGCGGTCTGCATTACTAGGGGAGCAGACATCCGATATCGTTTTTCCGAGCAAACGCGCACGGCAGATGACTCGCCAAACATTTTGGCATCGGATTAAACACTATGCAGTGATCGCGGAAATTGACGTTGAAAAACTCTCGCCGCACGTATTAAGGCACGCTTTTGCCACTCATTTGCTCAATTACGGAGCAGATCTACGGGTTGTGCAAATGCTGCTTGGACATAGTGACTTATCAACCACGCAAATTTATACTCACGTCGCCACAGAGCGACTCAAACAATTGCATAGCGAGCACCATCCAAGGGCTTGAATAAAGGTGAACTTACATGAGCGTATTACGCCAATTGACTCTACTTACATTGCCATTTTTCGTTGCAGCGTGTAACGCTGAAGAAACCACAACAGCCCCACAAACGGCACAAATCAAGCAAGTTCAATCTATTGATAAAGGCGTTTTTGAACAACGTTTTTCAAAACTAGGTTTGCAAGTGGTTGATGTTAAAGCCTCTGATGTCGAAGGTTTAGTTGAAGTGCAAACTTCGGGCGGCATTTTATTTGCTTCGCCTGATGGCCGTCATTTTATTGCAGGAACATTGTATCAATTAGATGAAAATGGTGGTTATGTCGATGTATTGGCAAAGCGTCAAGCACCACTGAACGCGGCTAAAATTGAAACTTTCAAAGACAGCATGATCGAGTACAAAGCGGCAGATGAAAAATACATTGTGACAGTATTTACTGACATTACTTGTGGCTACTGCACACGTCTGCACAGCCAAATGGCAGGCTATAACGAGCTTGGTATTACTGTGCGCTACATGGCTTTCCCTCGCCAAGGCGCGACTGGTCAAGTTGCCGAACAAATGGCCGTCATTTGGAGTGCCGATGATAAAGCGGCTGCGATGAATGAAGCGAAAACGAATCGTGGCGCGCCTCAAGCCGGTGAAAATATCGATCAGGCGAAGCAGACGATCGCGCAGCATTATCAGCTTGGACGTGAATTGGGTATCAGCGGTACACCAGCGATATTCTTACCGAATGGTGAAATGGTCGGAGGCTATTTGCCGCCAGCTCAACTATTGCAACGCCTTCAACAGCTTTAATAACTTAGGAGTCAGGCTTGAGTTTACTCAAGCCTGCTGATTTATGATTGAGATAAAACGCAGACCTGAACCAGACCTTTCACAACTTCCCGATACTCTCCCTTCCTTGCTGAAACGCATTTATATCAGTCGCGGTATTACCAGTGTCGAGCAACTGGATAAAGCTGCCAAAGCCTTACATTCTTACCAGAAATTAGGGGGCATTGAAGAAGCGGTTAAATTGCTGTTTAACGCAATTCAGCAACAACAGCGCATTATTGTCGTTGGGGATTTCGACGCTGATGGGGCAACCAGTTCGGCGCTTTCGGTTTTAGCACTGCGCATGCTTGGTAGTCATAATGTGGATTACCTAGTACCTAACCGTTTTGAAGATGGATATGGCTTAAGCCCTGAAGTGGTTGATCAAGCGATTGAGTTGGGCGCGCAGGTGATCATGACCGTGGATAATGGTGTGTCATCAATCGAAGGTGTGCGCTATGCCAAACAACAAGGGTTAACCGTATTAGTGACGGATCATCACTTGCCTGGGCATGTCTTGCCGGAAGTCGATGCAATGGTTAACCCCAACTTACAAAGCTGTGCATTTCCATCGAAAGCTTTGGCGGGGGTTGGTGTTGCGTTTTATTTGATGATGGCATTGTGTGTTCACATGCGTAAATCGGGCTGGTTTAGTGAGCAAGGAATGGCAGAGCCGAAATTGATGGAGTTGATCGATCTCGTCGCTCTTGGCACCGTTGCTGACGTGGTACCGCTTGATGAAAATAACCGTATTCTCGTGCATCAAGGTTTACAGCGTATTCGTGCTGGGCACGCGAGGCCGGGGATCCAAGCTTTGATTGAAGTAGCCAAGCGTGATGCGCGACGTTTGGTTGCCTCTGACTTTGGTTTTGCATTAGGCCCAAGGATCAACGCTGCTGGTCGTTTGGATGATATGTCTTTCGGTGTCGAGTTATTGATGAGTAATAACATTCACGCGGCACGCCGGATGGCGAATGAGCTTGATGGCTTAAATCAAACCCGCAAAGAAATCGAAGAAGGCATGAAACAAGAAGCGTTGGCTTTTTGTGAACGCTTACAGCTTGGCGAAAATACACAATTACCTCATGGGTTAGTACTGTTTCAACGAGATTGGCACCAAGGTGTGATTGGTATTTTGGCTTCGCGCATCAAAGATAAATATCACCGACCTGTGATTGCGTTTGCGGATGGTGGCGATGGAAATATCAAGGGTTCATGTCGCTCTGTGGTCGGCTTACACATGCGCGATGCTTTGGATCGGATTGACACGCAACACCCCGGTTTAATTGCCAAATTTGGTGGTCACGCAATGGCGGCAGGTTTAACCATTGCTGAAAAAGATTTTGAACGCTTTGCGAGTTTGTTTGATCAGGTGGTGCGAGAAGAGTTAGATGAGGCGGCATTAAAAGGTGTGATTTTGTCTGACGGTGAATTAAAGCCTGAAGAATTCTCTATGCATACCGCTGAAATGCTGCGTGCTGGTGGGCCGTGGGGACAAGCGTTTCCTGAACCGCTCTTTGATGGCGAATTTAAACTCTTGCATCAAAAGTTGGTCGGAGAAAAGCATTTAAAATTAATGCTTGAACCGTTATTCAAAGGTCATCCGACCAATATTATGATCGATGGTATTGCGTTCAATGTTGATTTAAGACGTTGGCCAGATGCATCTGTGAAAACCGTTCAGCTTGCTTATAAGCTCGATATCAATGAATTTCGTGGTAATCAATCGCTGCAATTGATGATTGATCATCTAGAAGCGAAGTAATGTCGACTACTGATGCCGCGTCACAGTGGTATCAGTAGTGATTGATTATATTCAGCTTTTTTATTCTCTTTATACTGCCTTTCCCAAGCTTTTTGCTTTTGAGCAACGATCTGTAGTGAATCAACGACCCTCAACCTAATTTATTTATCGTGTGATTGGGTATAGTAGCCCGTTCATTCCCCATCTGTATTGATTATGTAATTGGTCTGACCATTATCTTTTCTGTTTTAACTTATTAATGTTATCAGTGTGTTTAAACGTGACCCGTTCTATGATTTAGGTCAAGTTTTGGCTGGACATCTGCGTTTTAATTATGTTAATTTCTGCACCAACTTGAAATTGGTATTACCAATTGACTGCAAAGAGTAGAAGAATAATAAATTATGGCTTATCAAAGGATTCGTCAGCCAAAACTCTCCGATGTTATCGAACAGGAGTTGGAAAGGTTGATAGTGGAAGGAACACTCTCTCCGGGGCAACAATTGCCACCAGAGCGAGAACTGGCAAAACAGTTCGAAGTGTCGCGTCCCTCTATCCGAGAAGCTATTCAACGTTTAGAAGCCAAGCGCCTATTAACTCGGCGTCAAGGTGGTGGAACGTTTGTTAGCGAGAATATCTGGAAAAGTTTTTCTGATCCTCTGCTAAATTTATTGTCTAGCCACTCTGAAACTCAGCTCGATTTACTTGAATCGCGACACGCGATGGAGGGTATTTCTGCCTATTTTGCAGCCTTGCGTGGTACTGAGGAAGATTTTGCTCGAATTCAATCCTGCTTAGCTAGAATTGGTGAGCAACAAGCAAAGAAAGAGATTGAAGCAGAAGCGTCCGCGGTGGTTGAGTTTTTAGTCGCTCTCACTGAAGCTGCACACAATGTGGTGCTTTTGCATATTGTCCGTAGCCTTGCTCCATTGCTTGAGCAAAATGTTCTACAGAATTTAAAGCTATTACACCGCCGCCATGAAGTGGTGGAGAAAGTAAGTAAACACCGAGCTAATATCGTGGATGCGATTGTTTCTGGTCAGCCGGAAAAGGCGCGTGAAATGTCACATTCTCACTTAGCTTATATCGAAGAAACATTGTTGGATTTGACCAAAGAAGAGTCTCGCCGTGAGCGTTCTTTACGTCGAATTCAACAAGGTAATGAGTCGTAAATTAGCGACTAATTGCTTGTTTATAGATCCAACCAACAGAAGGATAGATCTCCATGTCTGACATGAAGCATGACGTAGATGCACTGGAAACTCAAGAATGGCTAGCAGCCCTTGAGTCAGTTGTACGTGAAGAGGGTGTAGAGCGTGCTCAGTTTTTACTAGAGCAAGTTTTAGACAAAGCACGTCTAGACGGTGTTGATATGCCAACTGGTATTACTACCAACTACATCAACACGATTCCTGCAGCACAAGAGCCAGCTTACCCAGGTGACACAACGCTTGAGCGTCGTATTCGCTCAATCATCCGTTGGAACGCGATCATGATCGTTCTGCGTGCATCGAAAAAAGACCTTGAGCTTGGCGGCCACATGGCGTCATTCCAGTCTTCTGCTGCGTTCTACGAAACATGTTTTAACCACTTCTTCCGTGCTCCTAACGAAAAAGATGGTGGCGACTTGGTTTATTACCAAGGTCACATCTCTCCTGGGATCTACGCACGTGCTTTTGTTGAAGGCCGTTTAACTGCTGAACAGCTAGACAACTTCCGTCAAGAAGTGGATGGCAAGGGTATCCCTTCATATCCTCACCCTAAATTAATGCCTGAGTTCTGGCAATTCCCGACTGTATCTATGGGACTAGGTCCGATCTCTGCTATTTACCAAGCTCGCTTCCTTAAATACCTAGATGGCCGTGGTATGAAAGATACCAAAGAGCAACGTGTTTACGCGTTCCTAGGTGATGGTGAAATGGATGAGCCAGAATCACGCGGTGCAATCTCGTTTGCCGCTCGTGAAAAACTCGATAATCTATGTTTCCTAATCAACTGTAACCTACAGCGTCTAGATGGCCCTGTTATGGGTAACGGCAGCATCATCCAAGAACTAGAAGGCCTATTTAAAGGCGCTGGTTGGAATGTGGTTAAAGTTATCTGGGGTAGTAACTGGGATTCACTACTGGCAAAAGACACATCTGGTAAGCTTCTTCAACTAATGAATGAAACTATCGATGGTGACTACCAAACATTCAAATCTAAAGATGGCGCGTACGTACGTGAGCACTTCTTTGGTAAATACCCAGAAACCGCAGCACTTGTTGCTGACATGACTGATGATGAGATCTTCGCGCTTAAGCGTGGTGGTCATGATTCATCTAAACTGTACGCAGCATTTAAAAATGCACAAGAAACCAATGGTCGTCCTACTGTTATCCTAGCGAAAACAGTAAAAGGTTACGGCATGGGTGAAGCGGCAGAAGGTAAGAATATCGCACACCAAGTTAAGAAGATGGACATGACTCACGTACTTCACCTACGTGACCGTCTAGGCCTACAAGATCTGCTAACTGACGAAGCGGTAAAAGAACTGCCATACTTAACGCTGGAAGAAGGCTCTAAAGAGCACGAATATCTACATGCTCGTCGTAAAGCACTAAAAGGTTACACGCCACAGCGTTTGCCTAAATTCACAGAAGAATTAGTGATTCCACCGGTTGATGAATTCAAGCCACTACTTGAAGAGCAGAAGCGTGATATTTCAACAACAATGGCATTTGTTCGTGCATTGAACGTTCTGCTTAAAGATAAAAACATTGGCAAGAACATTGTGCCAATTATCGCCGATGAAGCGCGTACATTTGGTATGGAAGGTCTATTCCGTCAAATCGGTATTTACAATCCACACGGTCAGAACTACACCCCTCAAGATCGCGATATCGTTTCTTACTATAAAGAAGCAACATCAGGTCAGGTACTGCAAGAAGGTATCAATGAGCTAGGTGCTATGTCTTCATGGGTTGCGGCTGCAACATCATACAGCACCAACAACCTGCCAATGATTCCGTTCTACATCTATTACTCCATGTTTGGTTTCCAACGTGTTGGCGATATGGCGTGGATGGCGGGCGATCAACAAGCTCGTGGTTTCTTACTGGGTGCAACAGCAGGTCGTACAACGCTTAACGGTGAAGGTCTACAGCACGAAGATGGCCACTCGCACATCATGGCGGGTACAGTTCCTAACTGTATTTCTTACGATCCAACCTTCGCTTATGAAGTGGCGGTAATCATGCAAGACGGTATCCGTCGCATGTATGGTGATCAAGAGAACGTGTTCTACTACCTAACTCTGATGAACGAAAACTACGCAATGCCAGCAATGCCAGAAGGCGCTGAAGAAGGCATTCGTAAGGGTATCTATAAGCTAGAAACTTACACTGGTTCGAAAGGTAAAGTTCAGCTAATGAGCTCTGGTACTATCATGAACGAAGTGCGTAAAGCGGCTCAAATCTTAAGTGATGAGTACGGTATTGCTTCTGATGTTTACTCGGTAACGTCATTCAACGAAGTAACTCGTGATGGCCAAGCTTGTGAACGTTACAACATGCTTCACCCTGAAGCGCAGGCACAAGTTCCTTACATTCAAACGGTAATGGGTAGCGAACCTGCAATCGCAGCAACGGATTACATGAAAAACTACGCCGAGCAAGTGCGTGCGTTTATCCCTGCTGAGTCTTTCAAAGTGTTGGGTACGGATGGTTTTGGTCGTTCAGACAGCCGCGAAAACTTACGTCGTCATTTCGAAGTGAACGCAGGTTATGTTGTGGTTGCAGCGTTAACTGAACTAGCGAAACGTGGCGAAGTTGAGAAATCTGTCATTGCGCAAGCAATTAAGAAATTCAACATCGATACTGAAAAAACAAACCCGCTATACGCTTAATTGAAGGTAGGAAAGAATAATGGCAATCGAAATTAATGTACCTGACATTGGTGCGGATGAGGTTGAAGTTACTGAAATTCTTGTCAGCGTTGGCGACAAGGTTGAAGAAGAACAGTCTCTTATTACTGTAGAAGGCGATAAGGCTTCTATGGAGGTTCCTGCCTCTCAAGCAGGTATTGTTAAAGAAATCAAAATCGCTGAAGGTGATAAAGTCTCTACTGGTTCATTGATTATGATCTTTGAAGCAGAAGGTGCAGCAGCGCCAGCTGCAGTTGAAGTAGCTCCAGCAGCTGCTCCTGTGGCAGCATCAGCAAGCGAGCTTAAAGAAGTACATGTTCCAGATATTGGCGGTGATGAAGTAGAAGTTACTGAAATCATGGTCGCTATCGGTGATGCAATCGAAGAAGAGCAATCTCTATTGACGGTTGAAGGCGACAAAGCTTCTATGGAAGTTCCAGCGCCATTCGCAGGTACGCTGAAAGAGATCACAGTAGCAGCAGGCGATAAAGTAACGACTGGCTCTTTAATCATGGTATTTGAAGTTGCAGGTTCAGGCGTAGCCGCGGCTCCTGCTGTAGCAGCACCAATGACGGCAGCTCCGACCGCTTCTGCAGCGAAAGAAGTCAACGTTCCAGATATCGGTGGTGATGAAGTAGAAGTGACTGAAATCATGGTTGCCGTTGGCGATACCGTGGAAGAAGAGCAATCTCTAATCACGGTTGAAGGCGACAAAGCTTCAATGGAAGTGCCAGCACCGTTTGCCGGTGTAGTGAAAGAAATCAAGATTACAACAGGCGATAAAGTATCGACTGGCTCGTTAATCATGGTCTTTGAAGTAGCAGGTGCAGCACCAGTTGCAGCTCCTGCTCAAGCAGCGGCACCTGTGGCACCAAAAGCTGAAGTAACCAAACCAGCGACAGTAGCAACAGCAGAGTTTGAAGAGAACAATGAGTATTCTCATGCTTCTCCAGTTGTTCGTCGTCTTGCACGTGAATTTGGCGTTAATCTATCTAAGGTGAAAGGTTCTGGTCGTAAGAGCCGTATCCTAAAAGAAGATGTGCAAAATTATGTGAAAGAAGCACTTAAGCGTCTTGAATCTGGTTCGGCAGCAGCGGCTTCTGGTAAAGGTGATGGCGCAGCACTTGGCCTCCTACCTTGGCCAAAAGTTGATTTCAGCAAGTTTGGTGAAACTGAAGTTCAGCCACTTTCTCGTATCAAGAAAATCTCGGGTGCTAACTTGCACCGTAACTGGGTGATGATCCCACACGTTACCCAATGGGATAACGCTGATATCACCGAGCTTGAGAACTTCCGTAAAGAGCAAAATGCGATTGAAGCGAAGAAAGATACAGGCATGAAGATCACGCCACTCGTGTTCATCATGAAAGCTGTAGCGAAAGCTCTAGAAGCCTTCCCTGCATTTAACTCTTCACTTTCTGACGATGGCGAAAGCTTGATTCTGAAGAAATACGTAAACGTGGGTATTGCGGTTGATACGCCAAATGGTCTCGTTGTTCCTGTCTTTAAAGATGTGAACAAAAAAGGCATTTACGAGCTATCAGCTGAGCTTGCTGAAGTATCGAAGAAAGCACGTGCTGGTAAACTGACAGCGGCAGATATGCAGGGTGGTTGTTTCACTATCTCTAGCCTAGGTGGCATTGGTGGTACTGCATTTACGCCAATCGTCAATGCGCCAGAAGTGGGTATTCTTGGTGTGTCTAAATCAGAGATCAAGCCTGTGTGGAACGGCAAAGAGTTCGAACCACGCCTACAACTTCCACTCTCTCTATCATACGACCACCGTGTGATCGATGGTGCGGAAGGTGCACGCTTCATCACTTTCCTAAATGGTGCATTATCAGACATTCGCCGTCTGGTTTTGTAAGCCAAGTTTAGTTAATGATAGGGCGGCGATTAAGCCGCCCTCGTTAACACGAATAACAAGATGATTGGATTACGAACACTTTTTCCTAATCGAATTGTCGTCTAGCTCACAGGCTAAATGGATTTACTTTTCACACCATTAACATCTCTGTAAACTGTTGCGGTCTGAAAAATATCTCGTTTTAAGTAATTCGTTTTTAATAACAAAACAAATAGATAGAACACCCACTCAGCCTGTTAGGGATAATGACTACAAGAGGTCAAAATGAGCAAAGAAATCAAAGCCCAAGTGGTAGTGCTTGGTGCCGGTCCTGCTGGTTACTCCGCTGCATTCCGCTGTGCAGACTTAGGTCTTGAAACAGTACTTATTGAACGTTACAGCACCCTTGGTGGTGTGTGTTTGAACGTGGGTTGTATCCCATCTAAAGCACTACTTCACGTAGCGAAAGTTATTGAAGAAGCGAAAGCGCTTGCTGAGCATGGTATCGTATTTGGTGAACCACAAACTGACATCGACAAAATTCGTCTTTGGAAAGAAAAAGTGATCAACCAACTGACAGGCGGTCTTGGCGGTATGGCTAAGATGCGTAAAGTCACCGTTGTTAACGGTTTTGGTAAATTTACTGGCCCTAATGCTATCGAAGTTGAAGGTGAAGACGGCAAAACCGTGGTTAACTTCGATAACGCTATCGTTGCTGCGGGTTCTCGCCCAATTAAACTACCATTCATTCCTCATGAAGACCCACGTATTTGGGATTCAACTGATGCACTTGAACTGAAAGAAGTTCCTGGAAAGCTGTTGATCATGGGTGGCGGTATTATCGGTTTGGAAATGGCGACGGTTTACCACTCGCTGGGTTCTAAGATTGATGTGGTTGAAATGTTTGACCAACTTATCCCAGCGGCGGATAAAGACATGGTTAAAGTTTACACCAAACGTATTAAAGACAAATTTAACCTGATGCTTGAAACGAAAGTGACGGCTGTTGAAGCGAAAGAAGATGGTATCTACGTTTCAATGGAAGGCAAAAAAGCACCAGCGGAAGCTGAGCGTTATGATGCAGTCCTTGTTGCTATCGGCCGTGTACCAAATGGTAAGCTGATGGATGCTGAAAAAGCAGGTATTGAAGTGGATGAGCGTGGCTTTATCAATGTGGATAAGCAAATGCGCACGAATGTTCCTCATATCTTCGCTATCGGTGATATTGTTGGTCAACCAATGTTGGCTCACAAAGGTGTGCATGAAGGTCACGTAGCGGCAGAAGTTATTTCAGGTAAGAAACACTACTTTGACCCTAAAGTAATCCCTTCAATTGCGTACACTGAGCCAGAAGTGGCTTGGGTTGGTAAAACTGAAAAAGAAGCGAAAGCAGAAGGTATTAACTACGAAGTAGCGACATTCCCTTGGGCTGCTTCTGGTCGTGCAATCGCTTCTGATTGTGCAGACGGTATGACCAAGCTTATTTTTGATAAAGAGACTCATCGCGTTATTGGTGGTGCTATCGTTGGTACTAACGGTGGTGAACTACTGGGTGAAATTGGTCTTGCTATCGAGATGGGTTGTGATGCAGAAGATATCGCATTGACGATTCATGCTCACCCAACGCTACACGAGTCTGTTGGTCTTGCGGCTGAAGTGTTTGAAGGTACGATTACTGACCTTCCAAACGCGAAAGCGAAAAAGAAAAAGTAATGACCTAATCGTCAGATAAAGAAAAACCGCTGAATTCAGCGGTTTTTTTATGCTCTTATCGATCAGATATTAGTGCTCTTTTTTGTAGATGCACAGCATATTTAGGTAGCTTTTCACTAACGTGCGCATGCTTTCTTCATTCGGTAGACGATTGGCCTGAATAAAGAGCGAGTAGCAGATACCGTGGAAAAGTGTCGCAAGATCTTCAGGATCATGTTCGTTGCATACTTCACCACGTTCGATAGCCTTAATAAACATATTCTTGACTAGTAATTGATTGGTGCGGTTTGTAGAAACAAACAGTGGCCAAACTTCTTCACGTGTCGAAGCACTCCACTCAAACCACACTTTTAACCAGTGGCAGTCATTAACCACAAGGCTAACCATGGCGGTAGTAATATTGGTTAAGTTCTCTTTTGCGTGCAGATCAAGGTCGATATTATCAGCGAGAAAGTTAGAAAATTGGCATACAACGTGCGTTAATACGTCATCCACTAAATCTTCGCGAGTTGGGAAGTAATTGAACACCGTTGCAACAGAAACCTGTGCAATTTCAGCGATATCGGCATGACCACCACGGCCAATGCCTCGTTTTGCAAACACTTCAAGAGCGATTTCCATCAATTGAAGTTTACGCTTTTGTGGTGATAAGCGCGTTCTGGGGCGTTTCTCTATAGATGCGTCCATAATTTTTTAATCCTTACCATTTGACGTTTTGTATTGAGCTTTCCGCTCTAATGATTATTTTGTTAATTGCTTTTAAAGCTTCATGAGTGTACTGCTGCATATGATGTGGGTCAAATAATATGAGCCTGTTTTTTGTTCAATTGCGTTAAATGCAATCAGATTCAAATGTTTTTATTGTTCAAATTAAAAATAACGGTCAATCGGTACAAAGCAAGCCTCATTTAACTATCCCGTACAGCGGTGGTACTATATGTACCAAGCTAGTTACGCGACGCCATCATTACGTAAAACAGTGATCGTAAAGCGTGTCGCATCACCTAAAAAGAGAACAGTATGAAGCATACAGTTGAAGTGATGATTTCTGAGGAAATTGTTCAGGAACGAATTCGTGAATTAGGCAAACAGATCACCGAACATTATCAGGGCAGTGAAGATTTGGTCATGGTTGGCTTGCTACGCGGTTCATTTGTATTTATGGCAGACCTTGCTCGTAACATTGATTTGGTTCACCAAGTTGATTTTATGACGGCATCTAGCTATGGCAATACGATGGAAAGCTCACGTGATGTTCGTATCTTAAAAGATCTGGACGATGACATTAAAGGCAAAGATGTATTGTTGGTTGAAGATATTATCGATACGGGTAATACCTTGAACAAAGTAAAAGAGATCCTTTCGCTGCGTGAACCTAAGTCCATCCACATTTGTACTTTGCTTGATAAGCCTTCACGCCGTGAAGTACCTGTTGATGTAAAATGGATTGGTTTCGAAATCCCTGATGAGTTTGTGGTTGGGGTCGGTATCGATTACGCACAAAAATATCGTCATTTGCCGTTTATTGGCAAAGTTGTGCCACAAGAGTAAGTTAACGAAGATATGATACTAATCGTAGTAAATAACTGTTCATCCTGGCTGGTTAAAATGCTCGATAACTGCGTTAGAATTTTTGATTGTAGACTAACTACTTATCGAAAAATTCTGCCTTGGTCTCAAGCCTTTTTCCTGCGCTATTTCTGATCACTTATTTACTGTGATTGGTATGATAAAGAGCCCACTATTGAGTGGGCTCTTGGTATTTTAGCGACATAATAGCTCGTGATTGGGGTTCAGGATTTTTTCCATCGCCTTTTGATAAGTGTCATTCACCCGTTCGCGTGAATTACAACGAACACCTAGATATTCTAAGCGTCCATCTTCAATACCGTACACTACGCCATGCAGTTCTACATCTTGACCGCGCTCCCACGCGTTTTGTAGGACCGTGGAGTTGCCCAAGTTATACACTTGTTCAGCAACATTGATTTCACAAAGCTTGTCGGCTTTATTTTGTTCGGGTATAGCATCTAAATAGGTGCGATGTTTCAGGTATAAGTCACGAACATGCAGTAACCAGTTGTTGATCAAACCTAGTTGTGGATTATCAATCGCTGCATTCACACCCCCACAGTCATAGTGTCCGCAGATAATGATGTGTTTTACTTTCAATACATCAACCGCATATTGCACCACAGAAAGACAATTCAAGTCGGTATGAATTACCTGGTTTGCGACGTTGCGATGCACAAACAGTTCACCCGAATAAAGCCCGGTTAAACGTTCCGCAGGCACGCGACTGTCAGAGCAACCAATCCAGAGAAAATCAGGGTCTTGCCCTTGAGCTAGCTTTGCAAAGTACTCAGGACGTTCTGCTTTAATCGATTCAGACCAGCGCGAGTTATTTTCAAAAAGCTGTTTAAGTTCTGGCATCTCACTTCCCTTAAAATAGACCAAATTGCATCAATAGTAATGCTCAAGAATAAATCTGACTATACACAATGTTACAATTTCATTCTCTTATAAAATGAAGAAAAAGGCACTCATCTGACGAGTTCTCGTATGAAAAATCATGAACTTAGCTAGTTCCCATTTTTTTAGTCAAGATTGGCTAAAATTGTCGTTAATTAACGGTTAATAATTGTGATTAACATTTGCTACAGTGATGTGATTTTGGTTTTTTACAAGGAGCGCATAAGTGTTTGGGAGTCGTTTTGCCAATATTGATTTGAAAGGTGATTTGTTTGGTGGAGTGACAACGGCCATTATATCACTGCCTTTGGCGTTAGCTTTTGGTGTTGCTTCGGGCGCCGGTGCGGAAGCTGGGCTTTGGGGCGCGATCATGGTCGGGTTATTTGCTGCTTTATTCGGCGGCTCATCAACCTTGATATCAGAGCCTACCGGACCGATGACGGTCATTATGACTGCAGTCTTAACCAGCATGGTCGCTAGCTACCCAGAAACTGGACTGGCTATGACCTTTACTGTTGTGATGATGGCGGGGGCATTTCAGATATTGCTTGGAACCCTCAAGCTTGGAAAATACATCACATTAATGCCATACAGTGTGATATCTGGCTTCATGTCGGGCATTGGTGTCATCCTCATCATTTTGCAACTTTCACCACTGCTTGGTCAGGCAGCCCCTTCGGGTGGGGTGATGGGAACATTGTCTGCATTGCCAGATATCATCAGCAACATGAAGTTTAATGAACTGTTTTTGGGTTTGCTCACTCTTGGTATTCTATTCTTCTTGCCTAACAAATATCGGAAATACGTTCCCGCACAACTGGTTGCTTTAGTGGCAGTGACGTTAATTTCTGTATTGCTATTTAACCCTGAAGATATTCGACGTATTGGCGTGATACCGGCTGGTTTGCCTTCACTGGTGATCCCTACTTTTAATGCTGAAATCTTCACAACCATGGTGATTGATGCGTTAGTGCTAGGCACACTAGGTTGTATTGATACCTTACTGACCGCGGTGATTGGTGACTCTTTAACACGCAAAGAGCATGACTCAGATAAGGAGTTAAGAGGGCAAGGGCTTGCCAATATGATTTCAGGATTATTTGGTGCGTTACCGGGCGCAGGGGCAACGATGGGGACGGTGACTAACATTCAAGTTGGAGCGCGTTCACCTTTATCAGGAGTTGCTCGTGCTTTGGTGTTGGCGTTAGTTGTGTTAGTGGCTGGTGGTTTAACCGAACCTATCCCGATGGCGGTTTTAGCGGGTATTGCTGTCTATGTCGGGTTCAACATTCTCGATTGGAGTTTCATTCAACGCGCGCATAAAGTCAGCGTGCAAGGCATGGCTATTATGTATGGCGTAATGCTGCTGACGGTGTTTGTTGATTTGATTGTGGCGGTTGGCTTAGGTGTATTTATCTCTAATATCTTAATCATTGAACGTTTGAGCCGTGAGCAAGCGCGTCAGGTTAAAGCGATCAGTGATGCTGATGAGAACGATGTGCCCTTGACTGACAGCGAGCGCTCTTTGCTTGAGAAAGCCAATGGCAAAGTGCTGTTCTTTTATCTCTCCGGACCAATGATCTTTAGTGTTTCTAAAGCGATATCTCGCCAGCATAACCACATTAGTGACTATGAAGCGATGATCCTTGACCTTACCGATGTGCCAATGATTGATGTGACGGTTGGCTTAGCGTTAGAAAATGCGATCAAAGATGCGTTAGATGCGAAATGTGCGGTTTATCTGTTGTGTCCGAATATACAAACCAAACAACAGCTAGAGAAGTTCCACATCTTAGATTTAGTACCGAGTGAGCAGACTTACTCTTTCCGTTATGAAGCGTTAAATGCGGCTGTAAGTCATGTAACCCAATCTAACTAGTTTGGGGTGATAACCTTAAGAGCGCAGATCACTTGGTCTGCGCTTTTTATTTCATTAATTTCTAATGTTGGGTTGAAAAATGGTGGGTTAGGTGGCACATCTAACAAGTTAAAGTCACAAAGAGTGATCATTGAATGTACGCATTAGAAATAGAACAACTACGTAAAACCTACGCAGGTGGTTTCGAGGCCCTAAAAGGGGTGAGTTTGCAGGTAAGAAAGGGCGATTTTTACGCACTGCTTGGACCTAATGGGGCTGGAAAATCGACAACTATCGGTATTATTTCATCCTTGGTCAATAAGACTTCCGGTAACGTAAAGGTTTTTGGCTACGATATTGATAAAGATCTGGAACTTGCGAAGCAAAATATTGGCTTGGTTCCTCAAGAATTCAATTTCAACCAATTTGAGAGCGTTGAGCAGATTGTAATGCAGCAGGCGGGTTATTACGGTGTTGCTAAATCGCTAGCGAAAGAAAGAGCGGAAAAGTATTTATCTAAGCTCGATCTGTGGGAAAAACGTAAAGAACGAGCACGAAATCTTTCTGGTGGTATGAAACGCCGCTTAATGATTGCTCGCGCTTTGATGCATGAACCCAAACTGCTCATTTTAGATGAACCGACGGCTGGTGTGGATATTGAGCTCCGTCGTTCAATGTGGGAATTTCTTAAAGAGATCAATGCACAAGGCATTACCATTATTTTGACCACGCACTATTTAGAAGAGGCTGAAATGCTGTGCCGCAACATCGGCATTATCAACCGTGGTGAGTTAATCGAAAATACCTCAATGAAAGATCTGCTCGCGAAACTGCAGTTTGAGACCTTTATTTTGGATTTGGCTGACGATTCACCGTTGCCTCAGTTAGCTGGCGTTGTTTCACAAACCATGGTTAACGGTTCACTAGAAATCGAGTTAGAGAAAACCAAAGGGTTGAATTCAGTGTTCGAGCAACTAACGCAGCAAGGCGTGACAGTATTGTCAATGCGCAATAAAGCTAACCGCTTGGAAGAGCTGTTTGTCAGTATTGTGCAACAACAGAGTCGAGGTCAGTAATTATGTATCGTTTGTATTGGACGGCTTTTTGTAGCTTGTTGACCAAGGAAATAAACCGCTTTACGCGAATTTGGGTGCAGACCTTAGTGCCACCAGCTATTACCATGACGCTTTATTTCATCATTTTTGGTAACTTGATTGGTTCGCGAATTGGTCAAATGAATGGTTTTAGCTATATGGAATATATTGTGCCGGGCTTAATCATGATGTCGGTGATCACCAACTCTTATTCCAATGTTGCTTCTTCTTTCTTTAGCGCGAAATTTCAAAAAAATATTGAAGAGTTACTGGTTGCTCCCGTTCCCAATTACGTGATTATTGCAGGGTTCGTTATGGGGGGCGTAGTGCGAGGTTTATTAGTCGGAGCCATCGTGACTTTTGTTTCGTTGTTTTTTGTTGATCTACAAGTGGATCATTGGGGCATTATTGTTGCGACGGTATTTCTCACGTCAGTAGTGTTTGCTTTAGGCGGCATGATTAACGCGGTGTTTGCTAAGACATTTGACGATATTTCGATTATTCCGACTTTTATACTCACGCCATTAACTTATTTAGGTGGAGTCTTTTATTCGATAAGCCTACTGCCGGATTTTTGGCAAGGAGTATCGAAAATCAACCCAATTGTTTATATGGTTAATGCGTTTCGCTATGGTTTTCTTGGGGTTTCTGATGTGGGTATCGTGACTTCCTTTAGCGTACTGGGGGTTTTTGTGGTCGCGTTGTATGCGGTCGCTCACTATCTTGTATCACGTGGTATTGGTCTGAGAAGCTAGTACCAATCGTAGTCAATAATTGCTAATAAAAAGGTCGACGCATTGTCGACCTTTTTTAGTTCAGTAGGTTGGAGATTATTCTTCTTCAGGATCGGCTTTGCTTTCTACATTGAAATCTACGATTTGGTTATCAATCAAACGGGCTTGGCCTAAAAAAGCTGAAACTAAAATCACTGCTTGAGTTGTCTCGGCTGAGATAACTTGCAGAGTTTTAGCGTCGCGAATGAAGATCTCATCCGGTTGTAAGCCAGCAGCGCGCAGTTGATCACTCGCATCTTCAATGATCGATGCATAGTCATCACGTCCACCACGCATTGCACTACTGATCCAACGCATAGTGCGTGCTAGCACTGGAGCGCGTTGGCGTTGATCGAGTGTAAGCAGGCCATTGCGTGAGCTCATGGCTAACCCGTCCATTTCGCGCACGGTTGGAACACCAATAATTTCAATATCCATGCATAGGTCATTAACCATCTGACGAATAACGGCCAATTGCTGGAAATCTTTTTCCCCAAAACAAGCGACATTAGGCTGAATAATATTGAATAGTTTAGCGACAATGGTTGCTACACCACGAAAATGTCCTGGTCTTGAAGCGCCTTCGAGCATATGCGATAGCCCTGGTACTTCAATAAAGGTTTGTTTGTCTAAACCTTGTGGATACATCACTTCTGGGGTTGGAGTAAAGACAAAATCAACGCCTTCCGCGTTAAGTTTACTTAAGTCTTCATCTAATGTTCTTGGGTAGTTGTTTAAGTCATCTGCACGATCAAATTGCATTGGATTGACAAAAATACTGACCACGACCACATTTCCCTCTTCACGAGCTTTACGCACTAGGGTCAAGTGGCCTTCATGTAAGTTGCCCATGGTTGGCACAAAAGCGACTCGGCGACCATCACGCTTATACTGTTTGATCTGCTCGCGAAGAGCTGAAATGTCAGCAAAAGTTTGCATGAATATCTCCTTTAGGCAATGGTATGAGCATCATCAGGGAAGGCTGCACTTTCTACATCTTTGATGTATTGTGCAACGGCTTTACGCATATCACCTGTTTCAGCAAGGAAGTTTTTCGAGAATTTTGGCATGTAGTTCGCCGAAATTCCAAACATATCGTGCATTACTAAAATTTGACCATCTGTTACATTACCTGCACCAATACCAATTACTGGTACCTCTAGGACTTCGGTAATGCGCGCGGCAAGGCTAGCAGGAACACATTCTAGTAATACAATTTGAGCGCCGGCATCTTGCAGTGCTAATGCATCTTTTACCATGCGATCGGCTTTTTCTTGATCTCGGCCTTGTACTTTATAACCGCCAAAAATATTGACTGATTGAGGGGTTAAACCCAAGTGAGCACAAACTGGAACCGCACGCTCTGTCAGCATTTTTACGGTATCCACTAACCAGTCGCCACCTTCAATTTTCACCATGTTTGCACCAGCTTGCATGATTTTGGCTGCATTTTCGCATGCTTGCTCTGGTGTGGCGTAGCTCATGAAAGGCATGTCGGCCATCAGTAAGCAGTTTGGGCTGCCTGCACGCACACTGCGAGTGTGGTAGGCGATCTCATCGACCGTGACGGGCAGAGTATCAGTTTTACCTTGCAGTACCATTCCTAACGAGTCACCGACGAGTAAAACGGGCATTTCTTGGCTTTCAAAAAGTTGTGCAAAACTGGCGTCATAAGCGGTCACTGACGCAAATTTACGACCTTGTTGTTTCCATTGAACTAGGTCGTTGATCGTAATTTTTTTCATTTGATGTCCTTACTAGGCGTTGGCGATTGCCAAATACTGAGCCCATTACGATCGACTTGGTTTAAAAGTTCGTTGAGCTCAGCCCCATCAGGGAGTTGTAAATTTGGTGCGATTTCAGCGAGCGGGTAAAGTACGAATTCTCGTACTTTCATTCCATAATGAGGAATGGTTAGACGCTCGGAATCGATCACCTCATTGCCGTAAAGAAGAATATCTAAGTCGAGAGTTCTTGGCCCCCAACGTTCATCTTTACGGACGCGCCCCTGTTCCAACTCGATGCGTTGTGTGCAATCAAGTAGTTCAAGTGGCGTTAATTCAGTTTGGACTTTAACGACAGCATTGATGTAATCGGGTTGATTTTGCGGCCCCATTGGCGTGCTGCTGTAAAGTTCAGATGTTGCAATAAATTCAGACTTCGGTAGACATTTTAGGGCATCAATCGCTTGTTTTGCTTGTGTGACGGGATCGCCTAAATTGCTACCAACCGCAATGTAAACCTCGATCATGATTCAGGCTTACTCTTCTTCGTATTGCGTGGGCTTTTGCGGCGACGGAAGCTAGGTTTACTGGTAGTGCCACCTAAATCGTTTGCCATCGCTTGGCGCATATCACGACCCGCGCTTTCAAAAGTTGCCCACCAATCAGCTAGTTTCTTCGTTTCTCCGCCTTCAATTTCACCACGCATTTGTAGGAAATCAAAACCAGCTCGGAACTTATTGAGTTCCATTAAGCGGAAAGCACGCTTGCCATTGCGACGAGGTAGTCGTAGCTGAAGCTGCCAAATCTCGCGGATAGTTGCCGTATGACGGCGAGGTATGGCCAGTGTTTTGACTACTTGATCAAGAATCAAATTGCTCGCTTCCATTACCGCATCGTAATAAGCAAAATTACGTTGTTCCATTAACTCTTCGGCCAACTGCACGGTTGGATACCAGAAGATAGCCGCGAACATAAAGGCTGGATTAATGCGTTTACCTTCTTCAATGCGTAGGTCGGTAGAGTCCAAGACGAGATCAAGCATTTGCTCTGTCTGTGAGTCGTATTCCGGCGTGAAATACTGAGCAATGACTGGAAACAACTGTTGGAACAAGTTGTACTCACGCATTAAGTGATAAGTCTCTAAACCATGACCAGTTTGCAGCATTTTGAGTGATTCTTCGTACAGACGTGCTGCAGGAATATCTCTCAGTAAGGGGGCAAGGTGTTCGATTGGATCGGCGGTATCTTCTTCAATATCAAAGTCGAGCTTGGCCGCAAAGCGTATAGCACGCAACATGCGAACTGGATCTTCGCGATAGCGAGTCTCAGGGTCACCAATTAAACGAATCAGCTTATCTTCTAAGTCATCAACGCCGCCAGCATAATCGTGAATGCTGTAATCTGCGATGCTGTAGTACATGGCGTTG
The DNA here is from genome assembly GCF_029478545.1 of Vibrio sp. 1180_3. Lineage (NCBI taxonomy): Bacteria > Pseudomonadati > Pseudomonadota > Gammaproteobacteria > Vibrionales > Vibrionaceae > Vibrio > Vibrio sp. 1180_3. The sequence continues at coordinate 88,602 of NZ_SJFM01000003.1, forward strand.
ATGGTGAAATCACGACGTTCGGCATCTTCATCAATTGTGCCGTAGACGTTATCACGCAAAAGCATACCTGCTTCCGATTGTGCGGAAACATTTTGCGTCGGCTCTTGGTGATGGCCGCGAAAGGTTGCTACTTCGATAATATCTCGGCCAAACATAATATGCGCTAAACGGAAGCGACGACCTATTAATCGGCAGTTACGAAACAGATGGCGAATTTGTTCTGGCGTTGCATTGGTGGCGATATCAAAATCTTTTGGTGTTTCACCAAGCAGTAAATCACGTACTCCGCCACCGACTAGGTACGCGTCAAAACCTGCGCCATGAAGTCGGTATAGCACCTTTAGCGCATTATCGCTGATTTGCTTGCGCGAAATATTGTGCTCTTGACGAGTGATAATATTCAGAGCTAAGTCTTGGTAAACGCGGTTTTCGCGTGGTGTATAGTCGTTTTTATTCATGTGCATCTGGCAATGATTGGTTTTGGCCAACCTTGCTTTTTTAAGTAAAAGTGCCCGATAGGGACGATTTTGCGGCTAATAATAGCGTAAGGATAGCCTTTTGAGAATCACGGTGTGATCTCGATCTCCCGAGGGAGTTGTTCAATATGCCAATTTTGGCAGCCCCATTGGATGATTTCTTCGATTGAGGCGTCGCTAATCTCTTGTTTTATACTGAACCCTAAGAATCGCATTGCATTTAGTAATGTGGGTTTAGGATTCTGAATATCAATCGCCATGGCATGATTTTGTTTCGATAATTTATTACCGCTTCCGTCCATAGCTAATGGAAGATGTAGATAGCTTACCGGAGTTTTATGTAAGCAATGATACAGGCTGATTTGTCGTCCCGTTGGCTCAATTAAATCCGCGCCGCGTACCACTTCAGTTACTCCTTGATCGATATCATCAAGGACAACGGCTAGATTATAAGCGAATAAACCATCTCGTCGCTTAATAATGAAGTCTTCTTCTGCCAATGCCTTAGGAATGTGAATTTCGCCATGTTTTTGATCGAAAAATGATTCTATCGGCATGTCGACGCGCAATCTTACCGAGCAATCGCTAGCGAATGAAAGCTTTTTATGACGGCAGGAGCCTAAATAGAAGCCACCTGCTTGTTTAATTTGCTTACGTGTACATTGACAGTAATAGGCTTGTCCAGTCGTTAACCAGAGATCAATTTGGCTTTGATATAACGCATGGCGTTGGCTTTGGTAAACGACTTCACCATCCCAGAGCAGTCCATAGGCTTCAATGGCTTGCAATATTAATGAGGCTGCACCGGGCATTTCTCTTGGTGGATCCAGATCTTCAATACGAACCAGCCATTGGCCGTGTTGGGATTTTGCTTGAAAATAGCTACCTAGCGCTGCGATCAGCGAGCCAAAATGCAGTGGACCAGAAGGTGAAGGGGCAAATCGTCCAATATAGTTCATCGCGATTCATCCAAGTGGGAAGGGAATAAAACAAAAAGGGAGCTTAAGCTCCCTTTATTAACATTGCTAGGATTAACCTTGCATCTGTTTTTCTTTAAGCTCTGCAAGCGTTTTACAGTCAATGCAAAGGTCTGCGGTTGGGCGAGCTTCTAGGCGACGTACGCCAATTTCAACGCCACAAGACTCACAGAAGCCGTAGTCATCTTCTTCAATCTTGTTCAGTGTTTTTTCAATTTTCTTGATCAAACGACGTTCGCGGTCACGGTTACGCAGTTCTAAACTGAACTCTTCTTCTTGAGATGCGCGATCAACAGGATCTGGAAAGTTTGCCGCTTCATCTTTCATGTGGTTAACCGTGCGTTCAACTTCGTCACGAAGTTGGCTACGCCAAGCGCCTAAAATTTTTGTAAAGTGAGCCATCTGCTCAGGTGACATATACTCTTCACCTGGTTTTTCCTGGTACGGCTCAACACCTGCAATGGCTAGGATGCCTATCGCTTTTTTCTTCTCTGGCATACAGCGTCTCCTACTAACACCTAGTCAACTGCGTGAGCAGCTAATTTGAGGCGGGTATCTATAGCAAAAAGAAGTATGGTAGGCAAACACTGAATCGTAAACTTGTTGTCAATGTGAAGACGCCATCAACTTTTTATCATGAATAGGCGAATTCTACAGCTTTAACCAGTTTGATTTCATTTTCAGAAAGCACAGCCTTGTAGCACAGTACTTCCACCCCTTCTTTTTGCGCCTGTTTAAGTAATTGTGAATAGTTCGCGTCTATATGGTGTGCTGGCGACACTTTTTCAATCCCTGAATGTAAAACAGTGAATAAAAGTACGGCTCTACTTCCATTTTTAGCCATTTCTGTTAGTTCGCGTAAATGCTTTTGCCCGCGCGTTGTGATCGCATCAGGAAAATAACCTTGTCCAGGGTTGTACTCAGCGGTCTCTGTCGTAGAGTGGGATTCATCTAATAAGGTGACACTCTTCACTTCTATATAGCATTTTGGTTTGGATTCTGATTTGAGCAAGATATCAATTCGACTATTTTCTTGGCCGTATTTCACTTCTGTTTGTAAGTGATCGTAGCCTACCAGCTCTTTAATCACGCCATTTTCAATCGCTTCAACGGCTAATTGATTAGCGCGAGCAGTATTAACGCAAATGTGATCTCCTTGTGTGGTTTCGCTGATTTCCCAGCTGTGGGGGTATTTGCGTTTTGGATTATCGGAAGTGGAAAACCACACACGATTACCTGTATCAGCACAACCGGTCATGGCACCGGTATTGGCGCAATGAATCGTACGTGTTGTACCGTCATCCATTGTGATATCAGCCAGAAAGCGTTTATAGCGCTGAATCAAGACCGCGGATTGAAGTGGAGGATTGAACTGCATTTATCTACTGTTTTTATGTACAATGTTGCCGCCATTTAAACACAAGGACTGCACATTGTCACAATTGCCCATTCAAGCTGTGATGCCCAAGCTACTGGCTGGGATACAACGCTCCCCTCAGTTAATTGTTAAAGCGACGCCGGGAGCGGGTAAATCGACGTATTTTCCTCTGCAATTACTTAAGTCGGGCATCTTAACTGGCAAGATCATTATGCTCGAACCTCGACGTTTAGCTGCTCGCAACATTGCAAGCTACATTGCTCTGCAGTTAGGTGAGCGTGTTGGGCAAACTGTTGGCTATCGAGTGCGTGGTGATAGCAAAGTCAGTGCTTGTACTCAGCTCGAAGTTGTGACTGAAGGTATTATGACGCGGATGATTCAAGCCGATCCGGAACTTTCAGGTGTGCAGTTGCTGATTTTCGATGAATTTCATGAACGTAGTATTCATGCTGATACCGCTTTAGCATTGAGTTTGGAGGTGCAGTCGGCCTTACGCGATGACTTAAAGTTGGTGGTGATGTCTGCAACGTTAGATCAGCACACCTTACAGTCATTATTGCCGCTGGCCGAATACGTTGAATCAGATGGTCGCTCATACCCGGTTGATATTCGTTACGCACCGTTAAAAGCGAATCAGTACCTGATTCCAATCTTGGGTAAATATATTGATTCATTGATGCGTTCTGAAAGTGGTTCATTGCTGGCTTTTTTGCCGGGTGTTTCCGCTATTAAGCAGTTAGAACAACAGTTGTCTAATCTTGCTGATGATATTGACGTTTGCCCTTTGTATGGGCAGTTGAGTAGTGAAATGCAGCAACAGGCGATTACACCCGCTAAAGCAGGGCGACGCAAAGTAGTACTGGCGACTAATATTGCCGAGACTTCTTTGACGATTGAAGGTATTCGTATCGTGGTCGATTCAGGGCTTGAGCGTGTCGCCAAGTTTGACTTAAAAACTGGCATTACTCGTTTAGAACAAGTGAAAATCGCCCAATCATCGGCCGACCAGCGTGCCGGTCGTGCTGGTCGTTTAGAGCCTGGAATCGCTTTACGTCTGTATAGTGAAGCCCAGTATAAACAGCAGCCTCAAGTTTCATCCGCTGAAATTTTACACACAGATTTAGCGCCACTGGCGATGGAGTTAGCCCAGTGGGGCGTGGCTTCAGTCAATGAATTGCCGTGGTTGGATGTGCCACCACAACCAGCTATGCAACAAGCATGGCAATTGCTTAATGCGCTTGACTTAATGGACAGCAAGCAGCAGCTTTCTGCATTGGGTCAAGAGGCTCAATATCTAGGCGTTGAACCTCGACTCGCCAGTATGTTACTAAAAGCGAAAGCGCATAGCGACGCGATGCTCAATAGTGCATTGGCCGTCGCTGCGTTGCTTGAAGAGCCGGAGCGTCATGTCTTAGATGTTCAACATAGCTTATTTCGCTGGCAGCAAGGTAAGCACAATAAAGCTCAAGCCATGCACAAACGTGCCATGAGTTTGGCCAACAAATTAGGGGCTACATTTGCTCTTACCTCAGTTTATGAATCACTGGTTGCCATAGTGCTAAGCCTTGCGTTTCCTGATCGCATTGCAGCGCTACGCGATAGTCGCCAAGCTGGGCAATTTTTATTGGCGAATGGTCATGGTGCTCAAGTGCGTGAAGAAGAGCGATTAGCTAATGCTCCCTATTTGGTTGCGGTGGATTTAATGCGCACTAGCGTTGGTGCGAGTCAGATCTTTAGTGCTGCAGAGTTGGATATGCATGCTTTGCAATCTCACTTTCCTGAGTTATTTCATAGCGATGAATTTGTGGATTGGGATGAAAAATCGGGTCGCTTAAGCGCTGAAAAGCAGTTGCGTTGCGGTAAGTTAATTATTGAGCGCCAAGTGTCAGCAGAGCCGGATCAAGATAAAATCACGCAAGCTTTACTTAATTATGTTCGTCGTAAGGGGTTATCGGTATTACAGTGGAGCGATGATGCGCAAGTATTACTCACCCGTATTAGGTGTGCCGTACAATGGTTACCCGAAGAAGACTGGCCTGCCTGTGATGATGACAGCTTACTTGAGCAGTTGGAGGTTTGGTTAGCCCCGTACCTCAATGGCATTAAATCGGCTAAAGGACTGCGCCAAATCTCGGTTGAGGATGCTTTAGATGCTTACTTAGGATGGCCATTGAATAACTATTTAGCTCAATGGTTACCGACTCACCATACTTTGCCTACCGGTAATCGAGCGCCAATTCGTTATCAGCAACATGGTGAGCCAATGCTCTCCGCGAGGATGCAAGAAGTATTTGGTGAGCACGATTCACCTTGCATCGCGAAAGGGCGTAAAAAATTGGTGATGGAGTTACTTTCTCCAGCTCAACGCCCGTTACAAGTAACTCAAGATCTGGCGGCTTTCTGGGCGGGTGCGTACAAAGAAGTACAAAAAGAGATGAAAGGGCGTTATCCCAAGCATGTATGGCCAGATGATCCCGCCACTCATATCGCCACGACAAAAACCAAACGACAGTTAACGAAATGACAACCAATAATAAAAAGCCAGCAGTGAAGAAAACGACAAAGAAAGCAAGCACTCCACGTCGTGCACCACAACGTAAAACCAAAGCTAAAAAAACGCCGTCTCAACATAAAAGCTGGCTAAAAATAGTGTGGGGAATCAGTTGGAAGTTAGGTGTGGCATTAGCCGCGGTACTGCTATTTGTTGGTATTTACCTTGATACGTTAGTCAAACAGCGTTTTGAAGGGCAATTATTTGATCTTCCAACGGTGGTGTATGCCCGTATTTTAAACCTTGAACCTGGTGATAGCACCACTATCCAAGAACTGCGCAATGAATTGGATGTGCTTAATTATCGCAAGGTAAGTCAACCGCGTTATGCGGGAGAGTATTCTTCTTCTTCCACTAAAATCGAAATTATTCGCCGTCCTTTTGAGTTTGCCGATGGTCCGGAGGCTGACCGTCATGCCATGTTGTATTTTGATGAGAATGGATTATCGCGAATCCAATCCTTAGAGCAGAAAGGGGATTTAGGCTATTTGCGTATTGAACCTAAAATGTTGGGGATGTTAGAAAAAGGCAACGATGAACAGCGCCTTTTTTTACGTCGAGAGCAATTTCCAGAAGTGATGGTTGATGCTTTATTGGCCACTGAAGATCGCTATTTTTATCAACATGACGGTGTTTCTCCTTTTGCCATTATTCGAGCTCTGGTCGCTAATATTAAAGCGGGACGAACGGTGCAGGGTGGTAGTACCTTGACCCAGCAATTGGCCAAGAATATTTTTCTGTCTAGCGACAGAACGTTATGGCGTAAATTAAGAGAAGCGTATATCGCGCTTATTCTTGATCACCGTTACAGCAAAGATCGCATTTTAGAAGCGTATTTGAATGAAGTGTATTTAGGTCAAAGTGGTGGTGAAGCGATTCATGGTTTTGGTTTAGCCTCGCGTCTTTATTTCGGTCAGCCTTTACAGGAATTGCGCATTGATCAGCTTGCTTTACTGGTTGGTATGGTCAAAGGTCCCTCCTATTACAACCCAGCCCGTTATCCAGAACGAGCCAAAGAGCGCCGAGATTTGGTTCTCAAGCTGATGATGCAGCAAAATATTTTGACAGCTAACCAGTTTGAACAAGCGGCCAGTCGGCCTTTAGATGTGCAGAAAATTCCACATATTGCGAGTCGCCAACCTGCCTATTTTCAACAGTTGAGTATCGAGTTGAAAGAGAAGGTTGGTGATGCTTTTAAATCCGATGTTGGCTTAAGAGTGTTTACTTCGTTAGATCCTGTTTCACAAGCAAAACTGGAACAAGCGATTGATATTCAAATTCCAACCTTGGCTAAGACCGCAGGTAAAGACTTGGAAGCCGCGGCGATTGCAGTTGATCGAAATAGCGGTGAAATTCGTGCCATGGTCGGTGGTAAACGTACAGGTTATGACGGTTTTAACCGAGCGTTAAACGCCAGTCGTCCGATTGGCTCGTTAGTCAAACCAGCGGTTTATCTCACGGCTTTGCAACAGCCAGAACAATACAGCTTAGCAACGACGTTAATGGATAAGCCTATTACGCTTAAAGGCAGTCAAGGTAATGTGTGGTCACCGCGTAATTATGATCGTCAGTTTCGTGGTGAAGTTCCATTATATGTAGCATTAGCTAAATCACTGAATGTCCCAACTGTTCAGCTTGGTATGCAGTTGGGCATTGATAATGTGTCAAAAACATTGCAGCGTTTAGGCATCGATAAAAATGAAATTCGCCCAGTACCTTCGATGTTCTTAGGCGCATTCTCGCTAACACCTTATCAAGTTGCACAAATGTACCAAACGCTAACCAATTCTGGCAAAAAAGCTTCCTTATCAGCATTGCGTTCGGTGTTAGATTTGGATGGTAATGTACTTTATCAATCAATGCCGAAAGTGTCTCAAGCTGTCGACCAACAAGCGGCGTGGCTGACGACCTATGCGATGAAGCGTGGCGTGCTTGAAGGTACTGGACGTTATCTAAATAACCAGTTTGCTTGGGCGGCCTTAGCAGGTAAAACGGGAACAACCAATGATAACCGTGACAGCTGGTTTGTTGGTATAGATGGGCGTGAAGTGACCACTGTTTGGCTTGGACGTGATGATAACCAGCCGATTAAGTTGACGGGGTCCAGTGGTGCTTTGCGTGTTTACGCCGAATATTTGAAGCACCGTATTCCCGAAAAATTAGAGCTGCCTTGGCCGCAAGGTATTACCACGGTTGGGTTTGCAAAAGATCAAAATGGTGAGTTGGTGCTTGACTGTAACAATGAATTTAAGTTGCCAATTTGGGATAAAAGTGGCTCAATCAAACAAGGTTGTGACAAGCCGCCGGGACAATGGTTTAAAAAACTCTTCCAGTGGTAATTATGGACGTTTATATTAAGCTGATTTTAAAGGTATTTAAGGAAGAATCGTGAACCGTTTTGTGACTGGCATATTGTGCTTGCTACTCGTGTTACCCTCGGTTTCTGCATTAGCAGGTGACTCAAAAGCCAAGGAAACGGCAGTTCCTTCTCGGCCCAAAATTGCTTTGGTCTTGGCGGGAGGTGGAGCCAAAGGTGCAGCGCATATTGGTGTTTTAAAAGCGTTGGAAGAGCTCCACATTCCCATCGATTATATTACCGGTACCAGTATGGGTGCTTATGTTGGTGGTTTGTACGCTAGTGGAATGAGCGCTGAAGAAATTGAAAGCCTTATCTATAGTGTGGATTGGAACAGTGGATACCGAGACCGAGTCAGTCGCAGTCAGCGCCGAGTGAGAGATAAAGAATATGAAGACCGCTATCAATTAATAACCGATCTTGGGGTTGGAAAGGGCGGAGTACGCTCACCTAAAGGTGTGGTGCAAGGACAAAATATGTTGCGGATCTTACGAGAAACGTCAGGTAATTTATCTGAGTTTCAGTCGTTTGATGATCTTGCTATTCCTTATCGTGCGGTTGCAACCGATATCATTGAGCTACAACAAGTGGTGATCGATCGTGGTTATTTGGTCGATGCCATGATGGCGAGCATGTCTGTACCTGGTGCTCTGCCTCCTTATGAATTAGAAGGGCGTTGGTTAGTTGATGGTGGTGTGATTAATAACATGCCGGTTGATGTTGCTCGTCAATTAGGGGCTGATATTGTGATTGCCGTTGATATCAGCACCGATTATAAATCTCAGGAAGACTTCACCTCTTTTTTGACGGTCGCTAATCAACTCTCCAATTATTTGGTTCAAAGAAGTACCCATGCACAAGCGAGTTTATTAACAAGCGATGACGTGCTATTAAACCCTGAAGTTGGGGCGATGGAAACTACCGAGTTCGATAAAATGCCAGCAGCATTTGATAACGGTTATGAAGTCGTTATGGCTAACCAATCGATGTTGTCCAAGCTCGCGTTATCTACTGCTGACTACCAAAATTATATCAATCATAAGCAATCTCGACGTAAGCAACTTACTCATGGTGATGAGATTAAAGTTGATGAAATCGTTCTTAATAATCAAACCCACTATAGTGATTTTCTCCTCAAAAACCGTTTGAATTTAGCGGTGGGTGAAGTGCTGTCTACCGAAAAGATTGAGTCGAGCATTCAAGAGTTGTACGTACTGGACCGCTTTGAACTGGTGACTTATCAACACCGAGAGCAGGAAGGGAAAAATCAACTGGTGATTAATGTAAAAGAAAAATCGTGGGGGCCGAATTACGTCAACTTTCGTTTTTTCTTAGAAGATGATTTTCATGCTGATAGTCAATATGCGTTAGGTGTATCAACCAATTTTACTAATCTTAATGCTCATGGTGCCGAACTGCGTTTGGACGTTGAAATAGGAACAGATAAACAGTTCAAAGCTGAACTATTTTCTCCGTGGTTTTCGGGGCAGAAAGCTTTCACTACTGGTTTTATCGAATTTAGTCATAATAATCGTATTGTTCCCTTGGACGGTTTTAAAGATTCATCACTGGAAGCCACAAAAGATTACCTGCCAATTGTTTACAACGAGTGGGTTGGGGAGCTCGCGGTTGGTTATCAATATACTCTTTGGCAAGAGTTTCGATTAGGCGCTAGATATACAAATGGTGAAGCAGAAGTGTCAAACCTTCAGTCGTTCGGAGGCATGGAGTATACCCGTGCTGGTGTATTCGCGAAGTATCGACTTGATACGTTAGATAGTTTTAGCTTACCAAGAAAAGGGGTTTATTTAGATCTTGAATACCTAATTTCACATGACAATAGTGCTGATGTTGAGAGTGCAGGTATCGATGAAATTTCAGATACAACTTATGAAGTATCGGCGGAATTTATTGGTGCTTACAGTATCGAACGCCATACTTTGGTCGCTAATTTAGACTACGGTGTGGTGTACAGTGAAAATTCACTTCAGCCAATTGATCCTCAAGCCATTGGTGGTTTTTTAAACTTATCAGGAATTCCTCGTAATAGTTTAATTGGTCAAAATAAGGTATTTACTAGCTTAGTATACCGCTATCGTTGGTTTGATAATGACTTTGGGCTATTTACTTCCCCTTTTTATGTTGGGGGCTCAATAGAATATGGTGGTGTTTGGTCTGACCCTGATATTCGTTTGGATAGCGCGCCATTATATAGAGCAGGTTCGCTCTTTGTTGGCATCGATTCTCCAATTGGACCCATTATGTTTGGTTATGGTCGTACAGAAGATAATTTTGACTCGATATATTTGAGTATCGGAACCTATTTTTGATAGAACATGTTGGTTAAGTTACTAAAATATCGTAGAACTTTAGTCTTAAGTTGCTATGTTGGTCAAAATGATAAGATTTTAATTTAAAGTTAAATTTGCTATTCTGCGTCCCACAGTTTGGCCTCTCTGCCGCTGAGCATATGTAAGGTGTCTGGCAACGGAGAGCCAAGTTTCCAAGGATGTTTACTCATCATGTTTATAACCATGGAGTAAACCGTAATGAGAGGAAAAAGTCGTGCTTGAAGCCTATCGTAAACACGTCGCAGAGCGTGCCGCTGAAGGAGTTGTTCCTAGACCCCTAGATGCAGAACAAGTCGCGGGACTTGTTGAATTATTAAAAAATCCCCCTCAAGGTGAAGAAGAATTTATTCTTGATCTGCTTGAAAATCGTATTCCTCCAGGTGTTGATGAAGCCGCGTATGTTAAAGCGGGCTTTCTAACCGCTATTACCAAAGGTGAGGTTTCATCACCATTGGTCAGTCGTGAAAAAGCAGCTCAATTACTGGGGACAATGCAAGGCGGTTATAACATTGAGCCACTGGTTTCTTTACTTGATGATGAAAAGCTCGCTCCTATTGCTGTTAAAGCGTTATCTCACACGCTATTGATGTTCGATGCGTTCTACGATGTTGAAGAAAAAGCTAAAGCAGGTAATGTCTATGCACAGCAAGTGCTACAGGCTTGGGCTGATGCCGATTGGTTTACCTCTAAAGAAAAAGTAGCGGAAAAAATCACCGTTAAAGTATTTAAAGTGACCGGTGAAACCAACACCGATGACTTATCTCCAGCGCCTGATGCTTGGTCACGTCCTGATATCCCAGTTCATGCGAAAGCAATGCTGAAAATGGAACGTGATGGTATTAACCCAGAGCAACCAGGCAGCGTTGGTCCAATTAGTCAAATTGAAGAACTGCAAAAAGAGGGCATTCCACTCGCTTACGTTGGTGATGTTGTCGGTACCGGTTCTTCACGTAAATCCGCCACTAACTCAGTGCTTTGGTTTATGGGGGAAGATATCCCTTATGTACCTAATAAGCGCACTGGTGGTATTTGTTTAGGTGGCAAGATCGCACCAATTTTCTATAACACAATGGAAGATTCAGGCGCTCTACCCATTGAACTGAACGTACAAGAAATGCATATGGGTGATGTGATTGACATCTATCCATATGAAGGCGTTGTGCGCAAAGACGGTATTGAGATTTCAAGCTTCAAACTGAGCAGCGTACTGCTTGATGAAGTGCGCGCTGGTGGTCGTATTCCACTAATTATTGGTCGTGGATTAACAAGTCGAGCTCGCGTATCTCTTGGTCTAGCAGAGTCTGAGTTATTTGCTAAGTCTGTTGATCCTTTAGCGTCTGAAAAAGGTTATACACTTGCGCAGAAAATGGTCGGTAAAGCGTGTGGTGTTGAAGGTGTGCGTGCAGGTCAATACTGTGAGCCTAAGATGACGACCGTAGGTTCTCAAGACACAACCGGACCAATGACGCGCGATGAGCTAAAAGACTTGGCGTGTTTAGGTTTCTCTGCAGATCTAGTCATGCAGTCATTCTGTCACACCTCGGCTTATCCAAAACCAGTTGATGTTAATACACACCATACTCTGCCAGATTTCATTATGAACCGTGGTGGTGTTTCTTTACGCCCTGGTGATGGTGTTATTCACTCATGGCTAAACCGTATGCTATTACCAGATACCGTTGGTACTGGTGGTGACTCACATACTCGTTTCCCATTGGGTATTTCATTCCCAGCAGGTTCTGGTTTAGTAGCGTTTGCTGCCGCCACCGGTGTGATGCCTTTGGACATGCCAGAGTCTATTTTGGTGCGCTTCAAAGGTGAGATGAAACCGGGCATCACGTTACGTGATCTGGTTCATGCCATTCCTTATTACGGCATCAAACAAGGTCTGCTTACTGTAGAAAAGGCGGGTAAGATTAATGAGTTCTCTGGCCGCGTGCTAGAAATCGAAGGGGTTGAACACCTAACGGTTGAGCAGGCATTTGAGCTATCTGATGCATCAGCAGAGCGCAGTGCTGCGGGCTGTACGGTTAAGCTTTCTCAAGAATCGATTGCTGAATACTTAAATTCAAACATCGTGATGCTGAAGTGGATGATCGCTGAAGGTTACGGCGATCGTCGTACTATTGAACGCCGCATCACCGCTATGCAAGAGTGGCTAGCGAACCCAGAGTTAATGGAAGCGGACAAAGACGCAGAATACGCTCATGTGATTGAAATTGATCTGGCGGAAATCGATCAGCCAATTTTATGTGCACCGAACGATCCTGATGACGCTCGCTTGTTGTCTGATGTACAAGGTACCAAAATTGATGAAGTGTTCATTGGTTCTTGTATGACCAACATTGGTCACTTCCGTGCCGCTGGTAAGCTGCTTGAGAAATTTAATGGGCAGCTTGATACTCGTTTGTGGGTTGCTCCACCAACGAAGATGGACAAGGATCAATTGACCGAAGAGGGCTATTACGGCATCTTTGGCCGGGCTGGAGTTCGTATTGAAACGCCAGGATGTTCGTTGTGCATGGGTAACCAAGCGCGAGTTGCCGATAAAGCAACCGTGATGTCAACATCAACTCGTAATTTCCCGAACCGTTTGGGTACAGGTGCGAATGTTTATCTTGCTTCTGCTGAGCTGTCAGCGGTAGGGGCTATTTTAGGTCGTATTCCAACTAAGGAAGAATACTTAGAGTATGCACAGCAAATAAATGCGACAGCAGCGGATACTTACCGTTACTTGAACTTCCATAAAATGGATCAGTACACCAAGAAAGCGGCGGAAGTCATCTTCCAAGAACCTGCATAAGGTTAGTTGTTATCAAAAAAAACCGCAGGTATAAATACCTGCGGTTTTTTTTCACCTAATGGTTTTCGCCATCAACTGAGTTCATCTGGATGACTCGACCAGAATAGAATGGCTAAAATTGCATTTTTAGTGTAGCCGCAACGTTACGTGCGGTTAGTTCGATATTTTGTGCTGCTTCTGCAAGTGCCGTTGGCAAATCAACTGAACGGTTAACGACGGCAAATACCGAATCGATACCATACTCGTGCACTACGCCGCAGTCGGTAGATAGACAGCCAGCGATACCGATAACTGGTAGATTGTATTGTTTAGCGATACGCGCAACACCAATCGGTGTTTTACCATGGATGGTTTGGCTATCAATACGACCTTCACCGGTGATGACCAAGTCAGCATCAGCAACCACGTTAGCCAAATCTACAGCATCCATCACGATATTGATCCCAGGTCGTAGTTCTGCGCCTAATAGTCCAACTAACGCCGCGCCGAGACCACCTGCCGCACCAGCGCCCGGCATATTGACGACGTCTTTATTCAGTTGCTGTTTCATGATATTTGCATAATGCGCTAGGTTCGCATCAAGCAACTCAACCATTTCTGGTGTCGCCCCTTTTTGTGGGCCAAATACGTGAGATGCGCCTTTCGGGCCACACAATGGGTTATCTACGTCACAAGCCACTTCCAGGCGCACCGTACTTAAGCGAGGGTCCAGGTTGCTCAGATCAATAGTCGCCAGCTTCGCGAGCTCGCCACCACCAAAACCAAGTTCATTACCGTCAATGTCGAGCATACGAATACCCAAAGATTGCGCCATACCTAGACCACCATCATTGGTTGCACTGCCACCAATCCCGATGATGATGTGCTTAACGCCTTTGTCTAATACGGCCTTGATAAGTTCGCCTGTGCCGTAAGTTGTCGTTTTAAGTGGGTTGCGTTGTTCTGGCTTGACTAAATCTAGGCCGGAAGCTGCTGCCATCTCAATAATTGCGGTTTCACCATCGCCCATCAGGCCATAGAAACCTTCAACCACTTCACCTAAAGGACCAATCACGGGATGATGAATAATAGTGCCATTAGTCGCATCGACCAAAGACTGCACTGTACCTTCGCCACCATCAGCCATCGGTAACTTAACGTATTCTGCATTTGGCAGAACTTGTTTAAACCCATCTTCAATCGCTTGAGCAACACCCATCGCGGTGAGGCTTTCTTTGTATGAGTCAGGAGCAATTACAATTTTCATTTTTTTAACCTTACCGAAATTAAACAAATAGACCAAACACACCAAATATCATCACCGATACAAAGGCGATCATTAAGCCAACAGCAGATTCATAAGGGATCAGCTTGAGGCGTTCACGAATGTCCATATGAACCGCGCCGCCGGTTGCATGGAAAAAGCTACCATGTGGCATATGGTCTAAAACTGTTGCACCCGAGTGAATCATGGCCGCCCCAGCTAAAGCGGGTACACCAAGTTCTAAAATAGTGGTGCTAAATACACTTGCAGCAACGGCTGTACCTGCCGTGGTTGAAGCGGTGGCAAGTGACATCATTGCACCAGAGATAGGAGCAAGTAGGAAAGATGGCAGACCAGACAGAGCAAGCAGATCAATCAAACCATCTTTTAATCCAGAGTTGGCTACGATGCCGGCTAAAGTACCAGTACCCATCAACAAGACAGCAACGGGTGCCATACGGTTCAGACCTGATACAGCAAAACGGTTGGTTTCTTGGAAACGTCCCATAGCGATCGCACCAAGCAAACCACCAAGTGGCAACGCAATAAGAGGGTCAACATTGATGCCTGCGATTGGGCGCAGTGCTAGCAGGGCAATCGCTACTAGTGGTGCAACGATTGCTGTTGTGAAAGAAGGCAATTTGCTGTGATCAACCGCGACCACTTCAGTTTCAGAAACTTTGTTACCCTTATTTACTAGACGTTTAGCAATAAAATAAGCAAGCAACAAACCACATAAACCAGGGATCACGCCCGCAGCCATGACTGAAGTTAGCGGTACATTGAAAGCATCCGCCGCCGCAATGGCGTTAGGGTTTGGAGACATTACGTTGCCCGCTTTACCGCCACCGACCATCGCCAATAAAATCGCGGTTTTTGAAATGTCCGCACGACGTGCAATTGCCAAAGCGATTGGAGAAACGGTGATCACTGCAACATCGACAAACACACCGACTGAAGTCAAGATCATGGTTGCAAGTGCCAAAGCAAGGAGTGCTCGAGTCTCACCAACCTTTTTTACAATATTTTCAGCGATAGAAGTTGCCGCGCCGGATTCAATCAATACCCCAGCTAGAACACCTGCCGCAAGAATACGTAGAACCGCGGTTACGATGCCTTGAGCACCACCAATCATTAAGGCTACGGTATCGGTTAGCGAAACACCGCCGATTACACCGCCAACCAACGCACCAATGATCATGCCATAAGCGGGTGGAACTTTTTTGAGAATTAAGCCGATGGCAACGACAAGTGCAGCCAGAGCGCCAAGCGTAGAAACTTCAATCATGTTCAATATCCGTACTAATTAATCTGTATTTGGCTGCAATATATGCAGCCAATAGTGAGTAGTCTTTAGCTATCTGTACGAATTTTAAGGAAGGAATAAAAGGGTTATTTGTGCGTTTGCACAATTTTAATATTTATTTAAAACAAGAAAAAGCCAAATAAAGATGAGTGATATCATTTAACTTATTGAATTTTAAAGAGGTAACTTGCTCTATCTTCTCTAGCCGGTAGCGTAGGGTATTACGATGAATATGAAGTACTTGGCAAGTTTGATGTACATCGCAGTTTTGAGCAAAATAACTCTCAAGCGTCTTCATCAGAATGCCTTTAGTGTCATATGACTCTAGCAGTGTGTAAGGCTGACGTAATTGATCACTTCGCCACTGCTCATCTTTAATGCTGTTAAGTAACACGGGGAGTTTGTCATCTTGATAGAAGAACACTTGGCCAGGCTTATTATCTGAAGCTTGCATGGTAAGCTTGGCGGTCTGGTAGGATTTTGCCAAACCAGCGAGTGTTGGAAAATAATCACCCAAGGCAATTTTTATAGTGAATTTGCCCTCTTTCTTGATTCGTTTGAGGAGTTGGTTAACTCGTTTTGCTTCGATTTCTTGCGACCATCCTTTATGAGTTAATGAGATCGGCTTTAGCACTACCACTTCATTTAACGAGACCGAGATAATTCCGACCAAGTTGTCGCGTTCAGGGTATTCTAGTAAATGGACAAGTTGCTGTAGATGTTCCAAAGAGAGCGCCGTATCTTTTTCAGGTATGACTTTAACTACTGCGGCTATACGCGGCTGAGAAAGGTCTAGCCCCAAACGTTCGGCAATTGAGTTGAGCTGTGTTTCATTGAGGGTTGAGCCTTGGATCAATTGCAATAATAATTCTTCACGGTGGCGTTTATTCCATTGAACTTGAGCCATCAATGCCGCTTGCTCAACAATAAGCTCAGCCGTCATTTTAACTAACTCACCGTAATGGCGCACTTCACTCGGTGCGCCTGAAATACCCACAACACCAATGACTTGCTCTTGGTAAATAATAGGTAGATTAATTCCCGGTTTTACACCCTTAAGGTATCCAGATGTGGCCTTATCAATCTCGACGACGCGGTTTTCATTGATCGCCAGAATCGCCCCTTCGTGCTTTTGGTGTAAACGTGCAGAGTCGCCAGAGCCAATAATGCGTCCTTTGTCATCCATTACATTGATCGAATAACTGATGATCTTCATGGCTCGCTCAACTATTTGTCGGGCGATGGTTTCGGTGATCTGCATAATCTCAAGTGGTTTCGCTAGGGATAATCACCGATAATAACAAAGTTGACGATATCACCAAGCAGCAATCTGCAGAGAATTTAGATGGATTACGAATTTAAAAAAAATACCCTTGATGGCAGTTATTACTGCGCTTTCTCTATGGGGCACGAAATCATTGGTCGCTGGTTGCAAGAAGAGATTAATAAGGATCACACCAAAATAGGTCAAGTATTGCAGTTGATCGAAACGGCACAAAATGAAGCCAGCCGAGAAGTGACGCTTGAAGGATGCGAAATCAGTCTCATCATTTTATCTGACGAGGTAACGGTGCAAGAAAACGTGTTATCTCATGCAGATGAATTAGATACAGACAGCGAGTTTGATTTCTATGATTGTGAGAGCACCGCGAGCTGTGGCATTGATGATTTTGTTTTAATGATGGATAAATGGTGTCAATTTATCGGTTACCACCGCTAAGTTGCACAATACTGGTGAAGCTTAAGCGTTTCGCCTTATTTTCGGGAAAGGGCTGCACCCAATTGGTGCGGCCCTTTTGTTTTTTTATCGGAAATTTAATTTAAATTATTTAAAATCAACAAGTTAAAAAGTTGGCACGTACCTTGGATTTAATTAATCGTAAACGGACTACAGCTTCAGAGAGGATGCGATGAAACTAATAAACGCGATAATTAAACCATTTAAGTTAGATGATGTGCGTGAAGCACTGGCAGATGTTGGCATCGAAGGGATGACAGTATCAGAAGTTAAAGGTTTTGGCCGTCAAAAAGGTCATACCGAACTATACCGAGGTGCAGAGTACCAAGTGGACTTTTTACCAAAAGTGAAACTGGAGATAGCGACACAGTCAGAAAATGTTGATCGTGTGGTTGAAGCGATTATTAAGGCTGCGCATACCGGTAAGATCGGTGATGGCAAAATTTTTGTGTATGACTTAAGCCAGGCGGTTCGTATTCGTACGGGTGAAATGGATACAGAAGCACTATAAAAGATTCAAAGGATTGGAGAAAACTATTATGGAATTATCAGCAACAGTAACAGAGTTACGTTACGCTCTAGATACGTTCTTTTTCTTAATTTCGGGCGCATTAGTGATGTGGATGGCAGCCGGTTTTGCCATGTTAGAAGCGGGCTTAGTACGTTCGAAAAATACAACCGAAATTTTAACTAAGAACTTTTGTTTATACGCCATTGCATGTACGACTTACTTAGTGATTGGTTACAACATTATGTATGTCGACAACGCTGAAGCGGGTTGGTTACCATCATTTGGTTCACTGATTGGTAGCCAAGGTGAAGGTGCTGATCACTCACTAGAATCAGATTTCTTCTTCCAAGTGGTCTTCGTTGCAACTGCGATGTCTGTGGTTTCTGGCGCGGTCGCAGAACGAATGAAATTGTGGTCTTTCCTTATTTTCTCTGCCATTTTGACTGCATTTATCTACCCAATGGAAGGCTACTGGACATGGGGAGGAGGTTTCCTTTCTGATGCTGGATTTAGTGATTTCGCAGGTTCAGGTATTGTACACATGGCAGGTGCTTCCGCCGCGTTAGCTGGTGTATTACTGCTGGGTGCTCGTAAGGGTAAATACGGCAAAAATGGTGAGATATACCCAATCCCTGGTTCAAACATGCCATTGGCAACGCTAGGTACGTTTATCCTTTGGTTTGGTTGGTTTGGATTTAACGGCGGTTCACAATTGATGCTGTCTGATTTCGAAAATGCAACTGCTGTAGGTCAAATTTTCTTGAACACTAACGCTGCGGCTGCGGCAGGTTCAATTGCGGCGCTACTTGTTTGTAAGACCACATGGGGTAAAGCGGATTTAACGATGATCCTTAACGGTGCGTTGGCTGGTCTAGTAGCTATCACAGCAGACCCTCTCTCGCCATCACCGCTCTATTCTGTTGCTATCGGTGCTGTTGCTGGTGTACTCGTGGTGTTTAGCATTATTGCTCTAGACAAAGTGAAAATTGATGATCCAGTTGGTGCGATTTCAGTACACGGTGTGTGCGGTTTCTTCGGCCTAATGGTTGTGCCAATCAGTAACAGTGACGCAAGCTTTGGCTCACAGTTATTGGGTGCCGCTGTCATTTTTGCTTGGGTATTTGGTGCTAGTCTAGTGGTTTGGGCGATATTGAAAGCAACTATCGGCATTCGAGTAACCGAAGAAGAAGAGCTAGAAGGTATGGATATGCATGACTGTGGCGTAGGAGCTTATCCTGAGTTTGTCACTGTGAAATAATATTTCCTTACAAATAAAATCCTGAAGAACCTGCCATAATCGGCAGGTTTTTTTTCGATTAATGATTGTTTTAAGATTAAGCATGAATATAATAACGAAACTGATAAACATTATCATTAACAATTCAAAGGAACGAGACAATGAAGAAACTGCTTACTCTTTCTGCAATCGCTTGTAGTGTACTGGCTCCATCAGCGATGGCTGCGGAAGAAGTTAATGTTTACTCTTACCGCCAACCATTTTTGATTGAACCTATGTTCAAAGAATTCACTAAAGAGACTGGTATTAAGGTCAATGTGAAGTTTGCAAAAGAAGGTATTGCTGAAAAATTGGCACAAGAAGGCGAATACAGCCCTGCTGATGTGATCTTAACTTCTGAGTTTAGCCGTTTATTTGAATTGTCTGAAAAAGGTTTAGTGCAGGCAGTCGACAACGACACTATCGACAGTAATATTCCAGCGCAATACCGTGACAGCGCGGATGAATGGTTCGCATTAACAGTGCGTACTCGCAGCGTTTATTCTTCACGTGACCGTGTTGGAAAGTTGGGTGATGACTTTAATTATGCCGACCTCGCTAAGCCTGAATTCAAAGGAAAAGTTTGTACACGCAGCGGCAAGCATCCTTATAACGTTGCTCTTGTTGCTTCAATGATTGCGGAACAAGGTGAAGCGACAACCAAAGCTTGGCTTGAAGGCGTGAAAGCAAACTTAGCCCGTAAACCACAAGGTAATGATCGCGACCAAGTTAAAGCGATCAAAGAAGGGCTATGTGACGTTTCGCTAGGTAACAGCTACTACCTAGGTAAAATGATCAACGATCCTAAGCAGAAGTCTTGGGCCGATTCGGTTTACATCAATTTCCCAGGCCAAAATGCGCAAGGTACTCACGTCAATGTCAGCGGAATGGCGTTAGCGAAATATGCACCAAATAAAGAGAATGCCGTTAAATTAATGGAATTTTTAACTAGCGACAGCGCGCAGCATATGTACGCGGAAGTGAATTTTGAATACCCAGTGAAAGCGGGTGTTGAGCGTTCAGAACTTGTTGCTTCTTGGGGTGAGTTCAAAGCGGATACATTGCCACTAGAGAAAATCGCAGACAATCACGCTGCGGCTATTAAACTGCTAGATGAAGTCAAATTTGACCTTTAATTGACTTTAGGGGTATAACCATACCCCTATTCTAATAAAGGGATATGAGATGTATTTTCACTTGTATTTGAATTTCATAAGGCCTTGTTGTAATTAGGCGATGAAAGAAAAAAATTTATTATGGAAAACCAGTAGTGCCTCACTTGCGGTATTACTGGTTTTGCCGATCTTAGCGATCTTTTATACGGCTGTTGGACAAACTGATGATGTTTTTTCTCATCTGATGTCAACAGTGATGCCTACCTATACCTTTAATACCATCGTTCTGACCTTGAGTGTGATGGGGCTGTCATTATTATTTGGCATTCCTAGCGCTTGGATCATGGCGATGTGCCAGCTTCCGGGCGAGCGTATCTTACAATGGGCGTTAGTTCTGCCATTAGCGATGCCGGCTTACATTGTTGGCTATATTTTTACCGGATGGTTTGATTATGCCGGACCAATCCAAATTCTACTGCGTGATTTGACCGGATGGGGTGTCGGTGACTATTGGTTCCCGGATCTTCGCTCTTTAACGGGTGCTAGCATTGTGTTGGCGTTGGTGCTTTATCCTTATGTGTATTTACTGTGTCGAGCCGCTTTTATGGAGCAAAATGTCTCTTTACTGCAATCGGCGCGGTTACTGAAATGTACTCCATGGGAAAGTTTTCGACGTATCTCGTTACCGTTAGTTCGTCCTTCAATGGCGGTTGGCTTGTCGCTTGTCGCGATGGAGACGGTGGGTGATTTTGGCACGATGAGCTATTTCGCGGTCAACACCTTAACCACGGCGGTTTATGATACTTGGCTTGGTTATTCCAATTTAAATGCTGCTGCGAAGATATCGGCGGTGATGTTGGTGATTGTTATTTTGTTATTAAGCGCGGAACGTTACAGTCGGCGCAAACAAAAATTGTTCCAAAGCCAGTTCAATAGCCATGAAGATTTCCGATATCAGTTACAAGGTTGGAAAAAATGGGGAGCATTAATGTGGTGTTGGGGGTTGGTGGCTATTGCCTTTATTTTGCCACTGATGCAACTGCTGTCTTACGCTTATCATTATTTTGAACAGAGTTTTACGGTTGAGTTTCGTGAATACGCAATCAACAGTTTTACGGTTTCCTTTAGCGCAGCGATATTGGCCGTGTTTGTCGCGCTGGTGGTCAATTTTTGTTATCGCTTAGCTCCCAATCGCAGTAATTTGAGCTTTATGCGTCTCTCTTCAATGGGTTACGCAGTACCCGGAACAGTACTCGCGATTGGTATCATGCTGCCCGTGCTATTTATGGATCACCTCGTGAATGACATTGCCAAATATATGCAGTGGGGACGCCCGGGATTAGTTTTCTCTGGTTCAATGTTTGCCATTATTTTTGCTTTAGTGGTGCGTTTTTCTGCGGTTGCGATCGGTAGCATTGAAAGCAGCCTCAATAAAATTTCGCCTTCCTTAGATATGGCCGCGCGCACCATGGGTTGTAAAACAAACGGTATGTTGTGGCGGGTACATCTTCCACTGATCCGCCGAGGTGCACTCATTGCTGGTTTATTGGTTTTTATTGAGTCAATGAAAGAGTTGAATGCCGCTCTGTTGCTGCGCCCATTTAATTTTGAAACCTTGGCGACTTATGTTTACAACTATGCCTCTGATGAGCATTTGGAATTGGCTGCGCTACCTGCCGTTTTATTAGTTTTAGTGGGCTTAATTCCGCTTGTTATCGTTAACCGTTCTCTGGAGCAAAATCACTGATGAGCTGTGCACTCTCTATTCATAATTTGACTTGTAAGTATGAATCTCAAACGGTGCTTAAATCGTTGACTCTGGATGTCGAGCACGGTGAAATAGTTTGCTTGTTAGGAGCCAGTGGCTGCGGTAAAACCACCTTACTGAAAGCGATTGCGGGTTTATTGCCTCTGAGCTCTGGTGTGATGAGCTTAAATTGCGTGACTATTGATGATGGCGAACATTGGCTGCCACCAGAAGAGCGTAATATCGGCATGATTTTTCAAGATTATGCGCTTTTCCCTCATCTCACGGTTGCTGAGAATGTCGCATTTGGTTTACGACACATACCACAGCTTGAGCGCGCTAACAAAGTTTCAGATATGTTGGAACTGGTCCATTTGTCAGGTTTGGATGAGCGCTATCCGCATCAATTGTCCGGTGGTCAACAGCAACGAGTTGCGATAGCTCGTTCATTGGCTTACAAACCGGATCTGCTACTACTCGACGAACCGTTCTCTAATATTGATACCCAAGTCCGTCATGAATTGATTGCTGAAATTCGTAAGATCTTCAAAAAGCAGGGAGTGACAGCTATTTTTGTGACGCACAGCCGCGAAGAAGCGTTTGCGTTTGCTGATAAAATGGCAGTCATGAATCATGGTGTGATCGAACAATATGGTACGGCATCAGAATTGTATTATCAGCCATCGAGTAAATTTGTTGCTGATTTTCTTGGTGGAGGAAGTTACCTCGCGGCAACGCGTCTTTCTGATTCTCAGTTTAAAACTGAACTAGGTGTTGTAGAGGCGATAGCGCAACAAGAGATACCACTGAACGCTGCGTGTGAGCTGTTATTGCGCCCGCAACATGTGCAGATTTCAGCTCAAGATGAAAGCAGTGTTCATGTTATTGAGCAGCAGTTTATGGGTGATCACTGTCGCTATGTGATTGAAGTCAACGGCAATAAATTATTAGCCACTTCTTCTCAAGCATTGCTTATTGGTCAAAGTGTTTCGGTCAATATTGATACCCAAGGGGTATTGGCATTTTAGAAAAAAGCCCGGCAAAAAATGCCGGGCAAATGTCTTCGCCTATAGGGAACTCATTTGAGCGAAGGTGGCTCCCTTCCTACTTGAAGTGGTTGCGGTGTTAACTACGCTCGCTTATCCCTAATCACATAGTTTTCCGATGTGCATGAGAATAAGCTTACTTATTGCCTACCTACAGCTCCAAGTAGTTTGGGTATCAAAGTTACAACGACAGGAATTCTTTTACCTGTAGAAGAACGCGTTCTGCGGTTTCTTTATCGGCCATTTCGGCAAAAATTCGCAGCAGTGGTTCAGTGCCTGAAAAACGAGCAATAACCCATCCGCCATTTTTGAAATAGACCTTAGCGCCATCTTCGTAGCTGACTTTTTCAATCTCATATTCAAATTGAGGCAATTGTTTCTCGACATAGATCTTGTTGTAGAGTGCTTCTTTCTCGGAAGACTTAAACTTACAATCTCCCTCTGCAGTGTAGGCGTAGCCGTACTTACCATAGATTTCGGCTAACAGTTCTGACAATTTTTTACCGGTTACGCTGATCATTTCAACTAGTAGACTTGAAGCAAAAACGCCATCTTTGCCTTTAATATGTCCACGAATGGTTAAACCACCCGAGCTTTCACCTCCGATCAAAGAGTCATCCGCTTCCATTTGTGAACTGATGTGTTTGAAGCCAACGGGCACTTCAAAACATTTTTCACCGTGATCTTGTGCGACTTTATCAAGCAGGTGAGTGGTAGCGATATTGCGCACGACCGACCCTTTCCAACCTTTGTATTCCAATAGGTAGTAGTAAAGCAAGATAAGCACTTCGTTGGGGTGAATGAAGTTACCTTTCTCATCGATAATACCTAAGCGGTCTGCATCACCATCGGTACCGATGCCGATGTCATAACCTTCCGCCGCCACAAGGTGCTTAAGTCGGTACAATGTTGCTGCGCTCGGCGAAGGCATTAAACCACCGAAATCGGGGTTTTTACCGTCATTGATAACATCAACATCACAGCGCCCATTGATCAATACGGTTTGCAGTGCATTTTTAGCCACCCCAAACATAGGATCAATCAAGACACGTAAATTCGCTTTTTTGATGGCTTCAATATCAATGAAGTTGATGATTGAATCGACAAACTCGTTCATTGGATTGATGATTTCAATGGTTTTATCATTAATCGCTTGTTCGAAATCGACCCTTTTTATATCTGCAAGGGTTAGGTGCGCAATTTGTTGCTCAATCTTTTGCGTGATGATTTCATCCGCATCCCGTCCACCTTCGATGAATACTTTAATTCCGTTGTAGTCTGCTGGGTTATGCGATGCCGTAATACAAGCAGAATAAGCACAGCCCATTTCTTTGGCTTTGAACATGACGATAGGAGTTGGAACAAACTTATCAATGAAGCTAACAGGCACGCTATTTGCCGCTAATACTTCAGAGAACCAACGGCCAGCTTTATCTGATAAAAAGCGACGGTCGTAGCCGATAATAAAACCTTTATCTGCCACTTGTTCATTGTTGATGATGTTGGCAAGAGCTTGAGCTACAAGACATACATTGTCTTTTGTGAACTCTTCACCAATAAAAGCGCGCCAACCACCTGTACCAAATTTGATCATAATTTCATCCTTTGGGATTCACTATAATTTGCTCCCTAATCTCATTAAGGGAGCAAATATCCCCTTCCTACTTGCAGCTGCAGTGGTGTTGGCTACGTTTGCTCACCCCAATCACATCGTTTATCTATGCTCATGGGGAGAAACTCACTTGCTACCTACCTGCAACTTCAAGTGCTTTGGGTATCGAGTTGTCTGTTGACCTTAACCAAGCACTACGACTACGTCATTGACACTACCAGCTTCAAGTACTGGAATAACGCCTTCAATGACTTTGCCGTTCACCGTGATAGATTTCACGCCTTTGCTCACCGAACTAGGGTTTTCAACTTTGATGTTGTAAGTCGCACCACGCCATTGACGAGTCACTTCAAAACCTGGCCAATTCGTTGGAATACAAGGATCTACCGTCAGCCCTTCAAACCCAGTACGAACACCGAGAATAAAGTTTGTCACCGCGAAATATGCCCAGCCAGAAGTGCCGGTTAGCCATGGGTGGTTGGCGCGACCGTGATCTTGATGATCGCGTCCCATGATGAACTGTACGTAAGAATACGGTTCAGCAATGCGCTTTTCGATAATGTCATTTTGGTTATACGGGTTTAGTGCGTCATAGAATTTCATCGCACGATCACCACGGCCTAATTTAGCTTCAGCCACCCATGCCCAAGGGTTTGGATGTGAGAAGATAGCACCATTCTCTTTTACCCCTTGATATACGCGAGTCACAAATCCAATGTCGTCGTTTGGTGTTGAGAAAGAAGGCGCATTCAGGTGCAGACCATATTCACAGAATAGGTTTTCATCAACCGCATCCATCGCTTTCTCACCACGCTCTTGCGATACGGCACCAGAAAGTACCGCTAGCGTATTGGATTCAAGGTGAACTCGACCTTCAGTTTGTTGGGCTGTACCAATTTTGTCGCCTTTTTTGGTGAGGCCTCGAATATACCAACCACCTTCATCGTCCCACAGGTGAGTTTCACAAGCTTCGCGTACGTTGGCTGCCATTTCTGTATATTTCGCTACATCAGCCTCATTTTTACGGAACTTGGCAAGGTCGATAAACTCTTGCAGTGCCCAGAAATGAAGGAAAGATACCATTGATGACTCACCACCGCCTAAATTTAGGCAGTCGTTCCAGTCAGCGCGTAGACCTTTACAGATGCCGGTTTGTCCGACGTATTCTGCAGAGAAATCTAATGCCGCTTTCATGTGCTCGTAAACGGTTGCATTGCCACCGTCAGCGTATGGGATCTCTTCATCAAAAAAGCTGGTTTCACCTGTTTCCATCACGTATTTGCAAATGGTAGGTACTATCCATAAGTGGTCATCAGAGCAGGTATCTTCGATGCCGTGGATCTTGTCTTCATCACTTGGCGTTGGCACCACTGTTGGTGACTTAGATGGTTTAACGTCAGCTTTTTCTGGATCAAACCAGTCAGGATCAAAGAGGTGTAAACCGTAACCGGCTTTCACTTGGCCTCGTAGTAAATCAACCAGACGTTTACGTGTCATTTTCGGGTTCGCATGAGGCACAGAAATAGCGTCTTGCGCGGTATCACGGTAGCCAAGACCTGTACGCCCACCGACTTCAATAAATGAAGCAAAACGCGACCAAACTACACAGGTTTCGGCTTGATAGAGTGTCCAAGTGTTGATCATTGTATCCAACCCTTGGTTAGGTGATTTCACTTGGAATTTATTGCAGCGTTCATCCCAGTGCGCTTTGATATCAGCAAAAGCGGCATCAACGTTGGCAATATCTTGGTATTTTTCACGTAGACGAGCGCCATTCCCTTTGCCGATACCGAGAATGTAAGCAAAACGAACTTCTTCGCCCGGTTGAATAACAAATTGCTTATGTAAAGAACCACAATGGTTGTAGCAAGTTTGCGCGCTGTTTGAACAGCGACCTTTTTCAACTGCAATTGGGTTCGCTTCGTCACGGTATAGCCCTAAGAAGCTGTCGCGTTGGCCGTCATATGAATCAGGATCAAATGTTGAAGCTAAGTAGTAGAAACCTTCAAAATCATTGGTGTTGTAGTAAAGGTCGTATTCAATAACACCCGCATCGTAAGCTGTACCAGCCGAGTACAGTGACATTTGGTGATTTTGGTTGTCAGATTGAATATGGCTAAATGAGAATTCAACGAATGAAAAGGCGCTGATTGTTCGAGGTTGATCAGAATCGTTTTTGAGCACGACATCCCAAATTTCTGCATCTTCCCCTTTTGGTATAAACAAGGTTTTGCTGGCGCTAATACCATTGTATTCACACTTAAATTTTGAATAAGAAAGACCGTGGCGAACTTCGTAGTTTGCTTCGTCTAGGCTTTTTGCTACAGGTTGCCATGAAATGGACCAGTAATCACCAGTTGCATCATCACGCAGATATACATAGTGCCCTGGACGATCAAACGATGCGTTAGGGCGGAATTTAGTCACACGGTTATACTCTGGCGAGTTATAGAATGAGTAACCGCCAGCATTATGGGAAATGACCGTACAGAATTTTTCTGTTCCTAGGTAGTTTGTCCAAGGTGCCGGTACGTCTGGGCGTGTAATGACATATTCACGATTGTCGTTATCGAAATAGCCGTATTTCATTGTTCTTTCCTTTTAAACACACTGCGTATTGTGCAGCGAAAATTAATGCTAGTGAAAACGTTGGAGAGATGTGAACTCTCCCTGCTTCATGTTATTTCCAAGGTGATCGGTAGCCTATTTCTTGTTTGTCTAACAAGGGAAGGTGACCTTTCAGCCGTGATAGATAGTCTTGCCAATCACGATGGGATTTTTGCGTCCATCCTGCTTCAGCGAGTGCGGTTAAGCGTGGGAATATCATGTAGTCCATACGCTGTTGGTTATTGACCAGTTCACACCAAAGTGCGCATTGAATACCGAGAATACGTTTACGAAGTGGATCGTCATCAGGCACTTCGGCCAAAGGCTCGTAGCGATACGCTTTTTCTAAAGGGGTAACGCCAGCCCAATCAACACCAGGTTCTTCCGGTGCATAGTCTTGAGCGATATCTAAATAAGTATATTGACCAGGTTGTAAGATCACATCGAAGCCTTGTTTGGCGCAGTTCAGTGCCGCTTCTTCCGATAACCAGGAATAAATAACCGTGTCTTTACTGACTTTATTACCGTGTTGCGCTTCTTCCCAACCGACCATGCGTTTACCTAATGCACGAAGTTTTTGTTCGGCGTAACGCAGTAGATGGCCTTGCAATTCTTTGGCGTCGGTATAGTGGTTTTCCGCCATCAATTGCTGGCATTTTGAGCTGTTAACCCATACCCCATCAGGGACTTCATCGGCACCAATATGGATAAACTGAGAAGGAAACAGCGCTGCTACTTCTTCCAACACGGCATCTAAAAATTGGTAGGTTCCAGGAAGTGCAGGGGAGAGCACGTTGTCGTTGTAGTATTGAATACTGCGATATTGAGATTGATCTTCATCATCCACCAATAGGTGCGGTAGCGATTTAATTGCCGCGCGGCTGTGTCCTGGAATATCTATTTCTGGAATGATGGTGATTCCACGTTGATTGGCATAGTCAATGACGTGTTTGATCTCTTGCTGGGTATAAAAACCACCGTGACGCTGAGTGAGCAAACTGTATTGTGGTTCAAGAACCTCATCGGTTCCGCGCCAAGCACCGATAGTGGTCAATTCAGGGAAGGCTTTAATCTCGATGCGCCAGCCTTCATCATCGGTTAAATGCCAATGGAAGGTGTTGAATTTATAGTGGGCAAGTTGATTGATTAAGCGTTTGACGCGATCAACCCCATGAAAATGACGGGCGCAGTCAAGCATCATGCCGCGATATTTAAAACGAGGGGCATCGCTAATTTTAACGTAAGGAATAGTCAGTGCTGTATCTTGCTGCTGAATAAGCTGTAACAAGGTCGCACAAGCATGAATGAAACCAACGTGTCCACTGGCTTCTAAGCGCACGCCGCTTCGGTCGACAAGCAGATAATATGTGCCTTCGTCGAAGGTCGGGTTGGTTCTTAAGACAATATCAGCACTGCCAATGGGTTTCACTTGCCAATCAAAGAGAGAGCTAAGCTCTTGCTGTAGCCAGGTTGCTGCCATTTCAGCACACGATGATTGTAATGTTATTTGACTTGATGCTGTCAGGGTAAAATGCCCATCAAATGTTTCAACTTTGTTCGGTTTAGGAATTAGGCACATTGCTGCGGTGTCAGTTTCCGCTACTATGCTACGTTCACGATAAGGTGAGGCTAGTGCAATCGGTGTAACGGTCACATCGTGTTGAACTTGAATTCCTAATTCATTGGTTCGAACAAATGCGTGTTTGACACCGTCGGTGTAGTAATGGAACGGTGCAGTTTTTATGCTGAATTCACAGTAAAAATTTGAATTTGCAGGTAAGCATTTACTATCTGGTTCAAGTGAGCAAAAACTACCTACTTGAGTGACTTCACCGTGTGTCACACTGTCGGGTTGGATAAAGCGATCTATCACAAAATGCAGTGACCAGTCGTTTAAATCTTGATCACTTAAATTGTGAAAAGTTAACCCAAAACGGCAAAATTGTTTTTGTTCAGAGAGAACCGCGAAGTCAATTCGATAGCTCATAAGTATTCCTTAATACAAATTATGCTCGGCTTTGCCGGCAAACATAATCGCGCCTTCGATAGCGTCGAATTGAGGTTGAACAATCCATTGTTGTACTGGTGGGGATAACCAACAAACAATGCGCTCGGCAATGCTGCCCATTAGGCAAATGCGATGAGCTCCCTTGTTATTCAAAGCGATTAGCAACATTTCAATATCTGAAGCGGTGTGTTTTAGCATCTCAATCGCTAGGTAATCCCCTTGGTGAGCGAGAGCGAAAATTACTGGTGAAAATTGAGCATAATCGCGTGGTAAGGCACTTTTTGACCAAGTAACAATGTGGTCGATATCATTATTGAAGTGCTGCATAACGTGTTGACTTAATTCGCAATGCTCTCCAATACCATCTTGAATTAACAATACTTTTTGAATCAAGCGTAGCCCCATGACGGCCCCACCACCTTGGTCGGAAATTGGAAACTCTCGTCCACCAACCACATATTGTTTACCGTTTTTAAGTAAGATGCCGCACGAACCAGTTCCTGCAATCATGATTGCACCATCATCACCATGGTGAGCGCCAATGCAGGCTCCATAAGCATCGGTGTTTAACGTCAATGATGCGAAAGGATGTTCTTGCTGCATAAAGTCATGCCAAGCTGATTTTTGTTCTGCGCCAGCTAAAGCAAGGCCGAGATGCATTTGGGGAAAATGCGCTGATGATAAACCACCTTGATGAGCGGCTTGCGTAATTGCCTCGATAATGGACGCCATGGCGATCTCAACGCCCAGTAAAATATTGGCACTGCCACTTTTTGCTTCCCCAATGAGCACGCCTTGTTCATCTCGGATCCGCGCTCTACAAGAGGTACCACCACCATCAATACCAACGTAAAAATAGGTCATGTTATTGCTCTCCTTTTAAAGAAGAGAAATGATCAAACTGCTGGATAATGGCTAATAAATACCAAGCTCCGTGAGGAATCCATTGTTCCCCCCAGCGCCAGTTTTGTAACATGTCATCTTTTTGCGCTGGTGGATTAAAGGCGATGTCTTCTTCATCGTCGAAGCCACCAGTAATGCCATTACAAACTCCACCTTTGGCATTGAAAAAGCCTAACTGTGGCAGGTAGTCTGGGTTGTTATGACCATGTCCATCAAGCATGCACATGTTGTATGGGTTAAGGCCAACAATCCAGTTCAGAGTATTCTGCGCAAAAGTGAGCAATTGCTGGTGCAGCTGTGGGGATACATGAGGTTTCACACTGTAGGCTAATGTTGCCAGCGAGCCTAAACGTGCATTTTCGCCTTGCCACCAGTAGCCTGATTCATTGTCGTGAGCGACAAAAAATGCCGTTCGTTTTTCGCCGTTGACTGACTTTACATACTGACGAGGGTAGCCAAATGGGTTAGTGACTTGTTGGGTTATATTCAGCTCAAAATGACAGGCATTTTCTACGACAGAAATGATGGCTGATTTTTTATCGTCTTGGTGCTCAATCGTTAGATATTCACACAGTGCAATAACAGGTAAGCCCGCTTCGGCTGCGTGATAATAAGGCCGGCTACCATCGTGATTTGCTGACCAGTAGTGAGAGATTTCGTCATCACTCATTTGGCGAGCTGATAATCTTTCAGCCCATAGACGGCTTTCTTGCAAATAACGCTCTTGGCGAGTTGAGCGATAGAGCTCAACACTCGCTAATAGAGCACAATACTCATCTATAATATTTTCTTGGCCATCATTAACATAACGAGTGTTGTACTCTTTGAGGTGCCAATAACCATGTTCGGCTGCTGCAAGGTAGTGCTCGGAGGTAAAGTCGCCGTATACATCTAATCGAGCCGCAGCGGCGAGAGCGGCAATTGATATGCCACCACCTTGGCGAAAAGCCGCTTGGTAGTCATCAGACTTGTCGCCTTGTTGATGGCTATAGGCACAAATCTCGCGTTGTTTGATGTCTTTGCTCCATTTGTCAAAGACTGTTGAATAAAAAAATCCCTCGGAATTTTGCATGCGAACAAGAAAATCCGCGCCAAATAAGGCCTCTTCCTTAAGGCGAGTACGTGAAAACGCAGCAAAATCCGAGTGATGCTCTAAAATTGCTAACCCTTTTAACATATTCCAAACCACCATTGGGGTTTGCTGAGGATTTAAATAGTTAGCATAAGAAAGGTGACTTAAATATTTGCTAACGTCACCAGAAGCGTCGTACCACCCACCATGCACATCGGCAGTGGTTGATGTACCTAGCAGTGGTACGCGCTTATCTTGCTTATCGAAAAGACCGCTACAACGTTGAGACTTGAAATAGTGCAGCACATCAGAAAAAGTTTTCTGCATTAGCACTGCTGTGCCTATTTCGAAAGTCTCGGAGCGAGTATTTTCGAAACGTAAATAGTATCTTCCTTGAGTGGTAAATTCAGAGAAATCGATAGTGTAAAAGTTACCCACATGCCAATTGGCGACACAACCTTGTGCTTTGATCTCTAAAGTTGTGACCGTTTGGTGTTTATCTGCACAAACCAATAAAGCCATATACGAAGACAAACGCTTACTGCTGGTTGTCAAAATGGCTTGTTTAGGGCCTTGAGATTCATAGCCAATATGGTTAGTGAGTAATTGCATTCAGTCTCTCCAGGTCAATCAATGTGTTGTCGTCAACGTACCGTCTGTTTTGGTATCTTCCCATCAAGCTTGAAGTTGCGGCTTGGCTAGCGTGGTTGTTGTGCTGCAACTTCAAGTGCTTGATGGTTGATTGAGTTAAATAGTTATTGTTTTAGTTGGTGATTACTTACTGCTCATAGAGATAACAACGAACAAAGTGGTTATCAGACAGTTGAGTAACAGCAGGTAATTGTTCACGACATTTTGCAGTGGCATGAGTACAACGACCTGCAAATGGGCACCCGACAGAGTCTGGCGTCCATAGCGGTATTTCACCTTTGTTGCCTTTTAATGGCTCGTGGATCGACTTGCTTGGATCTGGAACGGCTGAAACCAAGAGTTGAGTATATGGGTGTTGAGGATCGTGGATGATCTCTTCGGTGTCGCCCCATTCAACCATGTGGCCTACGTACATTACAGCAAGATCTTCGGCAATATAACGTGCGGTCGCGATATCGTGGGTGATGTATAGAAGTGACATTTGTTTTTCAAACTTCATCTCTTCCATCAGGTTTAAAACACCGGCACGAATTGATACATCTAGCATTGACGTTGGTTCATCAGCAAGTACAACTTCAGCCCCCACCGCAATATTACGTGCTAAGTTAACGCGTTGACGCTGGCCACCAGAAAGTTGGTGCGGGTATTTAGCTGCCGTCTCTTTTGGCGGGATCAGCCCAACTTGTTCGAGAAGATCGTGAACTCGTTCTTCTAGTTCCTTCTTATTGCCAGACGTCACTTTTTTGTGGATCAACAGTGGACGCGCAATATGATGGAAAATCGTATGCGTTGGGTTTAAAGAGCCAAATGGGTCTTGCCATACCATTTGTACACCTTCACGGTAGTGCATTAGATCGCTACGTGATGTTATTTCTTGAATGTCGCGGCCTTTGTACTCGATGATGCCATCGGTTGGAGCGTACATTTTAGCTATCATTTTGGCGGTAGTTGACTTGCCTGAACCAGACTCACCTACGACAGATAAACCACGACTTTTATACATTTTGAATGATACGTCGTTAATGGCTCGCATCATCGGTTGTTTAAGGGCGTTACTGTTGAGTGGAAAATCCTTAATCAGATTTTTACCTTCTACCAGTAATTGACCAAGCTCTTTGCTCATAATTGTCTCCAGAAATTCTTTTAATACAGCACTTGTTCTACAGCTTCATTTGAGCAATTGGTTCACCGTAAAGGTGGCAATTGGAGAAGCGACTAGGCTCTATTTGGCGCAAAGCCGTTGGTATTTTTGTACACGCCTCATGGACGCGATCACAGCGAGCCTGAAAGCGACAACCATGAGGAATATCTAGCAAGTTAAGTGGATTGCCAGGAATACCAGTTAGCTTTGTTTTTGGGCCAGTTAATGGAGGGAAAGAGCTTCCCAACCCTTTGGTGTAAGGGTGGTAAGGGCTTTGCAAAATTTGCTTAGAAGGTGCAACCTCAATTAATTCGCCTGAATACATGATGCCAATGCGGTCTGAGAACTCGACCATCAAAGACAAGTCATGAGTGATAAACAAAATTGAGAATCCAAATTCTTCTTTCAGAGCGTAGATTTTTTGCAAAATTTCACGTTGAACCACGACATCTAGTGCAGTGGTCGGCTCATCCATAATGATCATTTTAGGGTTGAGTGCGAGCGCAATCGCGATGACCAAGCGTTGACGCATACCACCAGAGAACTGGTGTGGGTAATCGTTCAAGCGGCTAGGGTGAATATCAACGATTTCCAATAACCCTTCGGCACGGCGTTTCGCTTGTTCACGTGTCATGTTGGTGTGACGCATAATCACATCACAGAACTGTTCTTCCATGGTCAATACTGGGTTTAATGCGTTCATTGCACTTTGGAATACCATCGACATCTGGCTCCAACGAAATGATTGCATGCGTTCATCACTGTATTGGATGATGTCTTCGCCATTGAAGATCACTTCGCCACCAGTAATAAATGCAGGCGGCTTATGCAGACGCATTAAGGAGAATGCAACGGTTGATTTACCACAACCAGACTCACCCGCTAGGCCAAAAACCTCGCCTGGAGCAATATCGAAGCTGACATTATTACAAGCACGGACATCGCCAGCGTCAGTAATGTAGTCTACGCATAGGTTACGGATTGAAATAAGTGGTGATGTCATAATTATTTATCTCCGCTCCAAAGTGCATTGTTTTGTGGTGGTAGTTGTTCTTCAGGCTTGCGCTCTTTTTTGTCTTGAGCTGCCAGTTTTTTCCAACGTTTCATGCCTTTGTGTGAACGTAACTGAGGGTTCGCAATTTCATCGACGGCAAAGTTAAGCAGTGCAAGCCCTGTAACGAGAAGCGTCAAAGCAATACATGGAGCGAGCAGTTCCCACCAAGCGCCAATCAGCATTGAAGATGAGGTTTGTACGTTGTACAGCATGATGCCCCAACTGATAGTGTTGGGATCGCCTAGACCAAGGAATGAAATGGTTGCTTCCATCATGATGGCGTACATTACTGAACCAATGAAACTTGCGCCAACGATAGAGATAAGGTTTGGCAAAATTTCAATGAAAATGATGCGCCAGGAGGATTCACCGAGCACTTCAGCTGCTTTGACAAACTCTTTCTCACGTAATGCGAGTGTTTGCGATCGAACAACACGTGCGCCCCATGCCCAGGAGGTGCAACCGATGATTAGCGCGATGGTCAATGGCCCGGCCTCCCCAATGAAGGCGGCGACCACAAATAAAAGTGGGTACTGAGGAATAACCAGCATGATATTCATCGCTGCGGTTAAAAAATCATCGATCTTTCCGCCAAAGTAGCCAGCAGAAACACCGATTACGGTTGCTAAGAAACAGACGGTAATACCGGCACCAAAACCAACCGCTAGGGAAACGCGTGCGCCATAAACAACTTGTGACCAGATGTCACGGCCCATACGTGATGTACCAAGTACGTGATCAGCTTTTTTTGACATTAACAGCGTACGGCGGTCTGTTGCTAGGTTTTCAGCGACCCAACCATTTGGATCAGCTTTGGCTGCTTTTACGACAAATGATGGATATTCATGTGGATTACCCGTGCGTTTATCAGGAGCGTGGCTTGTGATAAGCGGTGCTGCTAAAGCGATAAATAAGAATGCACTGAGAATCACCACGCCAACCATGGCAACGGTATTACCACGAACAAGTTTAATAAGATCTTTCATGATTATTTACCTCCCTTACGTAGGCGAGGGTCAAGAACGACGTACAGCATGTCTGCTAGTAGGTTAAAGAACAGCATAAACAGAGTCATAATTAACAATTGGCCTTGCAGTACTTGGTAGTCACGAGCGTTGATAGCGTTAAAGAGAACCGTACCAAGACCTGGGTAGTTAAAGATAATTTCGATGATGAGCTGGCCACCAATCGCCATACCAAGAGACATCGACAGTGCCGTTACACTTGGTAATAGAGCATTACGTGCAGCGTAGTTAAAGACTACGCGGTTTTCGCTTAAGCCCTTACCTTTTGCCATAGTGATGTAGTCTTCTGCCAACAAGTTAATCATGTTGTTACGCATGTTGACCAAGAACCCACCGATTTGGACTAACGAAGCACAAACCAGAGGAAGGAAAGCGTGGTAAGCCACATCTTTAATGAATGTCCAACTGGTCCAATCTGGCGTTACTCCTGCAGTATAGGCGTAGCCTGTAGGGAACCACTGTAAGCCAATAGCAAAGGTAAACATGGCGATCATCGCGATAACGACCTGTGGAACCGCCTGAATGACTAACATGCCTGGAGTAACGAAAGTGTCATAGCGACTACCACGCTTCCATGCAGCGAAAATACCTAAAATGGAACCGATAGAGAAAGAGATAACTACCGCCGTGCCAGCTAGAAATAGTGACCAACCAAAAGCACTACCAAGTAACTCATTAACACTCAAAGGGTAAAATTTAATGGATGTACCTAGCTCCCAGCTTAAAATGCTTTTTATGTAGGTTACATATTGAACTAAATATCCACCATCAACGAAGCCAAGAAGCTGTTTCATTGCAGCAATTCGCTCTGGTGTTACTTGTGTTGTTGCATTCGCGAACATCATGGTAACTGGATCACCTGGCATCGCTCGCGGAATAATAAAGTTTAAAGTTGCTGCGACTAGCAACGCGATAAAATAGAACGACAAACGTCTTAAAAAATAACCCATAACTCACACCTTACTCACCCAGTTTTATCCTGTATCTGGTTTCAGGTCGCTCCTAGCGAAATTTAGAGCGATAAATCCCCTAACGACGAGCGCTATACTTTTAATAGGTATTAAAGGGGATTTTTATCAGCGGCGTACAAGGTACGCCGCAAGGATTGAACTTCTACTTATTTAACTGGTTTTAGGTCCAGTACATGCAATAGACGCTCTGGGATACCAGCCCAAATGTTTGGACGGCCTTTTGGATTTTCTTCGTTCCACCAACCAGTGAAGCGAGTTGTATTGTACTGGAACATATATGCACCAGACATTACAGGAACCGTTACTTGATTTTCAGCGATGATTTGCTGAATACCATGAGCGATTTCTAGTTGCTCGTTCTTATCGGCTGTTTTGTAGAAGCTATCAAGTAAGCTATCTAGCTTCTCATTTTTGAAGAAGTGCATCGCGAAGCGAGGCATACCTTCACCACCTTGCAGTGCTGAGTTGTAAGCACTGTTCCAGTATAGATGTGGATCGGCACCGTGGAAGTAGTTGGTGTACGCGACATCGTAAGTACCTTCAAGCATGGCTTGGTTGTATACTGCGAATTCTGGTGTACGTGCACGTGCTTTAATGCCAACTTCACCAAGTTGCTCTACAGCTAGCTGTACGGTGTTGTTAAAGTCAGTCCAACCGTTTGGAGACTGAACTAGTAGCTCAAAAGACTTGCCTGATGGTGTATCAACAAAACCATCGTTGTTTACGTCTTTGAAGCCAGCTTTAGCTAGTAGTTTCTTGGCACCTTCTACATCGTATGTGTTGAAGCCTTTGTATTTATTATGAATACTTTCATCTGACCAAGCTTCAAATGCGTAACCTAAGCCTGATGCGAAGTCATTGACAGTACCGCCACCGTAAAACGCGATATCGATGATGGTTTGACGATCAAGAGCCATAGAGAATGCGCGGCGGAAGTCTACGTTTGTTAACGCTTCATTTTTCGCGGCATCTGGATTCTTGAAGTTAATCATAAATGCTTGAGTGCCCGCTGCAGGGTACCAGTAATGGTGATTTGGACTTGCTGCTGCATAAGTACGATCGATATCTGGAACGAATGATGATGTCCAATCAAGCTCAGAGTTTACGATCTTACCTAGAAGTTGATCATTGTTTGCAATTTGAGGAACACGTAGACAGTCTACCTCAAGGCTTGCTGCATCCCAGTAATTCGGGTTACGACATTGGATGTAAAGCTGAGGAGTGAATGTGTCGATCTCGGTAAATGGACCAGTACCTACAGGGTTTTCATTGGTAAAGGTTGTTGGATCTTTCACATCTTTCCATACGTGCTCAGCAACGATAGGAACCAGAGAAATCTCATAAGGTACGTTAGAGTTTGCTTCTGTTAGGCGGAAACGAACTTGGTACTCGTTTAATTTCTCAACGCTAGTTACCCATTTATTGATACCACGTTGGTCAAGTTCTGGCTTGCCTTGTAAAAGGGCATAAGAGAACACAACGTCATCAGCTGTAAATGCTTGGCCGTCAGACCATTTAACACCTTTACGGATATCAAATGTAACGCTCATCAAGTCATCAGACATTTTAAAGCCTTCAGCAAGACGCATTACCGGAGTATTACCGTGCATTTCATTAAATACTACAAGAGGTTCGTAGATGAAGTCAGTTGTAGTACGTAGGTTTGTTGCTAGGTACGGGTTAAAGTTGCGCACCATTGTAGGGTAGAAATCCGGTACGATAGTTAGCTCACTACGTGCTGCTGCTGGAGCTGAAACACTCGTTGCTGCAGCGGCGATTACTGCTGCGGCTAGTGCTGTTTTTTTTATATTGGCAAGCATAGCTGTTCCTTACTATTTGCTTTCATTTCACTAATGGATTTGAATGTTATCAATTGATAAACACTCTCCAAGGCCTACCTCATTATCTGTTAACAAACCGGAGGAGTGAGTCAACTTGAGTGGCCTGTAGACCTTTGGTAGGAGTAAGAAGACACCTTGCAGAGAAAATTATCAATTCCAATTCCCGTTAAAAACGTCAAAACATGACACTTTGACGTCATAAACGTCAATATTATCGATTTGCTCTCAATGTTGTTCAATTTATCGACAGTGATCAACCTCTCGAATAACTATAAGTATTCCACTTTATGTAAGTGTTCACTACGTATTTTGGCCTTTATTTAAAAGGTTTTTTTTGATTTTCTTGTAAGTGGAGATCTTGCTCACGCCTTAGGTTTTTCGTTAATTTGCGTACCTAAATTAAATCTGCCGAATTGTTGTGATTCGGTTCGCAATCTCTATCTTTACTCAATACTATTGGTGATTTTTCACTGTTGAATGAGAATCCTCTGACTCTTTAACTGGAATCTTTATGTTGTTTTGACCTCTTTTTTTCTTTTGTAAAGCAAGGTTTTTGCCTGCCAATACTCGGTTAAAATTTTAAGCCACTAAACGACATCAGACACTAGAAAAGCGTTTTGGAGATAGGTAATACCAATCGTAGTAAATAACTGTTCATCCTAGCTGGTTAAAATACTCGATAACTGCGTTAGAATTTTTGATTGTAGAATAACTAGTTATCGAAAAATCCTGCCTTGTTCTCAAGTCTTTTTCCTGTGCTATTTCTGATCACTCATTTGCTGTGATTGGTATAAGAGAGATTATGTGGCCATCGGTGATGCCTTGGCTAGCGGTAATAAAAAACCCGCACTAGGCGGGTTTGTGTAGACAATATAGCATTAGCTAGTCAGCAGTTTTTGTAGTTTGTCACGCTGAGTTTCGATATGAGCCCGTTCCGGTCCTTGCTCTTGGCAGTGCTCTAAAATGTAATCTAAAGAGTTTAGAACTGTCCGCCAACGAGGGGTTTTGGGTAGTGTCTCTATTCGCAAGTATTTATCTAATGTCCTTGTTTGCAGAGTGCTTCTATCAAGATACACCCGCCACAAGCCACTTTGTTCGGCGAAGGTAAACTTGCTTTGGCTAGTCACTCGTTCCCAGTAATCTAAAGCACAAGTCATGGCCTCTACGAGGACTTCACGCATCAGATCTTGCTTTGATTGGTTATCTCCCGATACTTTGTCAGCAATACGGGTAAACTCCCCACCGAGCTCTTTTAATTGTTGAAGTTTCTCTCTATCACCTTCAAAAGCATAACTCGAGAGTGCTTCGATGGCGGTTTCCAGATTATTAATGCGAGCGGCGTTAATATTTCCCCCAACATTAAAAATATACATAGCTTGCAGCCCAGAGCCTTCTGGTAATCGTAGAATATCGGCTGACATATGCTGACGAGTATCATCGACATAAATATCGATATTGCCGCAATAGTGTTCTTGATCGACAACTAAGTACTTTGGTGCGATCAATTCATCGGCATTAGAGCGTTTTAACTGCTCCTGGCTGCGCCTGAATAACCTAGCGGCGGCCTCATTAGCAAAACGTACTTTATGGTCATCTCGAATGCAGATAATTGCCTCTGGTGCTGACTCTAGTTGTTCAAGAAGGCGTCCTTGTGTTTCTAGTAAGCTGGCTTCGACCATGGCTCGATGTTTAAGTTCTTGCTGTAGTTGTTTGTTTTCGATGCGGCGCTGCTCTGCCTTACTAGCAGATAGATGAGCCACGATACGAGCTGCTAATTCATGTTTATTAAATGGTTTTGATAGGTAATCATTAGCACCAGCATCAAAGCCACGAACACGATCATCAGTCTGATTTAATGCGGTAAGCATAATGATAGGCAGCTCAGCGTGGTCGTACTGTTCTCTGAGTTTCTCACAAACTTGATAACCGCTAAGACCTGGCATCATGATATCGAGTAGCAACAGTTCTGGTTTTTGTTGTTCAACGGCCGCCAATACTTCATTGCCATCTTTTACTGTGCGGACTTGATAGCCCTCTAAGCGTAAGAAACTGTCTAACACTCGTAAATTGACGGGTTCATCATCAGCGACTAGAAGCAGTGGACCAGAATTATTATCAGGGAGAGTGTTCGCTTCTGGCTGCTCTATTTCTGCAATTTCAGGTGCTTGGAAGTGGCGCGGCTCTATATGACTGGCGAATTGGATCTCTTGGTCTGAGGCTATCGGTAGGGTAAAGCTAAAGGTAGTACCTACCATAGGCTGGCTGCTGACATACAGCGTACCGTGCATCAGTTCAATCAGTTGACGGCTAATCGAAAGCCCAAGTCCAGCACCTTGACGGTAGCGACTTGCATCTTGTCCTGCTTGAATAAGAGGTTCAAAAATATGCTCAAGCTGTTCTGCTGGAATTCCTTGCCCAGTATCGACGACTTGCACACGAATCTTGTCATCGACGACATTGGCTGAAATAACAATTTTACCTTCAGTCGTATATTTAATCGCATTACCGATTAAGTTATAGAGTACCTGTTCGAGTCTTTGTGGATCGGCTGAAACCCAAACACATTCATCAGGGACTTGGTTAATAATGCGTATTGGTTTTTTACCCAGTAGGTGGCTTGAAAGCTCTAACACTAAACGGGTTGCGCTAGAGAGATCAACAGCACAGCGGTTGATATCCAAACTGCCATAACGCATTTTATGGTAGTCCAATAGGTCATCAACCAAGTTTGCTAAGCGTTGTCCACTGCTGATGATAATGCCTAATTGGTAACGATGATCAGCCGTAATCGGGCCATTGGCCCCAGAGACTAAGGCTTCGGCAATCCCCACCATACCGTGCAAAGGTGTTCTTAATTCGTGTGAGGTGGTCGCGAGAAATTCATCTTTTAATTTATTGGCTAAGTGTAGTTCTTCATTTTGTTTGCGGATCAGTTGGATATTGCTTTCAAGTTCTTTGTTTTGCGATTTGATCAACTGCATTTTTTCACGAATAGAACGTTGCATGCGTTCAAAGCTAACCGCCAAACGGCCGATCTCATCTTTGCGTTCAGTATTGATGACGTTTTCATCCAGATCACCTGCGGATACTTTTTCGGCTGCCCATGTCAGCTTCAATAGTGGAGACGTAATGAAGTTGGATAAGTAGTGAGAGGCGATGACCACTAAAATAATGGCGGTCAGCATGGCAAAAATAAACAGTTTTTCTAGCTGGTGGACTCGTGCGTAAGCTTCTTTCTCTGGAAGTTCAACGACTAAAGCCCACTGCAGGCCAGTGGTGATAATCGGAGTGTAGGCCGCGATGGTTTTTTCATCCAAGGTATTGGTGTAGGTGCCAACTGAACTGATTCCTGAGAGCGCTAGGTTAATGACCTTTTGGCTTTTATCGATTTCTACTTGCTCATATTCCAAGGTGCGGGATAGATGATCTTGACCAACCAGTAAGGTTCTTATTTGTGAGGTTTGGTTGGTATCTGCCACCAGTTTTGTAATGCCATTATTTGGCAAACGGAACATGGCATAACTGTGCAGATAACCTTGTTGAATGATAGGTGCTCCTAGCCACGCGACTTGCTTACCATCTTGTGGTGAGAAATCTGAAACGATGACCGGAGTATACTCCCCATTACTTTTATGATGCTCGTTGACTTCTTGTGTCAAACGGCGGAAAGTTTTTCCTATATTGGAGTCTTTATATTTTCCGGTGAGTAGGTTCGTTCCGTAGTTATCATGTTTATAGACTGAATAAACCACATCACCAGCAATGTCGACTAATAAAATATCATCAAAATCCGATCGTTTTAGTAATTCTAAATAAGCCCAGTGATATCGTTTATGCAACAAACGATATCTTTCACTGCCCACATAACTACTTGATTGAGGCAAAATAGAAGTTTTTATTTGATCGCCAGAACCTGGGATGTAGCGCTGCTGTGCATGTTCTCGTGCTTGTTTGATGTCAGGTCCAAGTCTTTGAAATGCATTAACTAAACCGTAAAATCGCCCACCGCTGGCATAGGCAAGTTCTGAGCGGACAAAGCCCATCACTTCCGATTCTTTGGCCGCGAAGTAGTCGAATAATTGCTGCTGCTTATTATCACGAACGGAAAGTAAGTGAGAGGTGCTTTGTTCTTGCAGGTCTTGACTGTGTGATTGGAGAAAAAAGATGGCCATCACCGTCAAAGGGGTGATACTTAGAACAAGAAAAGCCAGCATCAATGTATTTTGCAGGCGTTTAAATTTTTGCTTACGAGAGAACCTAAACATAGAAAAAAGCGTTACTTTCTGTGAGGCTTTAACTGTTTCCAGTTAAAGCAAATGAAAAACAAAGAAAACTTAAAGCAACGAAATTAACAAGTTTTTTTACTTTGACAAGTAAGTCCTATTGAAAGTGTTGTCATCAACGCAAAATTAGCCATAACGGTATGCGTCAAGGCCGTGGTTAGGTGGATTCAACAGTTAAGGTGAAATGTTTTAAGACTTCTTCGCATGATAAATGACAAATTTATTGGTCTTATTTATCGTCTCACAATTACCATAGGCGTGGTTGATAATGGGAGCATATTTTAGAAAACTATTGGCGACGATAAATAACTCACCATTTGATGTTTGATGGCTAGGTGCATCCGCGAGTAAAGTTTCTGTGGCGCTATAGCTAGTCTCTAAACCTGAGTGGAATGGTGGGTTGCTGACGATGAACTGGTAGTTGCTGTTTGTGTCAGAGTAGACATCTGAGGCAAATACTTTTCCGCTTAAACCATTAGCGGCTAAAGTTGCTTTGCTTGATTCAATAGCCAGCGCGCTAATATCACACATTTCCAGTTCAATATCG
This sequence comes from Vibrio sp. 1180_3, assembly GCF_029478545.1. Classification (NCBI taxonomy): domain Bacteria; kingdom Pseudomonadati; phylum Pseudomonadota; class Gammaproteobacteria; order Vibrionales; family Vibrionaceae; genus Vibrio; species Vibrio sp. 1180_3. Next base: position 131,191 of record NZ_SJFM01000003.1, read on the forward strand.
CTATTGAGTGTTGCCATGACTGTACCGAGTACACCAGCACCACAACCGAAATCGAGCACTTTACCTCTGAGGTTCGGTAGTGTGTCGAGCAATAACTGGCTACCGAGATCAAACTCACCATGGCTGAATACACCCGGTAGGCTTTTGACCATTAATGAATGTTGTTGATATTGAACTTGATAGGTTTTGAACCAGTCATTGATGTCAAAGGTGGCTGGTTGTTCGATACATTGCCCCCAATAAAAAGAACAACGACGCGCAGAGTCATACTTTTTTACTATGCCGTAGGGTTGGAACATTTTTTCGATGCTCTTTACACCAGAGCGATTTTCACCAACAACCACGATCTCGGTATTTTTGCCCAATTTAGCAAGTAACATTGCAAGCAGATACTCCGCTTCCAACTTAGCTTTAGGCCAGTAAAGTAAAATCAGATCAGCGTTGGTTTCTGCTACAAATTGAGCGCCAAAATATCGTTGTATTTGGCTATGAGCGTTTAACTGGCGATAGTAACCATAATGGGTAGTGAACACCGAAACTGAACGGCAATGATGAGTTAATTCAACCGGAAATAGGTCTTCAACCTCTCCGGCAACTAGAACATGCTTATCGGCGAAATAAGCGAGTTGACGTTGGGCAATTTGACTCGGTGCGGTGTAAGTTAACATGGGGAACTCTACGCTAAAAAATAGGGGGCGATTTTCGCATAATCGCCCCCTTGCTTGAAGTTATTTCTGCTGTATTTAGCTGTTGTCTTGCTGGTTTAGAAACTCTTTAAATTCTTCTTCATAGATGTTGAACAGCACCATGGTAATGGCAAAAATCAATGGACCATAAATTAAGCCAATCAAACCAAATAGCTGAATACCACCTAGCAATGAAAAGAAAATCAGTAAAGTGTTCATACCTGAGCTGCCTTGCATTAATAGTGGGCGAAGTAGGTTATCGATAGAGCCGACGATTGCAATGCTCCAAACCGCAAGGAAAATGGCCCAAGTAGTATCACCTATCAAAAATAAATAAGCGGTGGCTGGAATCCAAATTAATGCTGTACCAACGACTGGAATGAATGAGGCAAAGCCCATCATGGTTCCCCAAAATAGGCCAGGGAAACCTGCAAGCCACATCCCCAAACCACCAGCGAAACCTTGTGCTATCGCTGTCAAAAATGACCCCATTACTGCTGATTTAGAGACTTGCTCAATTTCAGATAGTAGCTTGTCTTCTTGGGTGCGTGAAAATGGCAGTATGTGCCGAATGGCATTGATGATTTTGTCGTGATCGCGTAATAAAAAGAACAACACGAACAGCATCAAAAAGAAATCCATCAAAAAGTTGGTGGCATCGCCAAGTATTTTTGCACTAATACTGACCAGATTCGAGCCAAATGAAGTGGCAAATTGTCCTACTCTTTGTGCGATCTGCTGTGGCTGTATTTCATCAAAAGGTAAGTATTGGTTAGCGATCGATAACCCTTTAACCACCCAAGGATGAGCAAAAACGGTTTGGATGCCGCCATGAGTCACCCATTGATACATATTTTGAGAAAATAAAGAGCCTTGTTGGACGATCGCCGCGAAAACAAATAGCAATGGAATCACAATAATAAAAGTTAAGATCACGCAGGAAATGAGCGAAACAGTATTTTTATGTTTCGGCATTTTGCGTTCAAGCCATTCGTGAATAGGGAACATCAGTAACGAAATAATAAAGGCCATCACAATGGAGTTAATATAAGGCTCGACTAGTAAATAGCACGCTATTGCAGAAGCCAGTAGTGCAAACACCAACACCCAATGACTAGAGGTTATTTTTATTTTTTCAGGCACGTTTTATTCTCACAAAATAAGGTATTGGTTTTATAATGGCTGCAAATCAGCGCGTTATCAATGAGGAACTGTGGATATGGGGTGTTGCAACAATGAAAAAGAGTGCAGTGGAAAGTCACATCAGCGGCGCAAAGTGCCTTGGTTTGCCCTCACTTTGCTCGTACTTGGTGTGCTAGTTGTACTAAATTGGCAATAAAAAAGGCTGCGTGTGCAGCCTTTATGGTACGTGTTCCTAACTATAGGGACATAAAAGATAGTGTTTAAGCTTCAGATGCAATAATCGCTAAGCTGCGATCAGCCGCTTCTAGTGTTGCTTCAATCTCTTTAGTGCCATGAGCTAATGAAGTAAAGCTTGCTTCAAAAGCAGAAGGCGCTAGGTATACACCATGCTCAAGCATTAAATGGAAGAAGCGTTTAAAGCGTTCAACATCGCACTTTGTTACATCTTCATAGCATGTCACTCGTTCTTGCTCGGTAAAGAAGAAGCCGAACATGCCACCCACTTGGTTAACTACCATTGGAATACCGTGTTTATCTGCTAATTCTTTAAAGCCATCAGCTAAGTGTTTGGTTTTTGAATTTAGACGTTTTTCATTGCCTTCTTCTTTCAGTAGCGATAAACAGGCATAACCAGCTGCCATTGCTACAGGGTTTCCTGATAGCGTCCCCGCTTGGTAAACAGGCCCGGTCGGTGCGATATATTGCATCACTTCTTTACGTCCACCAAATGCGCCAACAGGCATGCCACCGCCAATCACTTTACCTAACGTCGTTAAATCAGGTTTTATGTTGTAGTGTGCTTGAGCGCCACCTAAAGCAACACGGAAACCAGTCATGACTTCATCAAAAATCAGTAGTGCGCCTTCTTGATCACAGATTTCACGCAGCCCTTCATGAAAGCCTTCAACTGGTGGAATACAGTTCATGTTGCCAGCAACAGGTTCAACGATAATACAGGCAATTTCACCTTTATTTGCGGCAAATAGCTCACGGACTGAATCTAAATCATTAAACGTTGCGGTTAAGGTATGCTTAGCAAAGTCAGCCGGAACACCTGGAGAGCTTGGTTGACCCAAAGTTAGTGCGCCAGAACCAGCTTTTACCAGCAAGCTATCAGCGTGGCCATGGTAACAGCCTTCGAATTTCATGATTTTATCGCGGCCAGTATATCCACGAGCTAAACGAATCGCGCTCATAGTAGCTTCAGTACCTGAACTAACCATGCGCAGTTGTTCCATCGATGGCACCAGTTCAGAGACCAGTTCTGCCATATCAATTTCCATTTCAGTGGGTGCACCGAAGCTTAGACCGCGCTGTGCTGCGCTGATCACTGCTTCACGGATAACCACGTGGTTATGGCCTAAAATCATTGGTCCCCAAGAACCAACGTAATCGATATAGGCTTTGCCATCGGCATCAAAAATTAAAGGGCCATCTGCGCGGTCGATAAAAATCGGCGAGCCGCCAACACCATTAAAAGCACGGACTGGAGAATTAACACCGCCAGGAATAGATCGTTGTGCTTTTTGGTAAAGCTCTGCTGATTTGGTCATGGATTTATCCTCTTTTGCTCGTTCGGACCAGTTGCGGGGCATTGTATACCCAAATGGACCAAAGACACTTTTTTTCACTGATTTTCTGAGCGCTTTCACAGCCAGCGGTGTTAAAGATGGTGTACAACCGGTGATACAACCACTAGTTTGCTGTTCACTCTCTGTAAAATCAGAGTTTAAGTTAAGTGATGGTGAATACTTGAACGAATAGGTCAGGTATTGGATAATCGACTCATTATTAAAAAAGAGTCACCTTTGCAGGTATGAATTGATCATAATATACCCAAACAACTTGCAGTTGCAGCTAGGCTGCTGGTGAGCTAATCCCCATGAGCATAGATAAACGATGTGATGGGGTGAGCGAACGTAGCCAATTCCGCTGTAGTTTCAAGTTGGAAAGGTATAAACCTGACAGGTATTTACACGAGTGAGAGAGGTCATCGTGAGTGAAGTAAACGTACCATTGTCGTTTTCTGATACAGCTGCAAAACGCGTTCAAATGTTAATTGCTGAAGAAGAAAACCCTGCATTAAAGCTGCGTGTATACATTACAGGTGGTGGTTGTAGCGGTTTCCAGTATGGTTTTACCTTTGATGAAAATGTTAACGAAGGTGATACCACTATTGTTAATAGCGGTGTAACCCTAGTTGTTGACCCTATGAGCTTACAATATCTCATTGGCGGTGTTGTTGATTATACCGAAGGGTTGGAAGGTTCACGTTTTTTTGTGAATAACCCTAATGCCACAACAACATGCGGTTGTGGTGCATCATTTAGTGTATAAATGATGCATATTTAGCTAGACAAATGAACTAGTTAACAAGCCCTACGTATGAGGATGTTTCGTAGGGCTTTGCCGTTCAGGCAATAACATAATAAGGGATTATCTATGCCAGATACTCAGGCGAGCAACCGACAGTTCGGTGGCTTTTTTACGCAAAGACCATGGCTTATTTCTACTTTTTTCATCCTGCTTCTTGCTCTTTGGCTAGGACTTGGTTCGTTGAAAGCCGAAGAACCTCGCCAGAAATCCGTCACAACAATTCCCTTAGCTAAAGTTGTTTATCAATCATTTCAAGCACAACAAACCGATAAACGTATTGATTTATACGGTCGAACGGCACCGGATCGCGTAGCAACGATTGGCGCTGAAATTGCGGGGAAAATTACTCAATTAACGGCTACTAAAGGTCAATCAATCACCAAAGGGCAGCCAATCGTTACCATTGATAAAGGTGATTTAGCCGCACAACTAGACAGCGCTCAAGCGCTTTTACAAGTGAAGCAAAAAGAGTTTAAAGCCGCGCAGTCATTGAAAAACCGAGGTTTGCAAGGTGAGGTGGCGTTTGCTACCGCGCAGGCAGCTTTAGCCGATGCCAAGGCGATGGAAAGCCGTGCAAAATTAGCGTTGCGTAATACCTCGGTGGTTGCTCCTTTTGACGGTATTGTTGAAAACCTTTTGGTAGAAAAGGGTGACTTTGTTGGTATCGGTGATCCGATAGCGACGTTTATTGATTTAAGTAAATTAGTCATCGAAGCGGATGTGAGCGAGAGACATATCCAGAAAATAAAACAAGATCAGCTCGCCACAATTCGTTTTATTGATGGTTCAACGGTAGAAGGTCGGGTGAGGTATATTTCACGGGTTTCTTCACCGACCACCAATACTTTTGCTATTGAAGTTGAATTGGCTAACCCAAATCAGGCCATTCCAGCCGGCGTTAGCGCAGAGGTAGAGCTCAGTCTAGAAACACAACTTGCCGTAAAAGTCACACCTGCGATGCTTGCTTTGGATGCTGATGGCAACCTTGGCGTTAAAACCTTAGTTGAAGATCGCGTCCGTTTTATGCCTATCAATCTCGTCAAAGCAGAGCAAGACGGTGTATGGCTAACTGGGCTTGGTGAGAAGGTTGATATTATCACCGTTGGGCAAGGTTTTGTGCGAGATGGTGATCAAGTGATTGCAGTCAAGCAAGCAAACGCTGAAGCACAGTAGGGGGCGCGATGTTTTCCATTATTGATGCGGCGTTATCACGTTCGCGAACCATGCTGTCATTACTGCTGCTGATCTTAATTGCGGGCATAGCAACCTATTTTACCATTCCGAAAGAGTCTAGCCCTGACATAACTATTCCCATCATCTACGTTTCTGTCAGCCATCAAGGTATTTCACCGAGTGATGCCGAGCGTCTTATCGTACGCCCTTTAGAGCAGGAAATGCGCTCGATTGAGGGAGTAAAAGAGATGACTTCGAATGCTTCTGAAGGACATGCTTCGGTGGTGTTGGAGTTTAATGTTGGCGTTAATCTAGATAAAGCAATGGCAGATGTTCGAGATGCGGTTAACTTAGCAGAGCCAAAACTACCAGCAGACAGTGATGAGCCGACTGTCAATGAAGTGACGCTAGCTTCTGAGCAGCCGGTATTGTCGGTGGTGTTGTACGGTACTGTTCCTGAAAGAACAATTGTGCAAATTGCGCGTCAACTTCGAGATAAATTAGAGAGTTATCGTCAAGTGCTGGAAGTTGATATTGCAGGGGATCGTGACGATATTGTTGAGATCATCGTCGATCCGTTGTTAATGGAGAGCTACGGTTTAGACCAAGGTGATATCTATAACTTAATTGCGCTCAATAACCGAGTAGTTGCTGCCGGATTTGTAGATACTGGTTATGGTCGCTTTTCGGTGAAGGTCCCTTCAGTATTTGACTCACTGAAAGATGTATTAGAGCTTCCAGTTAAGGTTGATGGTAAGCAAGTGATCACTTTTGGTGATATTGCTACGGTCCGGCGGGCATTTCGTGACCCAGAAAGTTTTGCGCGTTTAGATGGTAAGTCTGCGGTGGTTTTGGATGTTAAAAAGCGGGCGGGCGAAAATATTATTGATACTGTGGAGCTAGTCAAAGCGGTAATGAACGAAGCGCAAAAGCGAGAGGAATGGCCAAGCAACTTACTAGTCAAATACACATGGGATGAATCCAAAGATGTGGAGATCATGCTCAATGATCTACAAAACAATATTCTTTCTGCCATTATTTTGGTGGTAATTGTTATCATCGCGATTTTGGGCATGAGAACCGCACTGTTGGTCGGCATTTCGATCCCTGGCTCATTTCTAACTGGGTTGTTGGTGCTGTCACTGTTTGGCTTAACCGTTAACATTATCGTACTGTTTTCATTGATTATGGCCGTCGGCATGTTGGTTGATGGGGCGATAGTAGTTACGGAATTTGCTGATCGCCGCATGCAAGAAGGCACGCCTCGTAAACAAGCATATCGAGATGCCGCAAAACGCATGGCATGGCCAATCACCGCTTCAACGGCCACGACACTTGCTGCTTTTGCTCCCTTGCTTTTTTGGCCAGATGTTACCGGTGAGTTCATGAAGTACTTACCTTTAACTTTGATAGCAACACTAGCTGCCTCTTTGGTTATGGCGCTGTTGTTTGTGCCAGTACTCGGCAGTTTAATCGGCCGGCCACAGTATGTATCCGCGCAAAGTCAGGCCCGAATGCTGGCATTGCATGATGGTGACTTCACACAAGCAACGGGTATCACTAAGCTTTACTACCACACTCTTGCCATTGCGATTAAGCACCCACTGAAAATTTTGCTCAGTGCTATTTTACTGGCGATCGCGATTGGTTTTACCTATGCCAAGGCTGGGCTAGGGGCAGAGTTTTTCCCGGAAGTTGATCCGCCCTATTTTAATGTCAAAGTACGATCTTATGGCGATCTTTCTATTCAAGAGAAAGATGTGATCATGCAGGAAATCGAGCAAGTGATGCTCGGCCATGAGGAGTTTGAAAGCGTTTATACTCGCACTGGTGGTGAAGATGAAATCGGTCAAATTCAAATAACCCCTGTTGATTGGCAATACCGACGTAGCGTAAAAGCTATCATTGAAGATCTCAAATCTGTGACCAATCAATTTGCTGGTGTAGAAATTGAGTATAAATTTCCCGATGCAGGACCACCGGTTGAGAATGATCTGGTGATCGAAATGTCGGCTCGCACACCGGAAAACCTTGAAGTTGCGGCTAAAATAGTCAGGCAATGGGCGGATAATAACCCTGCCTTAACTAATATTAGTGACACTTCGAGCAAAGCGGGGATTGACTGGCGTATTGATATTCGTCGCGATGATGCCTCGCGTTTTTCCGCAGACGCCACCTTGGTTGGCAATACCGTTCAGTTTGTCACTAATGGCTTAAAAATTGGTGATTACTTGCCTGATGATGCGAATGAAGAAGTCGACATCTTGGTTCGTTATCCTGAAGAGAAGCGAGATATAGGTCGCTTTGATCAACTACGAGTCAACACGCCAGTTGGCCTTGTGCCGATAACCAACTTTGCTCAGATCAAGCCTGACCATAAACAAGATACCATCAAGCGTATTGATGGACGGCGTGTTATCGACATTATGGCGGATCTCAACGAAGGCTATAACCTTGCGTTAGAGTTACCGAAAGTGACTCAAGCTTTGTCTGAGCTAAACTTACCTAGCGGTGTTGAATTTAAGTTGCGTGGTCAAAATGAAGAGCAGGAGCATTCATCTGCATTCCTGCAAAATGCATTTTTGATTGCCTTAGCGGTCATGGCGCTGATTCTAGTCACGCAATTTAACAGTTTCTATCAAGCGTTCCTTATTCTGAGTGCGGTGCTGTTTTCAACGGTCGGCGTTTTTGCTGGGCTACTTATCTTCCAAAAACCGTTTGGCATCATTATGTCAGGAATTGGTGTAATTGCGTTGGCTGGTATTGTGGTGAATAACAATATTGTACTGATTGATACTTACAACCAACTGTTAGGCCGAGGTTTATCAAAGCAAGAAGCGATCTTACGTACCGGTGTTCAGCGCTTAAGGCCAGTAATGCTTACCACCGTGACGACAATTCTTGGCTTATTGCCCATGGTTCTTGAAATGAACATTGACCTGATTAACCAAAAAATTGAGTTTGGTGCACCAAGTACGCAGTGGTGGTCACAGCTTGCAACGGCAGTTGCTGGTGGGTTGACCTTTGCAACGGTGTTAACCTTAGTATTGACGCCTTGTTTACTCATGCTTGGGCGGCAACGGGTTCAGACTGACAGTGAAAATAGCTAACGTGACAAAGATAAAGCCCACAGCATTGGGCTTTATCTTTGTCATCAAATCAGCAACTTATTATTTGCTCGCGTACAGTAGTTGACTATAGCGTTCTAATTTACCCATACGAATTTGTGCGTTGGCAATGAAGGTCGTTTTCGCTTTGCCCGTTAGTGATTTTGACTGCGGTAAAGAGACCGTTCTTGGGTTTTTATGCACGCCATTAACCAGAAATTCATAGTGCAAGTGCGGGCCGGTAACTCGCCCTGTGCCCCCCAAAGTACCAATGGTTTGTCCTTGCTTAACACGCTGACCTGTTTTGACCATGCGACGTTTTAGGTGCAAATATTTTGTGATGTAGGTATTGCTATGGCGGATAAATACGTAATTACCATTAAATTGGTTATAGCTCGATTTCTCGACAACGCCATCACCAGCGGCCCAAATTGGCGTGCCGACAGGAGCGGCGTAATCGGTACCTCGGTGGGCGGTTACTTTTCCTGTCACTGGGTGGCGGCGCGTTGGGTTGAAGTTTGAAGATACACGACGAAAATCGATAGGCGAGCGTAAGAAGGCTTTTTTCATCGCACGGCCATTTTCGTCGTAATAATTGCCCGTGCTGTCATCAAGAATGGCCGTAAACTGCGTACCTTGGTTGGTAAAGGTGGCGGCAATAATATTGCCTCTGCCAATGATTTCACCTTCAACCACTTTTTCTTGATAGAGCAATTTGAATTGGTCACCTTCACGAATATCGAGCGCAAAGTCGATGTCCCAGCCAAATATCCCGGCCAATTCCATAATTTGGTTCGCTGTCAGGCCCGCGGATATCGCAGCATTCCAGAAATTAGAGGTAATGCTCGCTTCAGCATAATTGTATTGGTACATCACCTCTTTTTTATCAAATTCAGAGGTGAAACTGTCCCCAGACTTGGTAATGCGGAAGCTTTCAAATGCATTAATTTTTCGTTTAAGTTGAATCAACTCATTATTTTCATCAAATCCGAACTGCAGTTCATCACCAGGGTTCAAGCGTGATAATTGGTGGTTAATATCATCGTTAGTCGATGTAAGTTGATAAAGTAAACGCGAAGAAAGTCCAATCCGCTGAAACAGTACGGCGGTGCTTTCGCCAGGGCGAACCTGATACGTTTCCCAACGCAGTACCGCAGATGGGGCGATAGACACGCCGGGAGAGAGTGCTTCAGCGTTTATCGTCAGTGGATAATGCCGACCAATTTCCAAGCGTTCTTGATCTCTCGATAGGTCTTTTGGATCGGGCAGAAAAAACAGAGCAAATACAATGATGGCACTGAGAAAAGCGATAAGGGCTCTGTGTATCCAAGGAAGACGAGCAAAAATAGACAACATATTCAGGTTCGTTTAGTAAATTATAAAAAAATTGGTCAGTTCGTTAGTCTAACTGGTTTCAAAAAGCATCGCTATTCAAGTAAGATGTTCAACTATTAAATTTTGCCAAATCTGTAGGAGTGAACAAGAATGGCGAGTATTGAAGCGGCTTTAGCTGAGATTAAACGCGGCGTTGAAGAGCTAATCCCAGAAGAAGAATTAATCGCGAAGCTAAAAGAAGGTCGCCCACTACGCATTAAGTTAGGCGCAGATCCAACGGCACCAGACATTCACCTTGGTCACACGGTGATTTTAAACAAACTTCGTACTTTCCAAGACCTTGGTCATGAAGTCACGTTTTTGATCGGTGATTTCACCGGTATGGTTGGTGATCCAAGTGGTAAAAATACCACTCGTCCACCGTTGACGCGTGAAGACGTATTGCGTAACGCTGAAACCTATAAAACGCAGGTGTTTAAAATCTTAGACCCAGCTAAAACTAAGATTCAGTTTAACTCGGAATGGTTATCGCAATTAGGCGCAGAAGGTATGATTCGCCTAGCATCAAACCAAACCGTGGCTCGTATGTTAGAGCGTGATGACTTTAAAAAGCGTTATGCGAACGGCCAACCTATTGCTATTCATGAATTTATGTATCCACTCCTACAGGGTTATGATTCAGTAGCAATGGAAACGGACGTTGAGTTAGGTGGTACTGACCAAAAATTCAACCTACTGATGGGGCGTGAATTACAAAAGGCCAATGGTCAGAAGCCACAAATTGTGTTGATGATGCCATTGCTTGTCGGCTTAGACGGTGAGAAAAAAATGTCTAAGTCTGCGCACAACTACATTGGTGTTAGTGAATCACCAAGTGAAATGTTCGGTAAGATCATGTCGATCTCCGACACCTTGATGTGGAGCTACTATGAACTGCTTTCATTCCGTCCATTAGCGGAAGTTGAACAGTTTAAAGTGGATGTCGAAAGTGGTACTAACCCTCGCGATATTAAGATTTTACTTGCTAAAGAAATTATTGCTCGCTTCCATTCAGAAGCCGATGCCGATGCGGCTGAGCAAGAATTCATTAACCGTTTCCAAAAAGGCGCAATGCCTGACGAAATGCCAGAGTTTGAATTTGATGCCGGTATTGCAATTACCAATTTGTTAAAAGATGCAGGCCTGGTTGGCTCAACGTCTGATGCAATGCGAATGATTAAGCAAGGCGGCGCAAAGCAAGACGGTGAGAAAATCGAAGATACTAAGTATCTACCAACCGCTGGCACGTACGTTTATCAAGTTGGTAAGCGTAAGTTTGCTCGAGTCACGATAAAATAAGCCTATTGTGAACGTTAAAGCGCCTGCGGGCGCTTTTTTATTGGTTGCTTATTTATTCTATTTTTATGATTACTTATCAATATGTTGGAATGAATTAAAAACTTTAAAATCAGGCTGTATTTTGGTTTTACTTTTGGTAGACTCTCGCCACTGCTAATTGGGCAGTACCTTCGGAGATTTATATGAACAATACCGACCATCCCCCTAGTATGAAGGGAGAAAAATAACCGCTTTCGGTATTGGCGATCTTCGTTCCTACCTTAGGTGGTAGGGCATTCCTTTTCTATTCAGTCCTTTCTATATTTTTCTCCTTATCTCTAGATTGAGATGAAAATCACTGATCAACGTTTTTATGACTGCAGCATTATTCGCTGCTGTGATATTGGGTTGTTTGGGGTTCATTTCGGTGGTCGTTACCTTTGCCAATCGGGAGATTCGCCATGACGGTAATGAGCAACATCTATATTGAAAATTCACCAAGCTTTTCTCAAGAAGAGATCGGTGCAGCACGTAATGCATTTTTACAGTATGAGCAGGAGAAACAGGTACATTTACTCACCGTAATGCCTATTGAAGAGGCTGTCGCTATTTTGCGTCATTGCTCGGTGGGGTATGTGCAACAACTATTAACTGAATTAGACAAAGATGGTCATGACATGCGTGCACGTCACTATGCTAACCAACTTGGTTTTATTTATTCAGAGGTCGAAACCGCGCAAAGCTATTTAACCACTAGTGTGCTCGAACACGTCAAACAACGTATTGGTTGGATCATTGTGTTAGCGCTATTAGGTATCGTATCAGGGCTTATTATTACTCAATACGAAGATACTTTAAGCCAACTAGTGTTATTAGCCGTGTACATGCCAGTCATCGCGGCGGCGGGCGGTAATACTGGCTCGCAAGCCGCGACATTGGTTGTACGCGCGTTAGCGGTTGGGGAATTAAAAAAGCGTCAATGGTTACTTGTGCTGTGGAAAGAGAGCCGGGTAGCTGTTTGCCTTGCTGTGGCGATTTCTGCGGTGATGGTCGCGCGCATTATGCTATTTAGTGATGCCAATTCAGCGGGTGGCTTTAGCTTGCAAAGTATTGCCTTGGCAATAGCAGTGGCGTTGTTTATCCAAGTGACGATTTCGACCACCATTGGCGGTATATTGCCGATAATTGCGCGAGTGTTTAAATTAGACCCCGCCGTGCTCGTCAGCCCTGTGCTGGCCTCTATGGTTGATATTTCTGGTATGTGGATCTATTTCAATGTGGTTAACTACTTCTTAGGATTAAGCTGACTGAATTTGACCACATCTTGGAAAAAAAGCGTCTCAAATTGAGTAATAGGAGCAGTAACATTAGGTTGGCTGCTTCTATTATTTGGGTAATAATCGGTCACAAACTGGACGAATAGAGTACTCGGCTTGCCCTGTTTGTCTAAGCCAAACCCCGCCATGTTATAACTGCCGTATAACGAACCACTCTTGGCAACTAACTGCCCTTTAACATCTTGCCCGCGCATGCTAGAACGATAGCGTAAAGTGCCTGATTCGCCTGCTTTGGGCATTATCGCAATTAAGCCTAGTGTGTGATCATTTTGCCAAATGTAGTTGAGGATATTAGCCATGCTGTCGATTGAAAGTCGATTATTTCGTGATAAACCGGAACCGTCAGCAAGTTGAGCATGTTCGAGATTGACCCCAGTGCGAGAGAAGATGATCTGTTTAATTGCCTCGGTACCATTATTAAAGCTGCCCGGTTGAATGAAAAAGTGGCGACCCAATGTTTTTGTGAGGCTATCAGCGATCAAATTGTCCGATTCTTTGAGCATGATCTCTAGCAATACCTCAAGTGGCTGAGACTGGTGCTTTGCAATAACACGTCCTTTTTCAGCATGGTAGCTGCCCACTTTCACTTCACCTTCTAAGCTAATTCCGACCTGTTTTAGCTGTTTATAGATAGTTCGAGTGGTATACAAGTTAGGATCTTGCACGGCAAATTTGAGCGGTAGCGGTTTACTCCGCTCGGCTAAGCAGCCATTTAATTGGTAATTATTTTGCTCAGAGGTGGTTAGTTCTAAATCGCAACGGGTACTTTCTTGTTCGAGTTTGCTAACCGTTTGCGCATTAGTCGTTACATGAATCGGGTACTGCTCAGGAACGTAGACGCGGGTTTTTCCATCATCTTGAGTATAGATAGAAGCTTGTACACAGTTGCCATCTAAGGTGATGGCTGTCGATGGGGCGCTATAGCATACCCCTAGAATATCCCACGGCGAACCGACTGCGCGGTCGTAACCGCTAAAAATGGAATTATCTAACCAGAGATCACCGTTAATTCTACTTAATCCTTGTTTTTTGAGGGTGGTAAGTAGATTTTTGAGATCTTGGTTGGTTAATGTTGGATCGCCAGAAAAGCGAATGATGATGTCATTGCCACTGTGCGTGAGCGTAGTTGAAAAACGATATTGATCACCGAGCTCCAGTTTGGCTGCTAGGGCAGTAACCAGCTTTAATGTGCTGGCTGGTGGAAAATAAAGACCGAGATTGTCTGTTTGCTGGAAAATATATTCAGAACCTAATGGCTTTACCAGCAGCCCGACGCGGCTTCCTTGAGGTAAGGCTTCAAGTGGCGAGTAGGCAAAGGCTGTAAAGGTAGAATTACTGAGTAGCAGCACAAAAGAAACAAGTGAGATAAAGCGGCGATGCAGTAGTGACATAATCAGTATTTCAAAACAGAGTGTGACTGACAGTATAGCGAGATACAAAAACGCCTGCTAGTCAGCAGGCGTTTGGCATCTAAGACATTAAGTCAATAGACTAGAAGTCGTAACGTAGACCTAGAGCTAGCTCATCTTCAGCTTGTGCTTTAGTTGCAGTGCTGATTAGACCAGCGTTATTTTTAACTGAACCGATCTTATCGCCTTCATCAATCATGTTGAAGTTGTAAGAGATGTAAGTACGGAAGTTAGGCTTGAAGTAGTAGGTGTAGTCAATTGCAAATTGATTTGCAGAAGTCTCATCAAAAGTTTCAGCATTGTTGTACGTTGCTGTAATCGCAGATGAACCTGGTAGTTTGTAACCAAATGCAACTTCGTAACCAGTGTAATCACCGTTAGTTTTTGCTAGTTCGCCATCAGTGTAAATAGCAGCGATATAAGCATCAGCGATTGTGTAAGATGCCGCAACCATGTACTCGTTTTGATCAGCTTGGTCTGCGTAACCTGCACCTAGTTTGAAACCAGTGTCGCCGAATGCATAGATACCAGAGATTGAGTAACCGTCAGCACCGTTATCATCATAACCAGAATCTGTTAATGAGTCTGTACGGTCAGCAAAACGGTAGCTTGCTTTTAGACCAAAGTCAGCAAATTGACCTTTGTACGACAACATGTTATCAGAACGGTCAGCAACAGCGATTTTATCTGCTGCAGAGTTACCGTGGTAAGACATGATATCAGTGAAATCTGTGATAACACCTAGTGCACCGTCGTTTTTACCGTAAGTCACTTCACCGAAGTTACCACCGATACCAGCGTAACCATAACGATTATCAAGGTCTGAACCTGATTTTTGATCACCATCAACGGTTACGTCATTATCTGCAGTAGTGAATTCACCTTCGTAGAAACCAACACCGTATAGGCTGTCGTTGATCGCAACTTTACCTAGGAAGTTCAAACGTACACGAGAGTTGTCTTGAGCTTTACCATCTTTAAGAGACAGACGCGCTTCAGCACGACCGCCGATTTCTAGAGTGTTGCCTTGAGAGCTGTACACTGTAGAGCCAGCACGGTCACTGCTTTGGTTTACGCCTTCTGCGTTTACGCCTGTAGCCACTGCTGCGGCTGATACTGCTAGAGCAATCAGAGTTTTGTTCATCTTATTTAGTCCTAATTTATTGTCCATAAATTTTTATTTCCGACGTATGTATCGTCCTAAGAGAAATAATAAATCCCAAACATGTTGCATATGTCAGCTTTGTGTAAAACCTTAAATCATATACGACAAGGTGCTTTTAATATTTCTTGTGCTACTTTTTACCCTTAAGTTCCCTTATTAGTTAGTAAAATGATATAAATCGGACTTATGAACGATGCTTTATTTGTGGTAAATAAATATCAAGTCTTTGTTTTTTTTAAAATAAAATTGGTTTTTAAAGCTGGTTTGATTTGTTCCTATTTTATTTTTTTTTAGTGATGTGGGTCGGTTTTTTGTGCGAAATGATTTGCCTTGTAGTGTGGTGGAGAGTGTTTCACTGCCGTTTTTTTTGATTCAATTGACAAAAGATGATCAAAGAGTCACTTGATTTCAGGTGATTTAGTCACAAAGTTTGATTACACTAATCAGTAATTATGTTGTTCCATCTACTACCTAGCCTAACAGGTTGGGTAGTTTTGTTTTGCCCAAAGAAAGTTTTGGCATATGAGGTGTAAAATGGAAAAAGTTCCAATGACAGTACGTGGTGAACAGCTACTGCGTACCGAGCTAGATAGGCTATTAAAACTGCGCCCACAAATTTCAGAAGCTATCGCAACTGCGCGTGAGCTTGGCGATTTAAAAGAGAATGCTGAATATCATGCCGCTCGTGAAGAGCAGGGCATTTGCGAAGCTCAAATTCGCGATATCGAATACAAGCTTTCTGTTGCTCAAGTGATTGATGTCACTAAAATGGAAAATACGGGTAAAGTAATTTTTGGTTCGACAGTAACAGTGATCGATGTCAATACCGACGAAGAAAAGCGTTATCAAATTGTCGGTGAAGATGAAGCTAATATTAAATTGGGTCGAATTTCTGTTAGTTCTCCGATTGCACGCGGTTTGATCGGTAAAATGGAAGGCGATGAAGTGATTATTGCTACCCCAGGTGGCGATAAAGATTTCGAAATTGACAAAGTTGAATACATTTAACTGAAGGTCAGAAATCAAAAAGGTCGCAACATGCGACCTTTTTTGTCTTTATCCATGACTAAATAGAGAATAACGATAGACTCTATTTGCGAGGAATTTCGATTTTACGCTGCTCTGATTGGCGGAACAGTACAAGAATATTACCGATAGTCTGTACTTTTTCTGCGCCAGTTTCACGAACAACGGCATCAATGATCAACTGTTTAGTTTCGCGATCTTCTGATGCCACTTTAACTTTAATCAGTTCGTGGTGGTTCAGTGCAATTTCGATTTCCGCTAGAACAGCCTCAGTGAGTCCATTTGCGCCCATAAGCACAACAGGTTTTAGACTGTGTGCTAGGCCTTTAAGATGCTGCTTTTGTTTGGTGCTTAGGTTCATTACGCGGCCAATTTTATTTAATATAAGGGTTGAAAAACGCTATTTTAACGCCATCTATGCTTGAAGACTATATTTTATACCATACTTTCTTGGATAGAAGCATTTCAGTTAGGAATCGAATGAGTAAACAGAAGCATTCAGCGAGCTCTGGCCGTTGGTTGAAAGAACACTTTGATGACAAGTATGTGAATGAAGCCAAGAAGAAAGGTTACCGTTCTCGTGCTATCTTCAAAATTGAAGAAATTCAAAATAAAGATAAATTGCTGAAATCGGGAATGACCGTCGTTGATTTGGGGGCAGCCCCTGGTGGTTGGTCTCAATATGCGGCAGGTATTGTCGGTGATGAAGGGCAAGTTATCGCATGTGATATCTTACCAATGGATTCCATCGCAGGCGTTGCCTTTCTACAAGGTGATTTCCGTGAAGAATCTGTGTTAGAAGCACTATTAGAACGCATCCAGCCAGACATGGTAGATGTAGTGATGTCTGATATGGCCCCTAATATGGCCGGCAATTTATCGGTTGACCAACCCAGAGCAATGTACTTAGTTGAACTTGCTTTAGATATGTGTCGACAAGTTCTTGCCCCAAATGGTAGTTTTGTGGTCAAAGTATTCCAAGGCGAAGGGTTCGACCAATATGTTAAGGATATCCGAGACATGTTCAAGGCCGTAAAGATTCGCAAACCCGACTCATCGAGAGCTCGCTCTCGAGAAGTGTACATTGTAGCCACTGGTTACAAAGGTTAACGTTTTTGCTGTGCAAAGCATGAGTTAACACTATGGCTACAGGTTACAAACTGTAGTACCCTACCTTTAATTACAACTAGTTATCGCGAGGCTTACACCTTGAGTGATATGGCAAAAAATTTAATTCTGTGGCTAGTTATCGCTGTTGTTTTAATGTCGGTGTTCCAGAGCTTCGGCCCTGGTGATAGTAACGGCAAAGCAGTTGATTACACCACGTTTGTACAGGAAGTTGGCCAAGGCCAGATTCAAGATGCTCAATTTAACAACAGTGAAATTACCTTTACTCGTAGAGGTGGTGGTGCTCGTTATGTAACTTACATGCCAGTGTATGATCAAAAGCTACTTGATGACTTGATCAACCAAAACGTGAAAGTACAAGGAACGCCTCCAGAAGAGCAAAGCTTGCTCGGAACTATTTTCATCTCTTGGTTCCCAATGATTCTATTGATTGGGGTTTGGATCTTCTTCATGCGTCAAATGCAAGGCGGCGGCGGTAAAGGCGCAATGTCATTTGGTAAGAGCAAAGCTCGTATGATGAGTGAAGAGCAAATTAAAACTAACTTTGGTGACGTTGCTGGCTGCGATGAAGCGAAAGAAGATGTGAAAGAGCTGGTTGACTACTTGCGTGATCCAAGTCGCTTCCAAAAACTGGGCGGTAAAATACCAACAGGTATCTTAATGGTTGGTCCTCCTGGTACGGGTAAAACGCTGCTTGCTAAAGCAATTGCAGGTGAAGCGAAAGTACCGTTCTTTACCATTTCAGGTTCTGACTTCGTTGAAATGTTTGTTGGTGTTGGTGCATCTCGTGTGCGTGACATGTTTGAACAAGCAAAGAAAGCGGCACCGTGTATCATCTTTATCGATGAAATCGATGCGGTTGGTCGTCAACGTGGTGCTGGTGTCGGTGGTGGTCACGATGAGCGTGAACAAACACTAAACCAAATGCTGGTTGAGATGGATGGTTTCGAAGGTAACGAAGGTATTATCGTTATCGCTGCAACGAACCGTCCGGATGTTTTAGACCCTGCGTTGCTTCGTCCTGGTCGTTTTGACCGTCAAGTGGTTGTTGGCTTGCCTGATGTACGCGGCCGTGAACAAATATTGAAAGTTCATATGCGTAAAGTGCCGCTAGCGGGTGATGTTGAACCATCATTGATTGCACGTGGTACACCTGGTTTCTCTGGTGCAGACCTTGCGAACCTTGTAAACGAAGCGGCATTGTTTGCGGCTCGTGGTAACAAGCGTAATGTTTCTATGGTTGAATTCGAATTAGCCAAAGACAAAATTATGATGGGTGCTGAGCGCCGTTCAATGGTGATGTCTGAAGAAACCAAAGCGTCAACCGCGTACCATGAAGCTGGGCACGCTATCGTTGGACGTTTAGTACCAGAGCATGATCCAGTATACAAAGTCTCAATTATCCCTCGTGGCCGAGCGTTAGGTGTGACTATGTATCTGCCAGAGCAAGATCGTGTCAGCATGTCGAAACTACATCTAGAGTCGATGATTTCTAGCTTGTATGGCGGCCGTTTAGCTGAAGAGCTAATTTATGGTAAGGATAACGTATCAACAGGCGCTTCTAACGATATTGAACGTGCCACGGATATCGCTCGTAAGATGGTGACACAATGGGGCTTCTCAGAAAAACTGGGTCCATTGCTTTATGCTGAAGATGAAGGTGAAGTATTCCTTGGTCGTAGCGTAACTCAAACCAAGCACGTGTCGAACGACACCGCTAAGCTTATTGATGATGAAGTTCGTAAGATTATCGATCGCAACTACGACCGAGCGCGTAAAATCCTTGAAGATAACATGGATATTATGCACTCAATGAAAGATGCATTGATGAAATATGAAACTATCGATGCTGGTCAAATTGATGATCTAATGGAACGTAAAACTGAAATCCGGGAGCCTGCAGGTTGGGGCGATCAAGCAAAGGCAAAAGCCGATGATGCGGAAGTCAGTACTGAAGCGGAAAAAGCTCAAGAGCAAACCAAAGAGCCTGCTGCTGAAGCGACACCAGATGAATCCTCAGAAAAGAAAGATGCTGAGTAATCATTAATCCTTTAATTAAGCCCCGAGTTCACTCGGGGTTTTTGTGTTTTAGAGCAAAATGAAGATTCAAACTCCAACGAAAACGCTGATTTTCGACCGCCCACATGTGATGGGTATACTTAATGTAACGCCAGATTCATTTTCAGATGGCGGTAAATTTAATTCACTTGAATTGGCTATAGAACGCGCAGAAAAAATGATCGCAGCCGGTGTTAGCATTATTGACATCGGTGGTGAGTCAACAAGACCGGGCGCGCCTGAAGTGACATTAGAGGATGAGCTACAACGCGTTGTTCCAGTCATTAAAGCGATTCGAGCGAAACATAATGTATGGATATCGATAGATACCAGTAAAGCAGAAGTGATGAGGCAGGCGGTTAATGCCGGCGCCGATCTGATCAATGATGTACGAGCATTACAAGAGCCAGGAGCATTAGAGGTAGCAGCCAAGGCTGGTGTGCCTATCTGTTTAATGCATATGCAAGGCCAACCAAGAACCATGCAAATGAGCCCTTGTTATCAAGATGTTCTTACCGATGTAAAGGCATTTCTTCAAGAGCGCGTTGTTGCGTGTGAGAATGTAGGTATTGCTCGTGAACAAATTATTCTTGATCCCGGTTTTGGATTTGGAAAAACGCTCGAGCACAATTATCATCTTCTGGCACACCTTGAAGCCTTTCATCAGCTAGGTTTTCCTATTTTGGCGGGAATGTCTCGGAAATCTATGATTTTTAAGCTGCTAGAAAAAAATCCAGCAGACTGTATGGTAGCGAGCGTAACATGCGCGACGGTAGCAGCGATGAAAGGTGCACAAATTATTCGGGTTCATGATGTCGATGAAACTCTTGAGGCAATGAAAATTGTGCAAACCATTATTCAAAATAGTTAAAAATAATAATTAAGGAAGAATCATGTCTGACAAAAGACGTTACTTTGGTACAGATGGTGTCCGCGGTAAAGTTGGACAATACCCTATCACTCCTGATTTCGTATTAAAGCTAGGCTGGGCTGCTGGACGCGTACTAGCAAAACAAGGCACCAAAAAAGTCATCATTGGTAAAGATACGCGTATCTCTGGTTATATGCTTGAATCAGCTTTAGAAGCTGGGTTGGCGGCTGCGGGACTAAAAGCGACACTGACTGGCCCAATGCCAACACCTGCCGTCGCTTACTTAACACAAACTTTCCGTGCTGAAGCGGGCATCGTTATTTCGGCGTCACATAACCCTTATTATGATAATGGGATTAAATTCTTCTCGTCAGAAGGCACAAAATTGCCAGATGATATCGAATTGGCGATTGAGGCTGAGCTGGATAAAGATATCGAGTGTGTTGAATCGGCAGAGTTAGGCAAAGCAACACGTTTAGTTGATGCTGCGGGTCGTTACATTGAGTTTTGTAAAAGCACTTTTCCGTCAAAATTAAGCTTGGCAGGCTTAAAAATTGTAGTGGATTGCGCACATGGTGCCACTTACCACATTGCTCCTAACGTATTTAAAGAGCTAGGTGCTGAAGTTATTGCGATGGGTGTTGAGCCTAATGGTCTCAATATCAACGATGAAGTCGGTGCTACAGATGTAAGAGCGCTACAGCAGCGAGTGGTCGCAGAAAATGCCGCGCTAGGTTTGGCATTTGATGGTGATGGCGATCGAATCATCATGGTTGACGAGCTTGGCAATAAAGTCGATGGTGACCAAATTGCGTACATTATTGCCCGTGATGCTCTGCGCCGAGGCGAGTTGAAAGGTGGTGTTGTGGGGACATTAATGACTAACCTTGGTATGGAAAATGGCTTAAAACAGCTTGGTATTCCATTTACCAGAGCTGCCGTTGGTGACCGCTATGTGATGGAAAAACTTCTGGAGAAGGGATGGAAAATTGGTGCTGAAAATTCAGGGCACATCATCCTGCTCGACAAAGTGACTACCGGCGATGCAATTGTTGCCGCTTTGCAAGTACTTGCATCGGTTGTTGGCAGTGAATTGTCGCTAAATGAATTAGCCAAGGGCATGACACTCTACCCACAAGTGTTAGAAAATGTCCGTTTTAGCGGTGATTCTAATCCTTTAGAAGCGGAAGCGGTTAAAGCTGCGGTTACTGCTGTTGAAGCTGAACTTGGCAGCAAAGGGCGAGTATTACTACGTAAATCAGGTACTGAGCCACTGCTACGAGTTATGGTTGAAGGTGAAGATGCGGAGTTGGTTAAAAATTCCGCACTGAAAATTGCACAAGCCGTGAAAGCAAGTTGTTAAATTAGCGCTAAATAACGGCTGACCTAAGCTTTATTTGATGAATCAGCATTAATAAACTTGGTTAGCCGTGTTTGTATCTGTTTATTGCCCTTTTTTTGAGCGTTTGATACGCAAACAGTGCTTTTTTACGAAATAGCGCTTGTCAGTATTGGTTGCATTAGTTAGTATTGCGTCCGCCTTCGCTGAGGAGGCCGCTAGCTTTGTTTAAGTCAACTGATAAGAACGGCGCTGGCTCAACAATTTGGAACATAGGTGGAAGTAATGTTTACAGTTCTACTTGTGATTTACCTGTTGGCGGCGCTTGGTATCATTGGCCTAGTGTTAATTCAACAAGGTAAAGGCGCAGATATGGGAGCCTCTTTCGGTGCTGGCGCTTCAAACACTGTGTTTGGTGCTGGTGGCTCAGGAAATTTCCTAACCCGAATGACTGCAATTTTTGCAACAGTATTTTTCATCCTTAGTTTGGCATTAGGCAATATGTCTACGCATAAAACTGAATCACAATGGGTTGACCCTACACAAGGTCAAGTGATTGAGCAAACTACTGATGCCGCGGTTGATGTACCAGCAAAAGCTGGTGATGAAATACCGCAATAACTTATCGTTAGATAAGTATAAATAATTGCCGAGATGGTGAAATTGGTAGACACACTAGCATGAGGTGCTAGCGCCTATGGTGTGAGGGTTCGAGTCCCTCTCTCGGCACCATTATTTACAAACTTGTAAATCACTTGATTGAGCGTATAATGCTCGCAAGTCGGACGCGGGGTGGAGCAGCTTGGTAGCTCGTCGGGCTCATAACCCGAAGGTCGTCGGTTCAAATCCGGCCCCCGCAACCAATTCTTTAGGGTTTTGGATGCAAGTTTGAGCAGTGTCAACCTCACTGCAATTGAGAATTTAGATTCTCAATCATCAGGGTCCAGCAACAAAAAACCCCGACTTTCGGGGTTTTTTGTTATCTAAATTTCTCAAGCTGAGATTTTAGATAGTTGCTTGGGATTTAAATTGGGCTCTGTGCCCTTTTTTTGTTTCTGGAGTGGTTTAAATGACTGGTTTAGAAAGACAACTGACTGAAATGCTTGAAGCTCCAGTGGCAGCATCTGGTTATGAGTTAGTTGGATTAGAGTTTATTCGTGCCGGTGAGCACTCAACACTACGCATTTATATTGATCATGAAAATGGCATTCTTGTTGACGATTGTGCTGAAGTGAGTCGTCAAGTAAGTGCCGTTCTTGATGTTGAAGATCCAATTTCAGTGGCTTATAACCTAGAAGTTTCTTCACCAGGTTTAGAAAGACCACTTTTTAAAGCAGCACACTATGAACAGTTTGTTGGTCACGAAGTCAGCATCGTTTTGAAAATGGCCGTAGGCAACCGCCGAAAATGGAAAGGAATTATTCATTCTATTGAAGGTGAAACTGTTGCGATTAGCGTTGATGGGCAAGAAGAGCAATTTGCGCTTAGCAACATTTCAAAAGCTAACCTGATTCCTAAATTTTAGTTCTCCTAGAGAAAAGAGCTTAAGAGGCTAGATAAATGAGTAAAGAGATTTTAGCGGTAGTTGAAGCGGTTTCAAACGAGAAAGCAGTACCTCGTGAACGTATTTTTGAGGCGCTTGAAACTGCGCTAGCGACATCGTCAAAGAAGAAGCATGACATCGAAATCGATGTTCGTGTTGCCATTGACCGTAAAACGGGTGAGTTTGAAACATTCCGCCGTTGGTTAATTGTTGAAGAAGTAGAGAACCCAACGAAAGAAATTTCTTTCGAAGCGGCTAAGTACTACGACGAAACGGCAGAACTTGGTCAATATGTTGAAGACCAAATTGAGTCAGTAACGTTTGACCGTATTACCACGCAGACTGCAAAACAAGTTATCGTACAGAAAGTACGTGAAGCTGAACGTGCGCAAATTGTTGAACAGTTTATCGACAACGAAGGTGAGTTGGTTACTGGTGTGGTTAAGAAAGTGAATCGTGATTCTGTTATTCTTGATCTTGGTAACAATGCTGAAGCGGTTATCTTACGTGATGATCAGCTGCCGCGCGAAAACTTCCGTCCAGGCGATCGTGTTCGTGGTCTGTTGTACGCCGTTCGCCCAGAGGCGCGTGGTTTCCAATTGTTCATTACTCGTTCAAAACCTGAGATGCTTGCAGAGCTTTTCCGTGTTGAAGTGCCAGAAATTGGCGAAGAGTTGATCGAACTAAAAGGTGCAGCTCGTGACCCTGGTTCTCGTGCAAAAATCGCAGTAAAAACCAACGATAGACGCATCGATCCTGTAGGTGCTTGTGTTGGTATGCGTGGTGCACGTGTTCAAGCGGTTTCAAGTGAAATTGGTGGCGAGCGTATTGATATCGTTCTTTGGGATGATAACCCAGCTCAGTTTGTTATCAACGCAATGGCTCCTGCTGATGTCGCCTCTATCATCATGGATGAAGACGCACATTCAATTGACATCGCTGTTGAAGCTGACAACTTAGCACAAGCTATTGGCCGTAATGGTCAAAACGTTCGCCTAGCGTCACAATTGACGGGTTGGGAATTGAACGTCATGACAGTGGCTGATCTTCAGAAGAAACACCAAGAAGAATCAATGGCTTCAATCGAGAACTTCATGAAGTATCTTGATATTGAGCAAGACTTCGCTGAGCTTCTTGTCGAAGAAGGATTCTCAACACTTGAAGAAGTGGCTTATGTCCCAGAGGCTGAGTTACTCGAAGTGGATGGCTTGGATGAAGATCTCATCGAAGAATTACGTACTCGCGCTAAAAATGCTCTAACAACGATTGCATTGGCACAAGAAGAGTCTTTTGAAGGTCTAGAGCCTGCTGAAGATCTACTTGCTCTTGAAGGTTTAGAGCGTGAAATGGCATTTAAACTGGCAGCCAAAGGTGTAGTAACACTTGAAGATTTAGCTGACCAAGGTATTGATGAACTTGAAAATATTGAAGGCCTTACCGAAGAACGTGCTGGTGAACTTATTATGGCAGCACGTAATATTTGTTGGTTTGGCGACGAAGAATAATTTTCAGCAAGGGGAGAAAGCGGCATGACACAACTAACAGTTAAAGCACTGAGTGAAGAAATTGGTACGCCAGTTGACCGCTTATTAGAACAACTTGCTGATGCAGGCATGAAAAAAACAGATGTAGATAGCGTTTCCGATGACGAGAAACAACAACTGCTATCTCACCTGAGAAAAGAACATGGCGACACTACTGGTGATAACGAACCGACGCGTTTGACTCTGCAACGTAAAACGCGCAGTACTCTTAGCGTGAACGCTGGCGGTGGTAAAAGTAAGAATGTTCAAGTTGAAGTGCGTAAAAAACGAACCTACGTTAAGCGCAGTGCAATTGATGATGAAGCGACTCGTCAAGCTGAAGAAGCTGCGCAGCGCGAAGCCGAAGAATTAGCGAAACGTGAAGCTGAAGAAGCAGCAAAACGTGAAGCTGAAGAAAAAGCAAAACGCGAAGCGGAAGAAAAAGCAAAGCGTGAAGCAGAAGAGAAAGCGAAACTTGAAGCACAAGCAAGTGACAAGAGCAACGCTGATGAGAAAGCAAAACGTTCTGCAGTGAAACCAGAACTTTCTGCTAAAGATAAAATTAAGCAAGAAGCAGCGCGAAAAGAAGCCGAAGAGCTAAAACGTCGTCAAGAAGCCGAAGCATTACGTAAAGCTGAAGAGGAAAGTCAGCGCCAGCTAGAAATAGCGCGTGAATTGGCTGAGAAGAACAAAGAGCGTTGGTCTGCTGAAGAAGAGAAAAAGGGTAGTATGGAAGAAAATACAGATTACCATGTTACGACTTCAACGTATGCACGTGAAGCCGAAGATGAAGCAGATCGCCGTGAAGAAGGTGCTCGTAAGCCAACCAAAGCGAACAAGCGTAAAATGTCATCTAAAGATGATAAGCAAGAGCGTGATTCTCGCCGTGGTAAAGTTCGTAAAGGTCGCATGTCTAAGCCTGCTTCTATGCAACATGGTTTTGATAAATCAGCGGTAGTTGCTAAGCAAGATGTTGTAATTGGTGAAACAATTGTTGTTTCTGAACTGGCGAGCAAAATGTCAGTTAAAGGCACTGAAGTCATCAAAGTGATGATGAAAATGGGTGCTATGGCGACAATTAACCAAGTGATTGACCAAGAAACAGCAGCGCTTGTTGCTGAAGAAATGGGCCACAAAGTTGTTCTTCGTAAAGAGAATGAACTTGAAGAAGCGGTACTTGCCGATCGCGACAACGATGCAGCGGCAGTAAGTCGTGCACCGGTTGTTACTATTATGGGTCACGTTGACCACGGTAAAACGTCAACACTTGATTACATTCGTAAAGCTCACGTTGCCTCTGGCGAAGCGGGTGGTATTACGCAGCATATTGGTGCTTATCACGTTGAAACACCAAACGGCATGATTACTTTCCTTGATACTCCTGGACACGCAGCGTTTACTGCTATGCGTGCTCGTGGTGCTCAAGCGACAGATATCGTTGTTCTTGTGGTTGCAGCAGACGATGGTGTTATGCCACAAACGGTTGAGGCTATTCAGCACGCTAAAGCGGCGGGTGTTCCTTTAATTGTTGCGGTTAACAAAATCGATAAAGAAGATGCAAACCCTGACAACGTTAAGAATGAATTAGCGCAGTATGATGTTATCCCTGAAGAGTGGGGCGGTGAGAACATGTTTGTTCACATCTCTGCGAAGCAAGGAACGAACATCGACGGTCTTCTAGAAACCATTCTGCTTCAATCAGAAGTTCTAGAACTGACTGCAGTTAAAGAAGGTATGGCCTCTGGTGTGGTTGTAGAATCTCGCCTAGATAAAGGTCGTGGTCCTGTAGCAACAGTATTGGTTCAATCTGGTACTTTGCGTAAAGGCGATATCCTTCTTTGTGGTCAAGAATATGGCCGTGTCCGTGCGATGCGTGACGAAAATGGTCAAGAAATCGTTGAAGCTGGTCCGTCAATTCCTGTTGAAATCATCGGCCTTTCAGGTGTTCCTGCGTCTGGTGATGAAGCGACTGTTGTACGTGATGAGCGTAAAGCTCGTGAAGTTGCAAACTACCGTCAAGGCAAATTCCGTGACGTGAAACTTGCTCGTCAGCAAAAATCTAAACTAGAGAATATGTTCTCTAACATGACTGCTGGTGAAGTTGCTGAATTGAACGTTGTTCTGAAAGCAGACGTACAAGGTTCAGTTGAAGCTATTGCCGATTCATTACGTAAGCTTTCTACTGATGAAGTGAAAGTTAACATCGTAGGTTCTGGTGTTGGTGGTATTACGGAAACTGATGCAGTACTTGCCGCAGCTTCTAACGCTATCGTACTTGGCTTTAACGTTCGTGCTGATGCTTCGGCTCGTCGTACTATTGAATCTGAAAACTTAGACCTACGTTACTACTCAATCATTTACCAATTGATTGACGAAGTAAAAGCGGCAATGAGCGGCATGCTAGCTCCAGAATTCAAGCAAGAGATCATTGGTCTTGCGCAGGTTCGTGACGTATTTAAGTCACCGAAACTGGGTGCAATCGCAGGTTGTATGGTGACTGAAGGTGTTATCAAACGTAGTAACCCAATTCGCGTACTACGTGATAACGTGGTTATCTACGAAGGTGAGCTAGAATCACTACGTCGCTTTAAAGATGACGTACAAGAAGTTAAGAATGGCTACGAGTGTGGTATCGGCGTTAAGAACTACAATGATGTTCGCGTTGGTGACCAAATCGAAGTCTTCGAAACAGTGGAAATTAAACGTACACTGGATTAATTGACTAACGTTGCTGTATTTAAATAGACAGTAATCGGTTGTTGAATACACCATGGGGGGCTGGGTTGAACCATCCCCCCATTCTTTCTATATGTGAGAAAAGATATGTCAAAAGAATTTAGCCGCACGCAGCGTGTATCGCAACAGCTGCAAAAAGAACTTGCCATGATCCTACAACGTGAAGTTCGTGACTCACGTTTGGGTATGGTTACCATCTCTGAAGTTGAAGTGTCTCGTGACCTTGCTTATGCAAAAGTGTTTGTCACTTTTCTATGTGTGGGTGAGCAAACTCCAGAAAGTTGTTTAGCGGCATTAAAAGAGCATGAAGTTCATATTCGTATGATGCTTGGTAAGCGCATCCGTCTGCGTTTGACGCCTGAAATCCGTTTTACTTATGACAATACTTTGGTTGAAGGTATGCGTATGTCAAACCTTGTAAGTGAAGTGGTCAGTAACGATAAGCGCAAACAAAAAGATGCTGGTCGTGAAGATGAACAAGCTGCAGAAGAAGGAAATGAATAGATGGCACGTCGTCGTAAAGGTCGCCCAATTAACGGGGTAATTTTACTTGATAAGCCAACGGGCATTTCTTCTAACGATGCACTGCAAAAAGTAAAGCGTATCTATTTTGCAGAAAAAGCGGGTCACACTGGAGCTTTAGATCCTCTCGCGACAGGCATGCTGCCTATCTGCTTAGGTGAAGCGACCAAGTTTTCCCAATTTCTGTTAGATTCTGATAAAAAGTATCGAGTGATCGCTAAACTCGGTGAGCGTACCAATACGTCAGACTCTGATGGTGAAGTGGTTGAAACGCGTCCAGTTAATGTCGAATTAGACAATTTACATGCTTGCATTGAGAAGTTTCGTGGCGAAACAGACCAAATTCCTTCAATGTTTTCAGCATTGAAGTACCAAGGTCGCCCACTTTATGAGTATGCTCGCGAAGGTATTGATGTTCCGCGCGAATCTCGCAAAATCACGGTATACGAAATTACACTGATTCGCTTTGAAGGCGATGAAGTGGAAATGGAAGTTCACTGCTCAAAAGGGACTTACATTCGTACGATTGTTGATGATTTGGGTGAAATGCTTGGATGTGGCGCGCATGTCACTATGCTACGTCGTACTGCGGTCGCTAAATACCCGTATGAAAAAATGGTGACACTAGAGCAGCTTAATGAGTTACTTGAGCAAGCGCGCGAGCAAGATATTGCACCAAAAGAGTTACTCGATCCGCTACTGATGGCTATGGATACCGCAGTAGAAGATCTCCCTGAGGTGAATTTAATTCCTGAATTGGCAGACATGGTTCAACATGGGCAGCCTGTTCAAGTATTTGGTGTACCAACCGAAGGTAGCGTTCGCATGACAATGGGAGAAGAAAAACTCTTTATTGGCGTGGGTGAAATCGATAACGATGGTCGCGTGGCACCGAAGCGTTTAGTCGTTTTTAGAGACGAAGAGTCACTATAAATAGCTATTGCTTAACGTGAGTGATTTCCCTATAATCCTCGCTTCGCGTAGCGGCTGAATCAGAGATTGGCTGCTACACCTTTAAACTTACTCTTATTAGGAGAGAATTATGTCTCTGAATGCAGAAACTAAAGCAGCTATCGTAGCAGAATACGCACGTGGCGAAGGCGACACAGGTTCACCAGAAGTACAAGTAGCACTACTAACTGCTTCTATCAACCACCTACAAGGTCACTTCAAAGCTCACAAAGGCGATCACCACAGCCGTCGCGGTCTACTACGCATGGTTTCTAGCCGTCGTAAGCTTCTTGATTACCTAAAAGGTAAAGATCTTGGTCGTTACCAAGACCTAATCAAACGTCTTGAGCTTCGTCGCTAAGATCGGTTTGTTCAGAAAAGGGGCTTTTAGCCCCTTTTTTGTTATCTAAATTTGGTACAACCTTCTCTAAGTAGTTTATACTACCCGCCGTAAAAGTGTGTTTTACACATTAGCAACCATACTTAAAGCATTACAGTCACCGAAGTCGGCCAGCAGGTCGCGGCTATTAAAAGTAGCGTTCAGATACAAGAGTGAGCCAAAGCATCATTCTTGCTTTCAAGAGTTAGAGCCTATTTTTACTAGTCGCGATTCGTAATGTCTTGAGTGTAATTTCATTTAATCTAGAGGTAACTCTAGAGCAAGGATACAAAGATACATGTTTGATAAACCAGTAGTGAAAACATTCCAGTACGGTAACCATACCGTGACTATCGAAACCGGCGTTATCGCGCGTCAAGCTACAGCAGCCGTAATGGTAACTATGGACGATACTGCAGTATTCGTTTCTGTAGTCGGTAAAAAAGAAGCGGTTGAAGGTCAAGACTTCTTCCCTCTTACTGTAAACTACCAAGAGCGTACTTACGCTGCAGGTAAAATTCCAGGTGGCTTCTTCAAGCGTGAAGGTCGCCCATCTGAAGGCGAAACACTAACGGCTCGTTTGATCGACCGTCCAATTCGCCCACTGTTCCCAGACGCATTCAAAAACGAAGTACAAGTTATCGCTACGGTTATGTCAGTAAACCCTGACGTTCAACCGGATATGGTAACAATGATCGGTACTTCTGCAGCACTTGCTATTTCAGGCATCCCGTTCAACGGTCCTATCGGTGCAGCACGTGTTGGCCACATTGATGGTCAACTTGTACTTAACCCAAGCATGACAGAGCTAGCTACTTCTAAGCTTGACCTTGTTGTTGCGGGTACTAATAACGCCGTTCTTATGGTTGAATCTGAAGCTGACAACCTAACTGAAGAAGAGATGCTTGCTGCAGTTGTGTTCGGTCACGATCAACAACAAGTTGTGATCAATGCGATCAACGAATTTGCTGCTGAAGTTGCCACTCCAGCTTGGGATTGGGTTGCTCCTGAAGAGAACACAGCACTTAATAATAAGATCGCTGAACTAGCAGAAGCTAAGCTTGTTGAAGCTTACCAAATCACTGAGAAGATGGCTCGCTACGACCGTATTCATGAAATTGCTGCTGAAGTAAACAGTGTGATTCTTGCTGAAGATCCTGAAGCAAATACGAAAGAAATCCACACTATTTTCCACGATCTAGAGAAGACAGTTGTACGTCGCAGCATCATTGCAGGCAACCCACGTATCGACGGCCGTGAGAAAGACATGGTTCGTGCGCTAGACGTACGCACAGGCATTCTTCCTCGCACTCACGGTTCTGCACTATTTACTCGTGGTGAAACTCAGGCAATCGTAACTGCAACTCTTGGTACTCAACGTGATGCTCAAATCATCGATGAGCTAACAGGTGAGCGTAAAGATAATTTCCTACTACACTACAACTTCCCTCCATACTGTGTGGGCGAAACTGGTTTTGTAGGTTCTCCTAAGCGTCGTGAAATTGGCCACGGTAAACTGGCTAAGCGTGGTATTGCAGCGGTAATGCCTTCAGTAGAAGAGTTCCCATATACTGTTCGTGTGGTTTCAGAAATCACTGAATCTAACGGTTCATCTTCAATGGCTTCTGTATGTGGTACTTCTCTTGCTCTTATGGATGCAGGTGTACCAATCAAGTCTTCTGTTGCAGGTATTGCAATGGGTCTTGTTAAAGAAGGTGACGATTTCGTTGTTCTTTCTGACATCCTAGGCGACGAAGATCACCTTGGTGACATGGACTTTAAAGTAGCAGGTACTAACCAAGGTATTACTGCGCTTCAAATGGACATTAAGATCGAAGGTATTACTAAAGAGATCATGCAAATTGCTCTTAACCAAGCGCAAGGTGCACGTAAACACATTCTTTCTGTAATGGACCAAGCTATCTCTGGCGCTCGTGAAGAGATTTCTGAATTTGCTCCACGTATCTACACCATGAAGATCAGCTCTGAGAAAATCAAAGATGTGATCGGTAAGGGTGGCGCTGTTATCCGTGCTCTAACGGAAGAAACAGGCACAACGATTGAAATCGAAGATGATGGCACAATCAAGATTGCGGCAACCGATGGCGCTCAAGCGAAAGAAGCTATCCGTCGCATCGAAGAGATCACGGCTGAAGTTGAAGTCGGCGCTATCTATACAGGTAAGGTTGCTCGTCTAGCTGATTTCGGTGCATTCGTTAACATTCTTCCTGGTAAAGATGGTTTAGTACACATTTCTCAAATTGCTGATCAACGCATTGAGAAAGTGTCTGACTACTTGAAAGAAGGTCAAGAAGTTCAAGTTAAAGTACTTGAAATTGACCGCCAAGGCCGCGTTCGTCTAAGCATGAAAGAAGCGGTAGAAAAACCTGCTGAAGAAGCGGCTCAAGAAAAATCTGCACCAGAAGCTGAGTAATATAGTTTTAGGCAGAGAAGCTTAGGGCTTTAGTCGCCTTTTCGGCATAAAGCATGATATAAAGGGAGCGTTATTCGCTCCCTTTTTTATGCCTAAATTATCGCAATATAATGGATTTATTCGGTATTGGCTTGGGGTATACAGGAGTCTTATTTGTGAAATGGTTTCAAACACTAGCGCTGAGTATTTTGATATTTACGGTATCAGGCTGTGCTTCAACTCAAGATGAAAATCAGAGACAGTGGCTATATCCACCTATGGCGGTGCCTTTGCAGTCGACTGTGCAACAGGAAGTACAAATTGCACGTCTCACGCAATTGCTACAACGTGCAGACTTAGCTGACGATGTGCGCGCCAAAATGTTTTATGAGCGCGGCAACAGCTATGACAGCGTTGGACTACGTGATTTGGCTCGTGTCGACTTTAATCAGTCACTTGCGATTAACCCAGCTCAACCTGATATTTTTAATTTATTAGGCGTGTATTACACGCAAGTCGGGGAGTTTGATGCCGCTTATGAAGCGTTTGATTCAACACTCGAATTAGACCCTGATAACTTCTATGCCGAACGAAATCGCGCGATCGCCTTATATTATGGAGATCGCATTGATTTAGCGTTACAAGAGATGACTCATCACTATCAGCAAGATCCAAGTGATCCGTTTCGTGCATTATGGTTGTATATCATTCAAAGCGAAGTTGACTCAGCTACCGCTCGCTCTGACCTGCTTAATCGTTATCAAGAACGTGACGAGCAGTGGGGGTGGGTATTGGTTGCTTTAACTTTAGATGAAATCTCTGAAGAGCAAGCTTTTAAAGCGATTTTAAACGGTTCTCGCGATAACACCTTATTGGCACAGCGTTTAACGGAAACCTATTTCTATCTGGCAAAACGTTACCAACAAGAAGGGGATTATGCTCATGCGATCTCATTGTATAAATTAGCCCTCTCTTTCAATGTGTATGAATATGTTGAGCATCGTTACTCCTTCCTTGAGTTGGGTAAAATATTTCAACAAGTGCGAGCTGAGTACCTGACAAAAGTACAGGCTGAAGCTAAAACGCAGGCGACTTCAGAGTAACTGGAAAGATCTTATCTAAGCCGCTGCGTAATGCCGCGGCTTTTTTATTGCTCATCATGCCAAAAAATAGATAGCTTATGGAGTGTCGTATGAAAAATTCGATTTATCGTCAGTTTTGGCGTTATACCATTCCAACGGTAGCGGCTATGTTGGTGAATGGCTTATATCAAGTGGTCGATGGTATTTTCATTGGTCACTATATAGGGGCCGATGGCTTAGCTGGGATCAACATTGCTTGGCCTGTGATCGGTTCTATTTTAGGAATTGGTATGTTGGTTGGGGTTGGTACTGGGGCGTTAGCGTCGATTAAACAAGGTGAGCAAGACATAACAGCCGCCAAACAGGTACTTTCAACGGGTTTATTATTAATACTGTTACTGACGCCAATTGTTGCCGCTATTCTCTGGTTTTATGCCGATGATTTTCTATTATGGCAAGGTGCACAAGGACGAGTATACGAGCTAGGTTTACAATACTTAGAGGTATTGATTATCGCTTGTGCTTTTACACTCGGTTCTATCGCAATACCGTTTTTACTGCGCAATGATGATAGCCCCAGTTTAGCAACGCTACTGATGGTATGCGGTGCGATCATTAATATTGTGTTTGATTATATCTTGATCGCTTACTTAGGCTGGGAATTAATGGGCGCCGCGATCGCTACCGCTATTGCGCAGTTCAGTGTCACTTTACTCGGTATTGGCTACTTTTTTTCGTCACGTGCGAAGTTACGACTTTCACTTGCTGTGATGACTTTTCAATGGTCATTATTACCTAAAATTGTTGCGATCGGCTTATCCAGTTTCTTTATGTACGCTTATGGTTCAATGATGGTCGCGGTACACAACACTCTGTTCACTCATTATGGCAGTGCGACGCTCGTTGGAGCTTATGCTATTTTGGGCTATATCGTGACGGTTTACTACTTAACGGTCGAAGGTATAGCTAATGGAATGCAGCCGCTAGCAAGCTTTAACTATGGCGCTAAGCATTACCACAATATTCGCAAGTTACTTCGATTATCAATGAGTATTGCGCTGCTCGGTGGTATCGGTTTTATTGTGTTACTTAACTTGTTTGCGCATCAAGTGGTCTCGGTGTTTAACTCGACTGACTCACAGCTTATGGTAGATGCGGTTCGTGGGCTGAGACTGCATATGTTTGCGCTGTTTTTGGATGGATTTTTGGTGGTGACGGCAGCGTATTATCAATCAACTAATCATGGTAGTAAGGCTCTCTTTATCACCATAGGTAATATGCTGATTCAACTTCCATTTTTATACTTATTACCAAAATTTTACGGTGTTACTGGTGTGTGGATTGCTTTTCCAATCTCAAACATTGCTTTGAGTTTATTGGTGGGGGCTATGCTGTGGCGAGATTTACGTTTACTGCCAAATGATCAATCGAAGCCGCAGCCAGTATTGGTATAAATTATAGTTGCCAGTTTATTGAAAACCGCCTCCTGAATTGAAGGCGGTTATCTTTCCTACTTGAAGTTGCAGCGGTATTGGCTACGTTTGCTCACCCCAATTACATAGTTTATCTATGATCATGAGGATTCACTCACTTGCCGCTTACCTGCAACTTCAAGTAGTTTGGGGATATATACTTGCAGAGCATCAGCTCTGTTGGATCTCTAAACCAGCGAGTTGATGCCAATAACCGTTACATTGATGATCGACTAGCGGTGAAAAATGCGTGCCCTTCTCATTTGCTTTGAATTGTTCAAGCAGTGACAAGCTCTCTATACCGAGTGGGCTGAGGCGAACCACATCAACCAACCCATCCATACTTGCTAAGTCATTAATCAAGTTATAACAATAGCCAGATTGCGTCTGAATACCATTGAGATTAAACACCGCTTGTCCTTCTTGGCTATGTACTTGAATGCCAGTTGGGTATTTGACGCAGCAAGTTTCACACTCATCTTTTGCTCTGTTTTCCGCGCGAGCGGTAAAGCAACGTGCAGAGTAGGCTAATGGTAGATAGCCATGACTAAAGACTTCTATTTCAAATTGATTTTTGATACCCAGTTCATCACATTGAACTAATACGTTTTTTAACCAGTCTCGAGATAGCTCAACTGGCATGCACCAACGAGTCATTCCTTGTTTTAGAAATAGCTGTAGCGTGTGCGCATTGTAGGTATTGACCGCAGGGCCAACCACAAAAGGAACGCTTTTTTCACTGGCTAATTGAATCGCGGAAACATCATTAGCTTCAATCGCAAAATCACCGTTATCAATGTATTTCTTCATGATGGTGATTTCGCTAGGTGCCTCTAATAGTGCCATGGTGGATAACACCACTTGTTTACCAGTTTGAGAAAGCTCTTTAGCGATATCGAGCCAATGTTGTGTTTTCATTTCTCGCCGTTTTGAGCAGACAGACTCACCCAAATAGATAATATCTGCAGCACTTTGCTGTGCCTGCTGGTAGAAGTGTTCGACCTCTTGTTTTGGCCAGAAATAGAGTAAAGGACCCAGCGCGTATTTCATTGTATTTTCCATTCGATTACTGCCATTGACGGTGGTATGCACCCAGTGTGGTTTGCGTACCTTCGGACACATTGGCCAAGGCGGCATTCCACGCGGCTTCAACTTGGTATGCTTGTGGGTTAGCTTGGTAGCGATCTATTGCTGCACGCCAAGTACGAGTAACTTGCTCGACATAGGCGGGGCTACGTTGGCGTCCTTCAATTTTTACTGAAGTCACATTGGCTGCAAATAGTTCAGGAAGCAGCGATAGTGTATTAAGGCTGGTTGGCTCTTCTAGTGCATGATAGCGTTTGTTTTCGCCATCAATCACAGCTTCGAATCGACCTTTACACAGCGTTGGGTATCCGGCATTTTCACCTGCCGCATATTTATCAATTAAAATCTCGTTTAAGCGAGATTCAAGACCCGAGTCGGTTTCTTGCCAGCGAACATATTTGGCGGGAGAGCAAGCGCCCACTGTATTGGGTGATTCCCCTGTCAGGTAGGAAGAGAGATAACAGCGTCCTTCAGACATTATGCACAAGCTACCAAAAGCAAACACTTCAAGCTCGACATCGGAAGTGATATTGCGTGAAAGCTGTTTGACTTGGTGGATAGACAACACTCGTGGCAGGACCACGCGTTTAATGTTGAAGTTTTGTTTATAGAAATCGACTGCAGCGACATTGGTGGCTGATGCTTGCACCGAAAGGTGTAGCTCAAGGTCTGGATATTTCTTAGCAGCGTAATCGAGCACTGCGATATCTGCGACGATCAAAGCATCAATGCCTAAGTTCGCTGCATTATCGACAGCGTTTGTCCAGCGTTCAAATCCATTAGGATGAGCAAAGGTGTTTAAAGCAACGTGAATTTTTTTCTTGTTGTCGTGAACGTATTGCACGGCTTTCTCTAATTTCTTGCCTGCGAAGTTTAAGCCTGCAAAGTGACGCGCATTAGTGTCATCTCGAAAGCCGATGTACACTGCGTCAGCACCGCAATCAATCGCAGTTTTTAGCGCAGGTAGATTACCTGCAGGACATAAAAGTTCCATTGCTCTGTAAGATATTTTGAGGAAAAGTGGCTGTATTTTATGAAGAATTATTAATGGCAAATTTGATGTAAGGCAGGTTTGCGGTGAATAAGTAAGATTTACTTGGCGAGACTCGTGCGGTGGCGGCGGTTTTGTACAAATAACTCTTCGACTTCTTGCCTTGGTTGAGGGCGATAAAAATGAAATCCTTGAATTGAATTGCAGTTTAAGTTCGAGAGTAAAGTCGCTTGTTGTTGTGTTTCTACACCTTCTGCAACAACCGTGAGGTTTAATGATTTACCTAAATTAATGATATTTTCAATCACCGTCACTTGTTTGGGTAAGGTATCAATATCGGTGATGAAGGCTCGGTCAATTTTAAGCTCATCAATTGGGAATCTAGCAAGGTAGGAGAGTGACGAGTAACCAGTGCCAAAGTCATCAATCGAAAGCGAGAAACCAAGTTTTTTAATCGCATTTAGCATTTGCAGTGTGTGTTCACTGTCGCTCATGACTGCACTTTCGGTTAATTCGAAGGTAATACAGTTTGGATCCAACTCGGTGGTACGCAGTAGCTTTTCCATGTAATCGATTAGCTTAGGATTACCAAATTGTTCAGGAGATAGGTTTATCGCCACACGCCCAGGCAAAATACCTTGTAGCTTCCAACGTTTAACGGTAGCAAAAACGTCACGCATCACAACGCGACCTAAGTGCTCAATTAATCCCGCCTTTTCCGCGACTGGAATAAAGGCCCCAGGGCTAATATAGCCTTCAACAGGGTGTTTCCAGCGTACTAATGCCTCAGCACCATTAATGCTAAAGTCGCGTGCATTGACCTTAGGCTGATACCACACTTCAAGCCCGTTTTGCTGCAATGCTTTTTGCAGTTCAATTTCTAACCATAAGCGCATCCGCGCTTCTTTGTTCATTTGATCATTAAATTTAATTAAGCGATTACGGCCACGATCTTTAGCTTCATACATGGCGGTGTCGGCATTCTGGAGTAGCATTCGTGCATCGTTACCATCACCTGGGTAGGTAACGCTACCAATAGAACAAGCGAGGCGTTTGCTGAAATGGTGAAGATCAAAAGGTTGATTAATTAGTGCAATAATACGTTCAGCAAGCATCTCTGCTGCGCGGTTATTTTCAGGCTCTGGCAGAATTAAACCGAATTCATCTCCACCGAGATGCCCAACAACCGCTTGTTGAGGCAGCAAGCGTTTAAGGCGCATCGAGACTTCTTTGATCACCTTATCACCGATATGGTGACCTAAAGAGTCATTGATATTTTTGAAGTTATCAATGTCGAGATAAAGCATGACCAGCGATGTTTCATTTTGAATAAATTGCTCTAAACGTTTGGTAAATCCAAAGCGGTTATATAAACCAGTCAGTGAATCAATATGAATATCGGCTTGAGCGGTTGCTGATAGCTGTTTGGGTGAATCTTCAGCATCTTGGATCAACACCAATTGCGAGTTGTTACCTAACACAACGGTTTCACTGGCGTGTAATTGCACTTGTCTTTCAAAACCACACCTAGGGCCAGTTAGACAGACTAGAGGTGCCTTTGCTATCAATGAACTCAGTTGTGAACTGAAAACGGTTTTAGCCTTGTCATCAATAAACAGACTAGATAGGTCTTCACCGAGTAGTTCTGCGGTGCTTTCAAAGCCAAGTAGACGAGCGGAGGCAGGGTTTGCTGAGATAATGCAGTCGTTGTCGACCAATAATAGTCCGTCAGGAAGCAAACAGGTGAGTGTTGAAAATTTACTTTCAGATTCTTCTAGAGAGCGAATCAGTATCTGTTTTTCAGATGTGTCAATGGCATGAAAAACAATCTGTTTTACTTCCTTGTCAATCAATATAGGTGAGATAGAAAAATGCAAGCTAGTTTCTAAATCTACTTCGTGGAGAGTTAATTCCGTTTCTAGAGTTTCACCTTGAAATGCACGTTCATAATAGGGTTTGAGATGATGATAGAAATACTCACCGAGAATTTGGCAGTCATTCATCCCAACCAATTCGGTTGAGCTCAGTCCAGCGATGTCGCAATAACGTTCGTTGACCATAACATAATTATGTTGGTCATCTAAGATCGCAAAAAAGAACGAGTTGTTCTCGGTTATCTTTGCAAACCAATGTTGTAAATGTTGCGAAGGCATCAAGGTACTACCAACTCTCCAGAGCACTTATATTCATGAGGATGTTACAACGTAAGTAACACATTAACTATAACTTTGATTGCAGCGATGGAAAAGGTTCACAAACAATGTACGTTTTTTGATGCATAACAGGAATCAGCACTATCACATCCATTATGATTAGCCACTACTACATTACAAGGTAACGGATAAAGCGCGTGATTAACAAGATTCGTACTCAACTAGTTCAAAATGCCGCATCAATTTTGCGATCTCCACTCCACTTATTACCGCAAACTGTACAAAAAAAAGCCTTGCTAGAAGGGCTTAAAACCATATTCCATGAGGCCTTAGAGGATGGTGACTTCGATTTTCTTGAAGGAAAATGGCTAAAAGTTTCCATACGAGATTTGAATCTGAGTTGGTACATTAGTTATGAAATGCAGCGGCTTGTTGTGGCAGACAAAGCACAACAAGAAGACGTTAGCTTTAGCGGGAATTTGAATGATTTAGTTCTAATTGCGGGACGCAAAGAAGATCCTGACACGCTCTTTTTCCAGCGTCGTCTTTCGATTGAAGGTGATACTGAACTTGGTTTGGAAGTGAAAAATCTAATGGATAGCGTTGATTTAGATCTTTTGCCTAAATCGTTACAGATGTTAATAAATCAGCTAGCAGATTTTGTGTATAAAGGCGTACAATCGTCGGCGACACAAAATGAGGTAATCAATGCTTATTCGAACTGAAGCCCCTGCAGACATCTTAGCAATCGACCGTTTATTGAAGTCTGCATTTGAAACCGATGCTGAAGCCAAGCTCGTGATGTCATTAAGAGAAAATAGTCACCTGACGTTAGCGCTTGTTGCGTGTGATGATGAAGGCGAAGTTGTCGGTTATGCAATGTTTAGCCCCGTATTCCTCAATGGTGAAGACTTAAATTGGCAAGGGCTTGCACCGTTAGCGGTCAAAAAAGAGTGGCGCAGACAAGGCATCGCAGCGCAATTAGTCACTGAAGGGCTGATCTCTTTAGCTGAATTTGGTTATCCTGCTTGTGTGGTGCTTGGCAATCCAGAGTACTACCAACGGTTTGCTTTTGAAGATGCAGCGCAACTGGAGTTTCATTGCGCTTGGGACGTACCCGCTGGCGCTTTCCGTATTGCAGAGTTAGTTGATGGAGAATTGTCTGGACGCTCTGGTTTGATTGAGTACTGCTCAGAGTTCTCTGAACTGTAATTGTCTCACTACATGATTGTGAATTGGGAGCCAATGTGCTCCCAATTTTTATAGCGCTAAGCGTAGTTGATTCTCTTATTAGCCAAGATAAAGCGATTAACGGTTTCTGTATCGGCACTGATTTGCTAGCATTGCGGCGTTCAATAAGGTCATAAACAGATGTCAAATCACGAATATCAATATTTACAAGAAATGGGCATTCAGTATTGGAAGTTGGTGCATCCTGAGCGTTTATTAGGGGTGTCGTTATCTACGATTGATTTGCCAGACTCTTGCCGGTTACTACTGGTTTCACCCAACTGCCCACCGCAAAGCAGTGCGTTGTTATTCTCTCGTGTGCTAAAAAGTATGGGGATTGAGTTAAATGATGCGCGTCACCTTGAACCTCAGTATATTGATCAATTAAGTGGATCTTTGCCTGAATGGGTTTGGTTTGCGGGCTGTGAGCCATCACACAGCGAAGTGTCGGCCAAGGTTTTAGTTTCTCCAAATCTTAGTGATATTGAGGGTAATAACGAACATCGCCGCGATTTGTGGCAGCAGATTTGTTCTTATGAGTAATACGTTGATGAATATTGATATTGTTCCATTATCTCTGCCTTATCTTGATGCCATTTGGTGTATTGAGCAACAAGCACACAGCCACCCTTGGGCTGAGTCTTTAGTGCGTGATCTCAATAACCGTGGTGCTTGTCACTATGTGATGTTGAAAAATGAAGAGGTCGTCGGTTACTTTTACGCCCAGAATATTATTGGTGAAGTGACGTTATTGAACATAGCGGTCGATCCTAAGTGGCAAGGAAAGGGCTATGGTAAAATGCTGACCGAGTTTTTCTTAGCTATGTGTGAGAAAGCAAAAGCTGAAAGCGCATGGCTTGAGGTTCGTGAAAGCAATGTCCGCGCTTATTCTTTGTATGAGTCGTTAGGGTTTAATGAACTGGATCGCCGAGTTAATTACTACCCAACCGATAAAGGTTCAGAGGACGCGATCATCATGAGCTACTATTTTTTGTAAGCACATTAATGGTCGTGGATGTTATCTGGGGTGTTTGTTTCTATATGATAACAAGCAGCCTCAAAACGTTTCACGAGTTCGTTTGCCGGTAGTGGTTTATCGAACAAGTAGCCTTGAAATTGAGTGCATCCAAGTTGCTTGAGCGCATAAAGCTCTTCACAATCTTCGACCCCTTCGGCAATTACCTCTAAATTCAGGCGTCGAGCAATCATCAAAATCGTATCAACAATCGCTTGATCACTTTCATCTAAATGCAGTTGAGTGACAAACGAGCGATCAATTTTTAGCACATCAACAGATAATAACTTTAGGTAGCGCAACGATGAATAACCAGTACCAAAATCATCAATCGAAATACTTAAGTTGCTCTCTTTAAGCTGAACCATTTTTTGGATGGCGCTTTCAACATTTTCAAGTAATAAACCTTCTGTAATTTCTAACTCAATATGTTCACCGGTTATTCCTGCATGTTGTAGAGCTTGATTTATGTGCTCAACGAATGAGTCCTGAGAAAATTGCAGTGGGCTGATGTTTATCGCAAGACGACGAAAATGTGCAGGTAGCACACCTTGTTTTTTCCAT
This sequence comes from Vibrio sp. 1180_3, assembly GCF_029478545.1. Taxonomy (NCBI): domain Bacteria; kingdom Pseudomonadati; phylum Pseudomonadota; class Gammaproteobacteria; order Vibrionales; family Vibrionaceae; genus Vibrio; species Vibrio sp. 1180_3. The sequence goes on from NZ_SJFM01000003.1 coordinate 172,321, forward strand.
GTCGCATATTGGTAACATGCCTGCTCAATGATCCACTGACCAATCGGAATGATTTGTCCTGTTTCTTCTGCGATGGGCATGAACACACCAGGAGGTAGAACGCCTTTCGTTGGGTGATTCCAGCGAATTAATGCTTCGACTCCAATAATGTTATGTTTTTCATCTACCTGAGGTTGGTAGTAAAGCTCAAGTTGCTGCATGTTTAATGCTTCGTGCAGCCCTTTTTCTATTTCTAAGAACGATTCAACTTGAGCCTGCATTTCTGGTTCATAAAATATGTATTTATTACGTCCGTTGACTTTGGCTCGGTATAGCGCGGTATCGGCTTGTCTGAGTACGTCGATATTGGTTTTGCCAACCGAAGGGAAAATAGAAATGCCTACGCTGACGGTACAATACAGTTGGTGCTCATCAATGGAATACGGATTTGAAACTAGCGCCAACAGTTGCTGCGCCAGTTCTTCGGCCTGGCTTCTGTTCAAATTGGGTATCAATATCGCAAATTCGTCACCGCCGATCCTTGCGGCTAAATGATTACTTTTAAGCCACGCATCCATCCGCATCGCGATGGCTTTAATCAGTTTATCGCCAATTGTGTGACCTAATGAATCGTTAATGGTTTTGAAACGATCCAGATCGAGATAAAACAAAACCCCAGAAGTTTTCGCTTGAATACTTTCGTCGATAGCTTTAGTCAACATTTGTAATAACAAGCTACGGTTAGCAAGCCCAGTTAAGGTGTCGTAATAGGCCAATTGATTGAGTTTTGCGTCAGCAATTTCTCTATCTTTCCAGAGTGAATGAAAAGTCGAGGCAAGTTCACTGAGTTCATTATTCTGCTTTTGCAGCGGTGGCACAGTGGCACGTTCATTATCTTGTAGCGAGCGCACCCAAGAGGTGAGTGTCGTTAAAGGTCTTGATAATTTATAGTAAAAGAAAAACAGTAAAATAGAGGTTAGAAGTACGTTTCTAAATAGGTCAAACAGCAATACACGAGTAGTTTTAGCAATAAAACTTTCAGCGATTGAAGAACCGTTAACCGAAAAGCTTAATCTTCCCACCACCACATCAGAGCTCGGCTGATGTAAGTCTGTTTTGAAAACAGGAATCTCTGGCGTCAAGTAATTGGATAGCAGTTGCATGAAGGTGGTCTGAGGGTTTACCTCTCTGGTTTTACTGGCAAGCGTATCACCAAAATCATCAATAATTTCGACATGATAAATAGCGCTATCGACCATTAAGCTTGAAGCGACTTGCTCAGCGAGCATATTGTTTAAATGGTAAGCTGCTTGGCTTGCGTTAGCGTAGTTTTGTAATAGCTTAAAACGATAATGGTCTTCAATTCTGGTCTGTTCTTGGTGCAGATCAACCAAAATATGATACAAACTAAACCCTATCCCAAGGATCACAGAAACTAGGAACACGGTTTTGGCTTGTTTAAACGCTAGTGAATTTCGTTGTTTGGTTATTCGCATAATGCCCGCTTATCCCTTCTACCTTGTTAAGTTATAGCTCATATTTCTTGATAACTTAATTTGAATGAGCAAAGTAGTGAGTTTCTTTTCACCTTTAATTGAGCTTGTAAGCGGTAAGTACTGAGACGGAAGTTGCTCCTAGATCAAATATAGGGGAGAATACCGCGCAAAATTGAATCGAATCGCTGATGAGCAAAAGCACTTCTGCTTCCTTTAATACAGCACATTGAGAAGACCTGTTTCATGTCAAATACTCCTTTTTTAAGTGAAGTTTCTAAACGCAGAACCTTTGCTATTATTTCTCACCCGGATGCGGGTAAAACCACCATTACCGAAAAAGTACTTTTATTCGGAAATGCCATTCAGAAAGCTGGAACAGTAAAAGGCCGTGGCTCTAACCAGCATGCCAAATCGGACTGGATGGAGATGGAAAAAGAACGTGGTATCTCGGTGACAACATCGGTGATGCAGTTTCCTTATCACCAGTGTTTGGTTAACCTACTTGATACTCCGGGGCACGAAGACTTCTCTGAAGATACCTACCGTACGCTCACCGCTGTCGACTCTTGTCTAATGGTGATTGATGCCGCTAAAGGTGTCGAAGATCGTACACGTAAACTGATGGAAGTAACGCGTCTGCGTGATACGCCTATTGTGACCTTCATGAACAAATTGGACCGTGATATTCGCGACCCAATGGAATTGCTTGATGAAGTTGAAAACGAGCTCAATATCGCCTGTGCACCTGTTTCATGGCCTATCGGTTGTGGTAAAGAGTTCAAAGGCGTGTATCACATTCATCGTGATGAAACGATTTTATATGCAACGGGCCAAGGCCATACCATTCAAGAAGAGCGTATTGTTAAAGGGTTAGATAACCCTGAGCTAGATACAGCTGTTGGCGAAGACCTAGCGTCACAACTGCGTGATGAGCTGGAACTTGTGCTTGGAGCTTCACACGAATTTGATCGTGAGCTGTTCTTGAAGGGGGAGTTAACGCCAGTTTTCTTTGGTACTGCTTTAGGTAACTTTGGTGTCGATCACGTGCTTGATGGATTGACTGACTGGGCTCCGGCACCCATGCCGCGTCAAGCCAATGAACGTATTGTGGAAGCAACTGAAGAGAAATTTTCTGGTTTCGTATTTAAGATCCAAGCAAACATGGATCCAAAACACCGTGACCGTATTGCTTTTATGCGCATCGTGTCGGGCACTTATAGCCAAGGCATGAAAATGAACCACGTGCGCAGTGGCAAGCAAGTGAGCATTTCTGATGCTGTTACGTTCATGGCGGGTGATCGCTCTCGTGCTGATCATGCGTATGCTGGTGATATTATCGGTTTACACAACCATGGTACGATTCAGATTGGTGATACTTTTACTCAAGGTGAATCACTGAAGTTCTCTGGTATTCCCAACTTTGCCCCTGAACTTTTCCGTCGTATTCGTCTGCGCGATCCTCTGAAACAAAAGCAATTGCTTAAAGGGTTAGTACAGTTATCTGAAGAGGGGGCTGTACAAGTTTTCCGTCCGCTACAAAACAACGACTTAATTGTTGGTGCGGTTGGTGTGCTGCAGTTTGATGTGGTGGTTTCTCGCTTGAAATCAGAATACAACGTTGAAGCGATTTACGAAGGTGTCAATGTAGCGACAGCACGTTGGATTGAATGCGCCGATGAGAAAAAACTCGAAGAGTTTAAGCGTAAAAATCAAAGTAATATTGCACTCGATGGTGGTGATAACCTTGCGTATGTTGCGCCAACGATGGTCAACTTGAACTTAGCGAAAGAGCGTTTCCCTGAGATAGATTTCCGCGCGACTCGCGAACACTAATTCGTACTTTTCCGGTGGAGGCCATTTTCACCGGAAATTGAATTTAAAAAGTGGAAATAGAAAAATGCCGATGTGAAAACATCGGCATTTTTGATCAGTCAGTTTTACAAACGAAGATTATTTCTTCTTTGGTTTCACTTTCTTTTTCTTGGCAACGGTTTTTGTTTTTTTGTCATCGGTCTTTTTCTTTTTCTTCTTAAACACCGATTTTTTGTGCTGAGGGCGCAGATCTTTAATAAAGCGCTCTTTGATTTCTTCATCAACATAGCGAGCTACACGATCCATCATTTGTTGATCATGTGCTTCAACTAGAGATATTGCGTTGCCTTTTTTGCCTGCACGAGCTGTGCGGCCAATACGGTGCAGATAAACATCCGCAGAGCGAGGTAAATCGAAGTTGATTACGTGGCTCACGTCAGGAAGGTCGATACCACGAGCCGCAACATCCGTCGCTAGCAACACATTTACGTCACCTTCACGGAAACGAGTAATGGCATTGTTGCGGCGATCTTGTGGCATTTCACCTTGGATCCACGCACATGGAATTTGCGCTTTTTCCAATTCGGTACGTAAGTCGGCAAGGCGCTCACGTGTTTTAAGAAAGACGATAGAGCGCTCCGCTTGCTCGGTGAGGATCTTCTTCAGTAGCTCGACTTTATGTTCCATGGTGTCAGCACGGTGATACCACTGAGTGATTTTCTTGCGCTCACGACGAGAAGGATCGGCATTGATTTCAGCTGGTTCTTTTAATAGATCTGCTGTAAATCCTTCGACGCCGCGGCCTTCTAAGGTTGCCGAGAAAAGGTGCGTTTGTTTACGCCAGCGACATTCTGCTGAAAGACGGTCAACGACTGGGCCAAAGCCCATATCCAACATGCGGTCAGCTTCATCCAAAATGAGCCATTCAATAGCACGGCAATCAAAACGCTCACCTTCGATGTATTCCATCAAACGGCCAGGCGTTGCAACCACAATATCTTGAGTGGTTGCAAGAATATCTGCGTGTTCTTGGTATTGAACACCACCGGTAATCGTAAAGATATTCAAGCGAGTATTTTTAGCCAGTGCGCGAGCTTGATCAGCGACTTGCATCGCTAATTCACGAGTTGGTGTCAAAATCAGTACGCGTGCAGGACCTGATTTTTTACGAGGAAAATCTAAAAGATACTGAAGCGCTGGTAAAACGAATGCGGCGGTTTTACCGGTTCCCGTTGGCGCTGAGGCAAGAATATCTCGTCCATCTAGGGCTTGTGGGATCGCTTCTGCTTGAACTTGGGTGGGACGTTCAAAGCCCATATCTTCAATGGCCGCAATAATGCTAGGGTCAAGATCGAGGTCAGCAAAGGTTTTGATCACAGTGAGTACTCCACAAGCCGAGGGGCTTATTTGGCAAAAAAATTAAGGTCGAACATTATAGTGGGATTGGTGATTAGGATCACATGTTATTTCTACATCTTGAGATAAAAATCTTTTGTTAAGGCGATAAACTCTTCGCTGTAACCATCTTGAGAATGAATAACTAGATGTGATTGCACGATATCCGCCGCTGTGAAATTGAGCTCAATCAGAAGGCGGTGTACGGGTTTATTGACGGTTGGTTGCACAGTACACAGTCGGCTGATATGCCATCCCAATGCTTTCGCTAAACTAATAAATAGCTCCCCTTCATATTTGGGTAAGACAAAACAGGCTTTTCCGTTGGGATGAAGCAGTTTTTTTGCTTTTAGCAATAAGTCTTGGTGACTAAGGCTTGTAGTGTGCCTTGCGGTAGCGCGCTGTTGATACTGAGACCGCTCGCCATCATTGAAATAAGGCGGGTTACAGATAATAGCATCAAATTGTTTTACGAATGGCGTATGTAGAATATCACTATGTATGACTTGAATACGACTTGACCATGGTGAAGCTGCGCTGTTGTGACTGGCTGTTGCAAAAGCAAAGTCATCAATTTCGACAGCAGTAATATACGCATCGGGAAAGCGTTGAGCAGACATTAGCGCAAGCAGGCCCGTTCCTGTCCCAATATCTAAGATGGAATTGGGGGAATGAGTGAAGGCCCATGCACCGAGCAGTACACCATCGGTACTAACTGGCATGCCAGAATGACCGCCTTCAACGGAAAACTGTTTAAATTTGAAGTCTTTAGTCTTTAATGTGCTACTTTTCATGATTATTTCAAAACTTGATTCATTTTAAGTGAATACCACCATTGTTACTGGTTTGTTTGGTTTTTTGTTCTAACTGTTGTTGTTTTGTATAATAAGATGATCGGCATATCATTCTATCTATTTTTTAACATTTAGGGTTTTTCACTGCTTTTTTGCTGTATATATAAATTAATGTAGCGTTTTTGGCTTTGCCCTTGCGAAATATTAAGTGTTTCGTCATTATTCGCCCCTAATTTTAAAAATTAGATGTGGTTATATACCCATCAATGCATACACAACATTTATCAAATAATAATTAAGGGCTATCTGTGAAGCAGACGTTAAAATTAACAGATATTATCGCGATCGGCTTTATGCTTTTCGCGTTTTTCTTGGGTGCTGGTAACATCATCTTTCCGCCAATTGCAGGCCAACTTGCCGGGGATCACCTCTTTCCAGCAATGACAGGTTTCTTGTTTACAGCGGTTGGTTTACCGTTGATTACCATTATCGCAATTGCGATCGCTGGTGGCACATGGGATCACCTCACTAAAGATCTACCAAAACAAGCGGCAACGCTTATGGCAGTAATGATCTTTATCATTATTGGTCCTGCATTTGCGGCGCCACGAACTGGTCTTGTTGCCTACGAGATGGCGATTAAGCCATTTTTCATTGATGCTCAGCAATCACATTTGACACTTTTTTCCATTCTATTTTTTGCTGTAGCGATGTTTTTTGCCTGGTCTCAAGGCAAGTTAATTGATGTGATTGGTAAGGTGCTAACACCTGCATTATTTATTGCGCTGATCGTTCTTGCTGTGGCCGTTTTTATCGACCCTCAAGGTGAAATGCTGAGTGCACACGGTGAATATTTAACCCAACCATTTACGAAAGGCTTCCTTGAAGGCTACAACACAATGGATACGTTTGGTTCACTAATGTTTGGTATGTTGATGGTTGATGCTCTACGTAGCAAAGGTATCACTGAGCGTTCTGCAACCACTAAATATTTAATCAGTGCAGCATGTATTGCAGCGGCCGGTTTAGCATTTGTTTATGTTTCGCTGTTCTACTTGGGAGCTACGAGCTCTGTGGTTGCAGCTGGCGCTGAAAACGGTGGTGTGGTGCTTAGCCAATACGTTCAGGCATTATTTGGTCCTTATGGTCAAATTGTGCTGTCAGTTATCGTTCTATTGGCTTGTTTAACAACGGCGATTGGTTTGATTTCTGCATGTTCTGATTACTTTAGTTCATTGACTTCTATTACTTATAAAAAGTGGGTATTAATCATTGGTACTATTTGCGCTATTGTCGCTAATGTTGGCTTATCGCAGCTTATTTCGCTATCAGTACCTGCACTGTTTGCACTTTACCCAGTGGCGATTGCTTTAGTAGCCCTTACGTTTGTTCGTAGTAAACTGCCTAATCCTCGAGTGGCATACCGCGTAGTATTATTAATTTCATTGCTATTTGCTTTGATTGATGCCGCCAAGGTTGCTGGAGTTGATGTTTCTGCATTCAACATGCTACCACTGTTTGAAATTGGTATGGGATGGTTGTTACCAACTACTGTTGCGATCGTCTGTATGTTTTTTGTGGCAGGTTCTGTACAAGAAACACTGGTTAAAGAAACCGCTTAGTTCAAAAATAAAGTGAGAGACTGGTCATTTATGATCAGTCTCTTTTTTTGTCTAAAAATGAAAGTAAATACTCGTTTCCCTTCTATCTCATCAAACTAATTTTTCCTGTATCTTCGTCACATTTTTAAGTAGAATTCTTCGGTTATTTTCTACTCATAAATGCTGAGCAAACATGTTTGAAATCAATCCTATTAAAAACCGTCTTCAGGATGTGTCAGAGCGCACAAATATCCTGAGGGGGTATCTTTGACTACGACGCTAAGAAAGAGCGTTTAGAAGAAGTTAATGCCGAACTAGAACAACCCGATGTGTGGAACGAACCTGAGCGCGCCCAAGCGTTAGGTAAAGAGCGCGCATCACTTGAAGCCGTGGTTGATACTATTGATCAGCTTGATCAAGGTGTTGATGACGTTGAAGGGTTGCTTGAGCTTGCTATTGAAGCTGAAGATCAAGAAACGTTTGACGAAATTGGCCCTGAACTTGAAGAATTAGAAGTAAAATTAGGCCAACTTGAATTTCGTCGTATGTTTTCTGGTGATCACGATGGCTCTGATTGCTATATCGACTTGCAGTCTGGCTCTGGCGGTACTGAAGCGCAAGATTGGACTTCGATGTTACTGCGTATGTACCTTCGTTGGGCTGAAGCCAAAGGTTTCAAAACTGAAGTTATTGAAGTCTCAGAAGGTGATGTTGCGGGTTTGAAAGGTGCGACAGTGCGTATTTCTGGCGATTACGCTTACGGGTGGCTGCGCACGGAAACTGGGGTTCATCGCTTGGTTCGTAAATCTCCATTTGATTCTAGTGGCCGTCGTCATACTTCGTTTGCTTCTGCATTCATATATCCTGAGATTGATGAAAACATCGCTATTGATATTAATCCATCGGATCTGCGTATTGATGTATACCGCGCGTCAGGTGCGGGTGGTCAGCACGTAAACACCACAGAATCAGCGGTTCGTATTACTCACTTACCAACCAACACCGTTGTTCAATGCCAAAATGATCGTTCGCAACATAAGAATAAAGATCAGGCGATGAAACAATTGCGTGCAAAATTGTTTGAACTTGAGTTACAAAAGCAAAATGCAGAAAAACAAGCCAACGAAGACGCGAAGTCGGACATTGGTTGGGGTAGCCAGATCCGCTCTTACGTATTAGATGACTCTCGCATTAAAGATCTACGTACAGGTGTTGAGAACCGTAATACTCAAGCAGTATTAGATGGCGATTTAGACAAATTTATTGAAGCTAGCCTGAAATCAGGTCTTTAAGCTTTTTCCGACATATAAGGTACATGTAAAATGACTGATGCTGTTCAAAACGAAATGAATCAAGAGCAAATAGCGCAAGAAGAGAACAAACTGATTGCAGAACGTCGCAGCAAGTTGGATCACATCCGTAAGAGCTGTAAAGCAAATGGCCACCCTAACGATTTTCGTCGTGATAGCCTAGCGGGCGACCTTCAAAAACAATTCGCTGAAAAAAGCAAAGAAGAGCTAGAACAGCTAAATCATGTCGTTGCTATTGCTGGTCGTGTTATGGCTAAACGTGGTCCTTTTCTTGTGATTCAAGAGACGTCTGGTCGCATTCAAGCATACGCTGATAAAGCAGTACAAAAAGTATTGAAAGAGCAATACCAAGGTTTAGACATTGGTGACATCATCGGTGTAAAAGGTGCTTTGCATAAATCTGGCAAAGGCGATTTATACGTGAATATGGAAGAATTCGAGTTGCTGACTAAAGCGCTGCGTCCTCTTCCTGAAAAGTTCCACGGTTTGACTGACCAAGAGATGCGTTATCGTCAACGTTACGTTGATTTAATCGTTAACGAAGATTCACGCAATGCATTTATTATTCGTTCCAAGCTTGTTGCTGCCATTCGCAGTTTCATGACTTCTAAAGGTTACCTAGAAGTTGAAACACCAATGATGCACGTTATCCCTGGTGGGGCTTCAGCTCGTCCATTTGTTACTCACCATAATGCGTTAGATATTGATATGTATCTGCGTATTGCTCCTGAGTTATACCTAAAACGTTTGGTTGTTGGTGGCTTTGATCGCGTATTCGAAATCAACCGTAACTTCCGTAACGAAGGTCTTTCACCACGTCATAACCCAGAATTCACTATGATGGAATTCTACCAAGCTTATGCCGACTACAAAGATTTGATGGATCTAACAGAAGAGATGCTCAGCACGGTAGCATTGTCTGTTCTAGGTTCAACTTCAATGCCATATGGTGATCAAGTGGTTGAATTTGGTGGTAAATATGCACGTATGAGCATGTTGGAAGCCATTAAACATTACAACCCTGAGCATGAAGAGATCCAAGCGCTTGATAATGAAGGCGTACAAAATCGTGAATTGATGGTGAAGATCGCCAAGTCAGTGCATGTAGAAGTAGAACCATTTTGGACTTGTGGCCAACTGTTAGAAGAAATCTTTGGTGAAACGGCTGAACCTAAGCTTATCCAACCAACGTTCATTACCGGTTATCCAGCCGATATTTCGCCATTGGCGCGTCGTAGTGATGACAACCCATTCTTTACTGACCGCTTTGAGTTTTTCATTGGTGGTCGTGAAGTAGCCAATGGTTTCTCTGAGCTAAACGATGCTCAAGATCAAGATGAACGTTTCCTCGCACAAGTTAACGCGAAAGATGCAGGTGATGATGAAGCGATGTTCTATGATGCAGATTACGTTGTTGCACTAGAGCACGGTTTACCACCAACAGCAGGTCAAGGGATTGGTATTGACCGTTTAGCTATGCTATTCACCAATACACATACTATACGTGACGTAATCTTATTCCCTGCGATGCGTCCACAGCAGTAATTGCTACTTTAGTTGATATTAGCCGCCTTAATTGGCGGCTTTTTTGTATCACTTCTATTGAATAATTCCGTCATTTATATGAAAGAGGAAGCAAAACTTTCATCATAACTATGAAATACTTCTCTATATCGATTGGTAGATGGCTTATATAGCACCTAGTCTTAAAGATGAGACAGACCACATCGATAAGTCTCGTTAATGTATCGTTCGTCTGATGTGCCTAAAGTAGCACTGCATAGAAATATAAATCAAAAGATAAGGAATAGCTGATGGGAACTCAATTCCGAATGGATTCTGTCCCTGGTTCGCTTGTCGTGGTTGGTGGAACATACGAGCCTTGGTTATCTGTCCTTGAACAGGTAGGCTGGCGCTGCACACAGTGTGCAGATTTACGTAAAGCGGATGTTCTGTTTTCTGAAACAGGTCCGTGTATCGGTATTGTTGATTTAAGCCACGATGAATTTAGCCTCAATGGTATTGCGAATTTAGTAAGTAATCATAAGCAAGTTCGCTGGCTTGCATTTATTCGAGAATCGCAATTGAGTTCCGATACGATTTGCCAGTTTATCGTGAACTTTTGTATCGACTTTTTTACCGCTCCAATTCCTGATGCGCAGCTTCTGAGTACGATAGGCCATCAGTTGGGGATGTTGAAACTCGAGAAGAAAGTGTGGCCACATTATGGCTCGACTGGTGACATCGGACTGATTGGTGATTCAACACCAGTCAAACGTCTTCGTGATCAAATCAAACGTATTGGTCCAACTGATGTCAGTATTCTTATTTATGGTGAAAGCGGTACTGGTAAGGAGACGGTAGCTAAAGCGATCCATAAAACCTCCGCTCGTTCGCAAAAACCTTTTATTTCAGTAAATTGTCGAGCAATGTCTGAGAGCCGTTTTGAATGTGAGCTATTTGGTATTGGTTGTGACGATCCCGCGCAAACTCCACTGTTAGAGAAAGCTGATGGTGGTACTCTTTTACTCAATGACATCCTGACTTTACCAAAGAGCCAGCAAGTTAACCTGTTACGTTTCATGCAGGAAGGAACTATTGAGACTCCAGAAGGGGTAAAAGAAGTTGATGTCAGGATACTGGCGGCAAACTCTTCGGATATTGAAAAAGCGTTGATTGATGGAAATTTTAATGAAGAACTTTACCATTACATCAATGTGTTGCGTATTAATGTGCCTAGCTTAAAGGAACGGGCCGGTGATATTGCGCTGTTGGCTCGTCATTTCTTACAAGAGTATTCTAAAGAATTTAACGCACAAGCTCGTAGTTTCACTGAAGAAGCAACACGTTCACTGACTCGTTATCACTGGCCGGGTAATGTTCGTGAGTTAATGAATCAGATCAAGCGGGTTGTTTTGATGTCAGACTCGGTAATGTTGGATGAAGTCCACTTAGATTTGCCGAAGCGAAGTGATGGTAAACGAAGTCTTAAAAGTATACGTGAGCGCTCTGAACGAGACGCACTGTTGCTGGTACTGGAATCTAACGCCGGTCAAGTCTCAATGGCCGCAAAAGAACTTGGTATTTCTAGAGCAACCATGTATCGATTGCTCAATAAACATAATTTAATTACTGAAAATACGTTTTAACACCATGATGTTAATAATAAAAATGGCCACTTCGTAAGAAGTGGCCATTTTTTTGTAATCATATCTTTTGTGAATAAGATATTCTTTAGGTGAATATCTTATCTTTTTCTATTGATTGGGTGTGATTATAGGTTAATACGTTGTTTTTAAATCAGTTGAATATTAATGGTTGAATAATAAGCTCAGTTGCTTAGAATTTAACCGTGAGATTAACTCACGTACATTTCTTATTGGATTAACTTATTTGCTTGGAGGCGCAACATGACACATTACGTATTTGTTCACACTGTTCGCGTTTCTGATGATATCACTATGCCCAAAGCGATTAAGCGTTCCGACGCTATTCGTATCTGTGATCATATCAAAGGCACTGATTTTTAGTTAATCCGTAACTTCTAATAGGCTGCGGAAAAATGGCAGCTTATGAGAGTGTTCTATCTACCTTTCCTTTGGCTTTCATTTTTCCCCAGTAAACATTTTAAAACTGGAGAATACCCATGCGTCATTCAATTTATCTACAACTTGCTACTCTACTTGTTCGTGCTGATTTGCGTCGTGAAGAACGCGAATGGAAACGAAAATTTCGTCGTAGTGCGTTTGACTTACCTGTGCATAACGTCCATCTGTTGAAAGATATTGGTCTAGAGAGTGATGGCCGTCCAATTGGTCAATCAGAGCCAGATGCCGTTAAAGCCGAGCGTCGTGTGCGTCATCTACGTCGAGTTTTAAGTGCGCGAATACCGACGTAATCAATAGGGGCTGGTTGCTTCACCAGCCCCGACGTTATTTATGGACAAGGATTGGAGTAAGTCGTCCCAATTTCTTGAATCTTAAGAAGCAGTTCTTCATCTAACACGACATCTAAACTATCTATGTTACTTTTCAATTGCTCCAAGTTTGTCGCTCCAATAATATTGGCAGCGACAAATGGACGTTGGTTGACAAATGCGAGAGCCATTTGGGCCGGGTCTATGCCATATTGATTGGCAAGTTCGACATAGGCTTGGGTGGCTTTCATTCCCTGTGCAGTAAAGTAACGAGAGAAACGTTCATGCAAACTACAACGAGCTCCTTGCGGGCGAGCACCGTTGAGATACTTGCCACTCAAACAACCAAAAGCTAATGGTGAATAGGCTAACAGCTTAACCCCTTCAAAGTGACTGATTTCTGATAGCCCCACTTCAAAGCTTCTGTTTAGGAGGTTGTAGGGGTTTTGGATTGAGACTATTCGTGTCAAATCGTGCTTTTCAGCCAATTTTAACAGAGTCATTACTCCCCAAGGGGTATCATTAGACACTCCTACATACCGTACTTTACCCACTTTAACCAAGTCATTTAGTGCTTCAAGTGTCTCGATAAGCGTCACTTCTTCTTGCTCATCTGGATAAGGATAGTTGAGCTGGCCAAACATATTAGTTTGACGCTGTGGCCAATGCAGTTGGTATAGGTCGACATAGTCCGTTTTTAGACGACTAAGACTGTCATCAATAGCAAGGTGGACATTACGTCGGTCGAGTGACATGTTGTCGCGAATGTAAGGAACATTACGAGGTCCTGCTACTTTTGTCGCTAATACGATTTTTTCTCGTTTACCTGATTTTTCAAGCCAATTACCAATGTAACTCTCGGTTAATCCTTGAGTTTTTCCGGTTGGAGGAACGGGGTACATCTCTGCGGTATCAATGAAATTAACCCCTCGTTCAAATGCGTAATCGAGTTGTTGAAAGGCTTCTTGTTGACTGTTTTGCTCACCAAAAGTCATTGTGCCTAAACAGATTTTACTCACTTCCAGTGTTGAATGCGGCAGTTTGGTATATTGCATAATCCTTCCTTGCTGAATATCGCGGATGAGTGCGTGATGTTTTTTCACTATAAGCGAAGAATATTGATAAACGGAAATGAAATTTGTGACTAGAGATCAAACTGTTAACTATTTTACAACCACTGACTTTACTTGCTTAAACAAAATATCGCTCAAGAATTGTAGCAGTAAATTGAGTTCTTAAATAAAAGCCACGAGGCAAGGTTCTAATGGGTTTGCCATTAGCGCCATAGGCTTCGGTTAATGCTCGGCTATTAGCCGCTTTAGGGCGTAGCTGTAACACTTCACCATGCCTTGCAGTGATCTGTTCTACATTGCCTAGCACAATAAATTCCATTAACTCTTCCCAGTCATTTTTGAGCTGTTGCTCTTCTTCTACTGAAGGGCTCCAAAGTAGTGGCGATCCAACGTGGCGTTCGGCAAGTGGAATTTCTCTTTCTCCTTCGATAGGAACCCACAAAACTCGTGATAGCTTGTTGCGTACATGACTTTGTTCCCATGTTAATCCTTGAACACCGGTTAAGGGAGCGACGCAAACAAACGTTGTTTCAAGCGGTTTGCCTGAGTAACCTATTGGAATACTTTTTAGTTCAATGCCAAGTTGTTCGAAGTCTTGCTGAGGTTTACTGCCTGCAGTAGCCCCTAAATGCCACTCTAACAGTTGTCCAACCCAGCCCTTGTCTTTCTTAAGGTTAGGAGGAATCGGCATCTGAGCTTCTTCGGCCAGCTCACGAAAGCTTAGCCCAGCGATATCTTGCGCCCTAAGCAGCAGTTCATGTTCGGTTTTAGGTGCTGGTTTCATGATAGTTGGGCTTGTAAAAGTCGGATTGTAGCAAATCTAACAGGTAATGTAGTGTTGTGTCGTGTTTGGATCTTTTGTCTAAAAGATCATCGAAAAGTGAGTTATCCACATGTTGACCTCAAAAATATTATACAGTTGGTAGATATGTATGTATTTACAGGGGTTTTAGAAGGGGGATATGACCATTAATTACGCTCATCTCTATAATTTCCGTTTTGTTGTGTGGATAACGAATAAAGTGGTGGATCTTTGAGCACCTTGCTAGAAGATCAAAATTTATACGTTTCATAAGCAGGCTTGTATCGTTTTTTTTGATTTTAACCTGTTGTTTTTGTTTGTTATTGCTTTTGTTTCGTATGTTGATTTTTAATGGTCTGGATCGTGAATTATGCGGTTTTTATGCTTTGGAACGATATTCTTCACATAGTTACTCACAGAAAACGTGAATAAATGTGGCAGTGCTCTCATTATTTTGTTGATAAGTTTATTTTAGATTAAAAGTTATCCAATCGTCTGTTGGGAGCACATAAATCTCGTGTTAATCACACTAGTAAGTTTGCTCCGATTGGGGATATGTGGAAAAATCAAAGCAATTAAGATTTTATTAGAGGTTGGCCAGTGATCGATGGCGATGGTTACCGACTCAATGTTGGTATTGTGATTTGTAACAACCATGGTCAGGTATTCTGGGCGAAACGATACGGACAACATTCTTGGCAATTTCCACAAGGTGGAATTGATGAAGACGAAACTGCTGAACAAGCCATGTTTCGAGAGCTTTATGAAGAGGTTGGTCTCACCAAGAAAGATGTGAAAATCATAGCAACAAGTCGTCATTGGTTAAGATACAAATTACCCAAACGCTTAGTTCGCTGGGATTCACAACCGGTTTGTATCGGACAAAAACAGAAATGGTTCCTTCTGCGTATGGAATGTGATGAATCAAGAATCAACATGCAACGTGGAAATACCCCTGAATTTGATGGTTGGCGCTGGGTAAGTTTTTGGTATCCAGTTAGACAAGTGGTTTCTTTTAAGCGCGATGTTTATCGCCGGGCGATGAAAGAGTTTGCATCAGTTGCGATGCCATTTAAAGAACGTAAAGGTAAACGCAAAAACCGAAGAGGATAGACATGCTCTCTCAGCTAAGGGAAATAGTTGAACAAGTATCTAAGCTAGAAAACGTTTATCAAGCGTTGGATATTTTGGTTAAGCAAACGTGCAATGCAATGAGTACAGAGTGTTGCACTGTCTATCTTGCTAATGAAGAAAAGCAGCGCTTAGAATTGATGGCCACACAAGGCTTAAAATTCAAAGGCGATAAAATTCATCTCGGTTTTGATGAGGGGTTGGTTGGTTTAGTTAAGCGCTCAGCTGAGCTAATCAACCTTGCTGAAGCGTCGAAGCATCCTAATTTCAAATATGTCAAAGAGTTGGGTGAAGAGGTTTATCACAGCTTTCTTGGCACGCCGATTATCCACCGTAAGCGAGTACTTGGCGTGCTGGTGGTCCAGCAAAAATCTCCCCGTTTATTTAGTGAAATGGAAGAGTCCTTTATTGTGACTCTGGCCGCCCAAGTGGCGGTTATTATTGCTCATGCCCAAACACAAGGGCAGTGGTTACTTTCAAAGAATCAATTAGCAACGACGGGTGTTGCTGCGTCTTCTGGTGTCGCGATTGGCGAGTTTTGGTGGGATAACACTCAACCTCAGTTATCTGAGGTTTATCCGGCTTCTACGTTAGATATTGACCGTGAACAAGAATGGCTTTTACTAGCGATTGAAAATGCGCTTAGTGATTTTCGTCGGCTGAGAAAAAAATTAGATAGCGAAATCAATAAAGATGCTTTAGCTATCTTTGATCTTTTTACCCACTTATTAAACGATCCGATGTTACGCAGTGACCTTAAAGGTCAGATCCAAAAAGGTGATCGCGCCGATTGGGCGTTAAGACAAGTGGTCGAGACCTATTCAAACCGATTTGCCAGAATGTCGGACGTGTACTTGCGCGAAAGGGCGCAAGATATTCGTGAGCTTGGGCAGCGTCTGTTATTCTTTTTGCATAATAGTGAACATGATCAACAGCAGTTGGATAAGCCAATTATTTTGGTGGTACGAGAACTAACCGCCTCAATTTTAGCTTCCATTCCCAAAGATAAACTTCTCGCAGTGGTTTCTATCGAAGGGGCGGCTAACTCGCATGCGGCGATTCTGTCACGTGCACTGGGTATTCCTGCCGTGATGGGAGTATCGCTTAATCTTAAAGAGATTAATGGTAAGCAAGGGATCGTTGATGGCTATAGTGGCAAAATATTCATTGCGCCTAATCGACAACTGTTAGCTGAATATCGTGCTTTAGCGGATGAAGAAACAGAGCTTTCCAAAATGGTGAATGAAACCATTGCCGAAGCACCTGTGACCTTAGATGGCCAGCGCATTGAATTATTGCTTAATTCAGGGTTGAGCGCCGACACCAATATTGCTATTAATCAAGGTGTTGATGGTGTCGGCTTATATCGAACCGAAATCTCCTTTTTATTGCAGCATCGTTTTCCTTCTGAAGATGAACAGTTGCAACAGTATCGTAGTGTTCTTAATGCGTACCCTGATAAACGAGTCGTGATGCGAACCTTAGATATCGGTGGCGATAAACCATTACCATACTTGCCGATCGAAGAAGACAACCCATTTTTAGGGTGGCGCGGTATTCGTTTTACTTTAGATCATCCCGATATTTTCTTAATTCAACTGCGCGCGATGATGCGCGCCAGTATTGATCATCAAAACTTAAGTATTTTGTTACCCATGGTCTCGGGAGCAAAAGAGCTAGATGATGCACTGCACCTTATCCATCAGGCGTACCGAGAAGTCTCTGCTGTTGATGAGCGAATTGTAATGCCACAAATTGGCATTATGATTGAAGTGCCATCGATGATCTATCTACTCCCACTAATCGCGAAGAAGATCGATTTTGTCTCGGTTGGAACCAATGATTTAACACAATATTTATTAGCTGTGGATCGGAACAATGCCCATGTTGCTGATGTCTATGAATCGATGCATCCCGCAGTTGTGCTAGCACTGAAGCAAATTCATGATACCTGTAAGCTACATAATATTCCTGTTTGTGTGTGTGGTGAGTTGGCTGGGGATCCTATTGGATCGCTACTGCTGATTGGTTTGGGGTATGAGACGCTAAGTATGAATACGTCTAATGTGGCTAAAGTGAAGTATCTGGTACGTCATTCTCAATCTAAACATTTAAAAGCACTTGCTGACAAAGCGCTGATGCAACCTTATGGTAATGATATCTATAATATGATGCATTCATATTTTGAAAATAAAGGTTTTGCTGGCTTTATCCGTGCTGGTAAAAAATAGGAACCGATGTGAATTTTGAGTTGTTGTCTTTGCTCTTGTTGTTGGGCTCTGTTGTTGGTTTTATGGCTGGGTTACTCGGCATCGGTGGTGGGTTAATTGTTGTTCCTGCGCTGTTGTTTTTGCTTCCTATAGCGGGCATTGCTCCTGAATTGAGCATGCACCTTGCTTTGGCTACATCACTCGCGACCATCATTGTTACTTCAGGATCATCCGCCCTAAACCATCTTAAACTGGGCAACGTAGATATGTTTGTCGTGAAATGGTTGATGCCTGGTGTCATTGTTGGTGGTTTTCTGGGCTCAATTGTCGCTGAACTTATTCCGACTCAATATCTTCCTAAAGTGTTTGGTGTGATTGTTTTTTTCCTCGCGATACAAATGTTTCTATCGATCAAAGCGACCACCTCACGTAGCATGCCTAATGCGTGGGTGACAATGTTATGCGGTGGTGGTATTGGTGTTGTATCTAGCTTGGCTGGTATTGGTGGGGGGTCTTTATCTGTGCCATTTTTAAACCGCCATGGTGTTGAAATGCGTAAAGCGGTTGGTTCGTCTTCGGTGTGTGGCTGTGTTATTGCTATCTCTGGGATGATAGGTTTTATCTTACATGGTTACCAAGTTGAAAATCTTCCTCAGTACAGTCTGGGGTATGTTTATTTGCCAGCATTGGTCGCTATTGCCTCAACCTCTATTTTTACGACCAGAATAGGTGCCCGTTATGCGAGTCAATTGCCTACAGTGGTCTTGAAAAAAATATTCTCCATTTTCCTTATGTGCATAGCGGTAACCATGCTGCTGTAATCAGTCATCATTTATCTATTACTTGCTTAATAAGAGAGCGCATTTATGTCTCAGGGTTTTATTCAATTTCCTAATATTGACCCCGTTTTAATTGCCATTGGGCCAATCTCCATTCGTTGGTATGGCTTGATGTATTTAGTCGGTTTTGTGTTTGCTATGTGGTTAGCGAATCGTCGCGCGGACAAACCAAACAGCGGCTGGACTCGAGAACAAGTCTCTGATCTTCTTTTTGCTGGTTTTCTAGGAGTAGTTGTCGGTGGTCGTATTGGCTACGTACTTTTCTATAACTTTGAATTGTTCCTCGATGATCCACTTTATCTTTTTAAAGTTTGGACAGGAGGTATGTCTTTTCACGGTGGTCTATTAGGTGTGATTAGTGCGATGTTCTGGTATGCGAAGAAAAATGGTCGCACTTTCTTTGGGGTTGCTGATTTTATTGCACCATTAGTGCCATTTGGGCTTGGTATGGGGCGATTAGGTAATTTTATGAACAGTGAATTGTGGGGCAGAGTTACGGATGTGCCTTGGGCGATAGTCTTCCCAAATGGTGGGCCAGTGCCACGTCACCCATCTCAGTTGTATGAAATGGCCCTAGAAGGGATTGTCTTATTCTTTATCCTTAACTGGTTTATCAAGAGGCCACGGCCACTAGGGTCGGTTTCCGGACTATTTTTAGCTGGATATGGTACATTTCGCTTTCTTGTTGAATATGTACGTGAGCCGGACGCGCAATTAGGTTTATTTGGTGGGTTTATATCCATGGGGCAAATTCTATCTCTGCCTATGGTGATTCTGGGAGTGTTGATGATGGTTTGGGCTTACAAGCGTGGCCACTACAAAGATGCAATCGCTAAGTAAGGAATTAGAGTGAAACAGTATTTAGATCTTTGTCGTCGAATCGTAGACGACGGAATTTGGATTGAAAATGAGCGTACCGGAAAGCGGTGTTTAACGGTGGTTAATGCAGATCTTACTTATGATGTTGGCAATAATCACTTTCCTTTGGTGACAACCCGCAAAAGTTTTTGGAAAGCGGCGGTTGCAGAGCTGCTTGGTTATATTCGTGGCTATGATAACGCTGAGGATTTCCGTAAATTGGGTACCAAAACTTGGGATGCAAATGCAAACCTTAACGAAGCCTGGTTGAACAACCCATACCGCAAAGGGCAAGACGATATGGGTCGAGTGTATGGAGTTCAAGGTCGAGCATGGGCAAAACCTGATGGCGGGCATGTGGATCAACTGCGTAAAATTGTTGATGACTTAACTCGTGGTGTTGATGACCGGGGCGAAATTCTCAATTTTTACAACCCTGGTGAGTTTCATATGGGGTGTTTGCGTCCTTGCATGTATAGCCACCATTTTTCACTTCTAGGCGATACTCTGTATCTCAACAGTACTCAACGCTCTTGTGATGTTCCTTTAGGTTTGAACTTCAATATGGTACAGGTCTACGTTTTTCTTGCGATTATGGCGCAAATTACGGGGAAAAAGGCGGGGGTGGCATATCACAAAATAGTGAATGCTCACATTTACGAAGATCAACTAGAGTTAATGCGTGATGTTCAGTTGAAGCGTGAACCACTTACTCCTGCCCAGTTTCATATCAACCCAAAAATCACTTCATTGCGAGACTTAGAAACGTGGGTGACATTGGATGATTTCTGGGTGGAAGGGTACCAATGCCATGAAGCGATACAATATCCGTTCTCTGTGTAATCATTTCAGCTAATAAATAAAAAAATCCCCGCAGCGGATAGCGTTGCGGGGATTTTTTACTTCACCAATTTTTCGTTTAAGCGGTCAGTGCCAGTATTGATCCAGGCATAACGATGAAGACCGAAATTAAGTAACCCGCCACAACTGCTTTATTCTTAGTTGCCATCTCCGCGATTTTTTCAGCGCCTTTAATCGGCAGCTCACGTAAGAATGGAATACCGTAAATTACTACGGTGGCCAGAATATTAAAGGTTAAGTGTACCAGTGCAATTTGTAAGGCAAACACGGCGAACTCACCAGATACCGCAGTAGCCGCGAGTAGCGCTGTAATACAAGTACCAATATTTGCACCTAACGTGAATGGGTATACATCACGAACTTTTAGTACACCAGTTCCGACTAAAGGTACCATTAGGCTTGTTGTTGTGGATGAAGATTGCACTAATACGGTTACAATTGAACCTGAAAGAATACCGTGTAGTGGCCCACGGCCGATCGCATTCTTTAGCAATTCTTTAGCTCGACCGACCATTAAGCTTTTCATTAGTTTGCCCATGGCAGTGATAGCAACAAAGATCGTTGCGATACCAAGTACAATAAGTGCGATACCACCAATGGTGTCACCAAACACAGATAGCTGAGATTGTAAGCCGCTGACGACTGGTTTTGTTATTGGCTTTATGAAGTCAAGGCCTTTCATGCTCATATCACCAGTTGCCAGTAACGGTGAAACTAACCAGTGTGAAATTTTCTCTAAAATACCAAACATCATTTCTAACGGTAGGAAAATGAGTACGGCTAATAGGTTAAAGAAGTCATGAATGGTTGCGCTAGCAAAAGCACGTTTGAATTCTTGTTGGCAGCGAACATGGCCAAGGCTAACAAGTGTGTTAGTCACTGTCGTACCAATGTTTGCACCCATGACCATTGGAATGGCTGTCTCGACAGGCAAGCCACCAGCCACAAGACCGACAATTATAGAGGTTACTGTGCTTGAAGATTGAATCAGCGCTGTTGCAACTAAGCCTATCATCAACCCCGCGATTGGATGCGAAGCAAATTCAAAAAGAACCTTTGCTTGATCTCCTGTTGCCCATTTGAAGCCACTACCCACCATTGCTACGGCAAGTAACAGTAAGTAAAGCATGAATGCCAAGTTCGCCCAACGCAACCAACGAGTGGTACTCGAAATCGGTGCGGCAGTAGTAGTCGCTTGGTTAATCATCATTTTCTCCATTGACCTATTTATTACATCATGCGGTCTGTTGTTGAATCTGAAAGCGATAGTAGAGTGGAAATATTTCATTAATATGACAGAAATATTGATATTGATTATTTTAATACTTATATCGGCAGTAGCTTGTGTTTTGATGATGTTTTATTGATCTAACCAATTGAAAATATTGCTTTATTTAGAGTTGTAAACGTGTGTGATTAGTATCATAAATAGTAATTTTTTTCAGTATGTTGATTGCGTTATTGTCATCTTAAAATTGAAATTAATCGGTTATACTATAACTAATTGTATTTACATTTCGGTTTTTTCGAGTTTATTGAACATCAATGCTGAGTTTGATATAAACGCTGCATTAATCGTATCGAGTACCTAGTCATGTCTCACCTCAATTACAATCATCTTTACTATTTTTGGATGGTATGCAAACAAGGCTCAGTAACTAAAGCAGCAGAGGCTTTGTTCCTTACACCTCAAACGGTAACCGGGCAAATAAAAGCATTTGAAGAGCGTATGGATGGCAAGCTTACTAAGCGTAATGGAAGAAGCATTGAACCAACCGAGTTAGGCCAGTTGGTGTTTAAGTATGCCGATCGGATGTTTGGCTTGAGCTATGAAATGCTCGATATTGTAAATTATAGCCAACGTTCTAATTTATTATTTGATGTTGGCGTTGCAGATGCGTTATCTAAACGTTTAGTGAGTAAGATATTACTAACGACAGTGCCGGAGGATAATAGTATCCACTTACGCTGTTTTGAGTCGACTCATGAAATGTTACTAGAGCAACTTTCACAACATAAGCTGGATATGATCCTCTCGGATTGTCCGGTTAATTCAAGTCAAAGCCCTGGGCTGTTTAGTAAGAAGCTGGGAGAAAGCCCCATGAGTTTTTTCTGCTCTGGTCATTTAGGTGATGCCTCTTTTCCTGCGATTTTAGAGCAAAGAAAGCTATTGATCCCCGGTAGCCGAACCGCGATGGGGCGCAATGTTCTACAGTGGTTTGATCGTCAAGGCTTGCAGCCGAATATTCTTGGTGAATTTGATGATGTCGCACTAATGAAAGCTTTTGCTCGTTATCACCATGATGCTATTTTCCTCGCGCCTTCACTGTATATGAATGAAGTTGGTGATGATCTTCCGCTGCAATTAATTGGCCAAATTGATGATTTGAAAGAAGAGTACTACGTTATTTTTGCCGAAAGGATGATACAACATCCAGCGGTGAAAAATGTTTGTGACGCAGATTTTAGTAAATTGTTTGCATGACCATTTTATTACTGATGATAAATAGATTACTATCACACCATCCACCAAAACTATTAGTTATCGCTTGCCAAGCAATACCAAACTAAACGGGTTAGACGCCTCTATTGCTTTTATGAAAATTTTAATTGAATGATCGCAGTCGTAAGCGGAATAAAAACTAATACTATATAGTGAGCGCTTGCCTCACCTATGTAACCAATAGCCTGTTAGGTTTGGAGATATGCAAACTTGTGATGTGTTTGATGTAAGAAGTTGTTCCAAGGGGGCTTACTCATGAACCTACAAGAAATGGAAAAAAATTCCGCCAAAGCCGTTGTGTTGTTAAAAGCCATGGCTAATGAAAGACGTTTACAGATTTTGTGCCTACTACATAATCAAGAATTATCTGTTGGTGAACTGTGTGGCAAATTAGAGCTGAGTCAATCTGCTCTTTCTCAACATTTAGCTTGGCTCCGAAGAGATGGTCTTGTTGACACGAGAAAAGAAGCACAGACAGTCTACTACACATTGAGTAGTGACGAGGTTAAAGCAATGATTGAACTATTACACGGTTTATATTGTAAGTAACTATTAAATAAATAATGGCCGAATCCGATACGATGCATTGGCATTGTTCGGATTTTTTTATGTTTATTTTAGAGTAAATGCTTTATTTTTGGGCGGTGTATTTTGTACAGATATAAAAAAACCGGCGTTAGCCGGTTTTTATTCGCTTGGAATCAAGTCTAAATTATAGAGCTTTGATTGCTGCTGCGAAACGAGACTTATGACGTGCAGCTTTGTTCTTGTGAACAAGGCCTTTAGTCGCCATACGGTCTAGGATTGGTGTAACTGCAGCAAATGCAGCAGTTGCAGCTTCTTTATCGCCAGCTGCGATAGCTGCGATGGTTTTCTTCATGTAAGTGCGCATCATAGAACGACGGCTAGCATTGTGCTGACGACGTTTCTCAGCTTGGATAGCGCGCTTCTTAGCAGATTTACTATTTGCCAAGGGTCTAACTCCCAAAAACTTAGTTCGGTGACAATTTAAGGGCCGGGAATATCCCGCATTTGCTCTCAATTGTCAAATGATTTGTGCAAAAACCGTTCTAGGCCAAACAAATTTTGGTATAGGAAGGTCATCGCGGTTAAGATGCGTGGATTCTAACAGTATTTTTTTTCCAATGCTAATACTTATCTGCTCTCTCGCTGACATTCCTTATGTCTGGTGAAGGATAATGATGTTTTGGTGTGTTTTCCGAGGTAACAGTGAGCAAACGCCTACTTAAATCTGGCATGATTGTCAGTGCTATGACGTTGATTTCTCGTGTGTTGGGCCTAGTTCGTGATGTGGTTGTTGCGAATTTAATGGGGGCTGGTGCGAGTGCCGATGTATTTTTCTTTGCTAATAAAATTCCTAATTTTTTACGTCGATTGTTTGCCGAGGGCGCATTCTCGCAAGCTTTTGTTCCGGTATTAACGGAGTATCATGCCTCTGGTGATATCAATAAGACCCGCGAATTGATTGCCAAAGCATCAGGAACGCTAGGAGTTATCGTCACTCTAGTGACCTTAGTGGGCATCCTATGTTCTGGCGCAGTGACGGCATTGTTTGGCGCAGGGTGGTTTCTAGATTGGCTAAATGATGGACCTGATGCTCATAAATTTGAGTTAGCTAGCCTGCTGCTCAAAATTACTTTCCCATATTTGTGGTTTATTACCTTTGTTGCCTTGTCTGGGGCGATCCTTAATACGCTAGGTAAATTTGCAGTTTCGTCTTTTACACCTGTTTTTTTGAACGTAATGATCATCGGTTCTGCTTGGTTTATTTCACCGCAATTGCAGCAGCCTGAAATCGGATTGGCGATCGGTGTTTTTCTTGGTGGCCTGGTTCAGTTTCTATTCCAAATTCCATTTTTGGTTAAAGCGGGTTTATTTGTACGACCAAAATGGGGATGGAATGAACCCGGTGTCGTAAAAATTCGCACCTTAATGCTACCTGCGCTGTTTGGTGTGTCGGTCAGCCAAATCAACTTATTGCTTGATACTTTCATTGCCAGCTTTTTACAGACAGGCTCAATTAGTTGGCTTTACTATTCTGACCGCTTACTTGAGTTCCCGTTAGGTCTTTTCGGTATTGCTATTGCAACGGTGATTTTACCTGCGTTGTCGCGTAAGCATGTTGATTCACACCGTGAAGGCTTTTCTCAAACGATGGATTGGGGGGTGCGCATGGTCTGTTTACTTGGTATCCCTGCCATGCTTGGGTTGATCGTACTGGCTAAGCCAATGCTGATGGTGCTGTTTATGCGGGGTGAATTCTCGCCAAATGATGTCAATCAAACGGCGCTATCGCTATATGCATTTGGTTTGGGCTTGATTAGTTTTATGTTGATCAAAGTACTCGCGCCGGGCTATTACTCGCGTCAAGATACGAAAACACCAGTGCGGTATGGCATTATCGCTATGGTGTCGAACATGGTATTTAATGCGATGTTAGCATGGCATTTAAGCTATGTTGGCTTAGCGTTAGCGACTTCGCTCTCTGCTTTTATCAATATGGCACTGCTATACCGAGGATTGCACCAGCAGGGTGTTTACCAAGTGACGATGAAAACGATCAGTTTTATTATCCGTTTAGTGATAGCTGGTGCGGCAATGGTGGCGGTAATTATTTGGCAACTTGATGAAATGAGCCAATGGTTAGAGTGGGATTTAACCCAACGAGCTATGACATTAATGATGTTAATTATCATGGGCGCCATGAGTTACTTGGTCAGTCTATTCGTACTTGGCATAAGGCCAAAAGATTTAAAAGCGGCGACAGATTAACGATGATTAGTATATAATCCGTCGGTTTCGCACCTTGTTAATCGAGAATTATAGGTTTTAAGCATTTTCCAATGGAATTGATCCGCGGCATTCATAATATTAAATCACAGCATAATGGTTGTGTATTAACCATCGGCAACTTTGATGGTGTTCATTTAGGGCATCAGCAAGTGTTGAACCAAGTATCTGAAAAAGCTCAGCTATTAGGTTTTCCCTCGGTGGTAATGACGTTTGAACCTCAACCGTTGGAATTATTTGCTAAGCAAAATGCCCCCGCTCGGTTAACACGACTACGTGACAAGTTTGTACAATTGGGTAAATTGTCTATTGATCGCTTATTGTGTGTGAATTTTAACCATCATTTTGCTAACTTGGATGCGGAAGTCTTTATTCGTGACTTGTTGGTTGCTCAGTTGGGTGTTAAGTTTCTGGTGGTTGGTGACGATTTTTGCTTTGGTAAAAACCGTCAGGGAAATTTTGCGATGCTGCAACAAGCCGGACTTAAATTTGGCTTTGAAGTTGTCAGTACCCAAAGTTTTTGTTTACAGCAATTTCGTGTGAGCAGTACTGCTATCCGAGATGCTCTAGCAGGTGATGATCTTAAATCGGCCGCTCAAATGCTGGGTCGAGATTATAGTATCAGCGGCCGTGTTTCTCATGGCCGAAAGTTGGGAAGAACCATTGGTTTTCCCACAGCGAATATTCCATTAAAACGTTGCGTTTCACCAGTCTCTGGTGTTTATGTCGTTAAGGCTTTTGGTCTTGGTGAGCAGCCAATTGGCGGTGTCGCCAATATTGGTCAAAGGCCGACAGTCAATGGGGTTCGTCAGCAACTTGAAGTGCACTTATTTGACTTTCATGCCAATTTATATGGTAAACAGTTAGAAGTGGCACTTTTACATAAGCTTCGAGATGAAAAGAAATTTGAATCGTTCGAAGCGTTAAAGCAACAAATTGAATTGGATGCTGATGCTGCAAGGGTGTGGTTGCATCAGCTAAAGAATTAATCGGATTATTCCACCGATTAAATAATGTCTAACTTCGCCCAATATAACGGAATTAAGAATCGATGAGTGATTATAAAGATACCCTGAACTTACCTGAAACAGGGTTTCCAATGCGTGGCAATCTGGCAAATCGTGAGCCAGAAATGCTTGAGCGTTGGTACAAAGAAGATCTTTACGGTGAAATCCGTAAAGCTAAGAAAGGTAAAAAATCTTTCGTACTGCACGACGGCCCTCCTTATGCGAATGGCGATATTCACATTGGTCACGCACTAAATAAGATTCTTAAAGACATTATTATTAAATCAAAAACCCTTTCTGGTTTTGATGCGCCATATGTTCCTGGCTGGGACTGTCATGGTCTGCCGATTGAATTAATGGTCGAAAAGAAGAAGGGGAAACCTGGTCAGAAAATTTCTGCTTCTGAATTTCGGGACGAATGTCGTAAGTATGCGGCCGGTCAAGTTGAAGGTCAGAAAGAAAGCTTCAAGCGACTAGGAATCATGGGTGAGTGGGACAAACCGTACCGCACCATGGATTTCGACACAGAAGCGAATATCATCCGCGCATTAGGTAAAATTGCTGACAACGGGCACTTATTTAAAGGTTTCAAACCTGTTCACTGGTGTACGGACTGTGGTTCGGCATTGGCTGAAGCGGAAGTTGAATACAAAGATAAAGTATCGCCTTCTATCGATGTAAAATTTACTGCCGCTGATGAATCCGCTTTGCTAGAAAAATTCACGTTAGCAAATGATCATGCTGGTCAGGGTGATATTTCTATTGTTATTTGGACGACAACACCTTGGACACTGCCAGCGAACCGCGCTGTGTGTCTGCGTGATGATCTCGAATACGTATTGATCCAAGTTGAAGCGAAAGGTGAACAGCAGCAACAGCGTCTTATCGTTGCTTCTGAACTCGCGAAAAGTGTAATGGACCGTGCTGGTATTGAGCATTTCCATAACCTTGGATTTGCCAAAGGTGCAGATCTTGAACTTATTCAGTTCAATCACCCATTTTATAACTTTACAGTTCCTGCGATCCTTGGTGATCACGTTACTACCGATTCAGGTACAGGTGTGGTTCACACGGCACCAGGCCACGGTCAAGAAGACTTTATTGTTGGTAAACAGTATAACCTTGAAGTAGCAAACCCTGTTGGTTCTAATGGTGTTTATTTGCCAGACACTGAGCTATTTGCAGGTCAACATGTATTTAAAGCCAACGAGTCTGTTTTAGAGGTTTTAAAAGAGAAAGGGGCGTTGTTGCATCATCACGCTTATGAGCACAGCTACCCACATTGTTGGAGACACAAAACGCCAATCATCTTCCGTGCAACACCGCAATGGTTCATCTCAATGGATCAAGCTGGCTTGCGTGCAAAAGCACTTGAGTCAATCAAAGGTGTTCAATGGATGCCAGAATGGGGTCAAAGCCGCATTGAAGGTATGATTGAAGGTCGCCCTGAATGGTGTATTTCTCGCCAACGTACTTGGGGCGTACCTATCGCTCTGTTTGTACATAAAGAAACCGCAGAACTACATCCAGATAGCCCAGCGCTTATCGAAAAAGTAGCGAAGTTGGTAGAAGAGAAAGGTATTCAAGCATGGTGGGATCTCGATGCCGCTGATCTTATGGGCGCAGAAGATGCAGCTAAATATGAAAAAGTGCTAGATACCTTAGACGTATGGTTTGACTCTGGTGTGACTCACTACTCGGTGGTCGATTCTCGCGAAGAGTTCAACGGTCATTCTGCTGATTTGTACCTCGAAGGCTCTGACCAACACCGTGGTTGGTTCCAATCGTCGTTAATTTCATCGATTGCGATGAAAGATGAAGCGCCATACAAGCAAGTGTTAACTCATGGTTTCGTGGTTGATGGCAACGGCCGTAAGATGTCAAAATCTATTGGTAACGTGGTTTCACCAAAAGATGTGACTAATAAGTTGGGCGCTGATATTTTGCGTCTATGGGTTGCTTCTACTGATTACACTGGTGAAGTTGCGGTTTCTGATGAAATCCTAAAACGCTCTGCGGATGCCTATCGTCGTATCCGTAACACAGCACGTTTCTTCCTAGCGAACTTGAACGGTTTCAACCCAGAAACAGATTTGGTTCCAGCAGAAGAAATGGTAGCGCTCGATCGCTGGGCTGTTGGTCGTGCATTTGCAGCTCAACAAGAAATCGTAAAAGCTTACGAAGAGTATAATACGCATGGTGTGACTCAGCGCTTAATGCACTTCTGCTCTATCGAAATGGGTTCATTCTACCTTGATGTCATTAAAGACCGTCAATACACAGCGAAATTGGGTGGTCATGCTCAACGTAGCTGCCAAACAGCGCTTTACTACATTGTAGAAGCTTTGGTTCGTTGGATGGCGCCAATCATGTCATTCACCGCAGATGAAATCTGGAATGAAATGCCTGGTGCACGTGATAAGTTTGTTTTCACGGGTGAATGGTATCAAGGTCTGTTTGACCTTGCTGAAGGCGAAGAGTTGAACAACGAATTTTGGGCTGAAATCCAAAGTATTCGTGGTGCAGTAAACAAATTACTTGAAGATGCTCGTAAAGAGAAAATCATCGGTGGTGCATTGCAAGCTGAAGTGACACTTTATGCTGACGATGCACTGGCGGCAAAAATCAACAAATTGGAAGATGAGCTGCGCTTTGTGCTGCTGACTTCAAAAGCTGAAGTTAAGCCTGTTAGTGAAAAAACAGCAGCGGCTCATGCGGCTGATATCGAAGGTTTGTTTGTTCAAGTTAACGCAACAGAAGCTGAAAAGTGTGATCGTTGTTGGCATCACACTCCGGATGTTGGCACTATTGTTGGTCACGAAACTATTTGTGGTCGCTGCGTGTCAAACCTTGATGGTGAAGGCGAAGTGCGTAAGTTCGCTTAATAATATTGGGATTCAATATGACAGAGCAGACGCTTACATTAAAACAATCGGGTGTGCGCTGGCTATGGCTAGCGCTGCTGGTGTTTACCGTTGACGTTGGCGTTAAATTGCTGGTGATGGAAAACATGGGTTATGGCTGGGAGAATCGCATTGAGGTTCTACCGTTTTTTAACCTGTTGTATGTGCATAATTACGGCGCTGCATTTAGTTTTTTAAGTGATCAAGCTGGTTGGCAACGTTGGCTGTTTACAGGTATTGCCTTTGTAGTTACCGCTTTACTGACGTTCTGGATGAGTAAACTGCCAGCGCGAGAAAAGTGGAACAACATTGCATATGCGATGATTATTGGTGGTGCAATCGGTAACGTCTTTGACCGCGTGGTGCACGGTTTTGTTGTTGATTATCTTGATTTTTTCTGGGGTAATTATCATTGGCCGGCATTTAACATAGCAGACAGTACTATTTGTATTGGTGCAGCGATGATCATCTTGGATGGTTTTCGTAAAAAAGACGATGCAAAGTAAGTATCGACAGAAAATTGAATAACCCTAAGCGCTGTCTGTTGATTCAGGTGGCGCTTTTTGTTTACTCTTCGTATCTAAAATAATATCGGTATGGAATGAGCGTATCTTAGTGTATTCGATACTTGAGTATGACGCTGATTTCTTCCATCAATAATAAGAGACGTAACGTGACGACGATAAAGCAAGATAGTGCGGTGACCCTACATTTCACCATTAAATTAAAAGATGGCTCTGTCGCTGATAGTACTCATAACATGGGGAAACCAGCTAAATTAGTGATTGGTGATGGCAGTTTGAGTGAAAACTTTGAACAGTGCTTATTTAACCTTAGTGCTGGCGAATCAAAGTCAATTGAGCTTAGTGCGGAAGACGCATTTGGTCTGCCAAATCCAGACAATATTCACTACATGGATCGCGCTAAATTTGTTGGTGATGCCGAAGTTGAAGTAGGCACCATCATGGCATTCAGCGGCCGCGATGGGATGGAAATTCCCGGTATTATTACGGCGATTGCGGGTGACTCTGTGACGGTTGATTTTAACCACCCACTGGCTGGGCAAGATGTCATTTTTGATGTTGAAATCTTGTCTGTAGAATAATTATACCAATCGTAGTAAACAACGGGTCATTCTAGCTTGTTGAAACACTCGATAACGGCGTTAGAGTTTTTGATTGTAGAATTGCTACTTATCGAAAAATTCCGCCTTGTTATCAAGCATTTTTCCTACGCTATTTCTGAACACTTATTTACTGTGATTAGTATTCGTTACCAGTGATAACCCATTCAATGAGCAATGAAATGAAAATATTGTTAGCAAACCCTCGTGGTTTTTGTGCCGGTGTTGATCGTGCAATCAGCATTGTTGAGAGAGCACTTGAGTTATATCAACCACCTATTTATGTTAGACATGAAGTGGTTCACAACCGTTTTGTTGTTGAGGGGCTAAAGCAACGTGGTGCGATTTTTGTTGAAGATTTACACGAAGTACCCGATGACAATATCGTCATTTTTTCGGCTCATGGTGTGTCACAAGCGGTGAGAAAGGAAGCTCAAGAGCGCGCTTTAACTGTTTTTGATGCAACTTGCCCTTTGGTTACTAAAGTGCATATGGAAGTGGCTCGTGCAAGTCGCAGAAGTATGGAAGTGGTACTGATTGGTCACGCTGGACACCCTGAAGTTGAAGGCACCATGGGGCAATACGCTAGCCAAGAAGGTGGCATGTATTTGGTGGAAACCCCACAAGATGTCGATGCACTTAAGGCGCTAGTAAAAGACCCAAGCCATTTGCACTATGTTAGCCAAACAACCTTGTCTGTTGATGAAACGGCCGATGTCATTGATAAGCTGCGTGAAGTCTTTCCTGATATCCAAGGTCCTCGTAAAGATGACATTTGTTACGCAACGCAAAATCGTCAAGATGCAGTACGTCAGCTTGCTCAAGAGGTGGATATAGTGGTTGTGGTTGGATCGAAAAATTCATCTAACTCCACTCGTTTGAAAGAGCTGGCGGAAAAACTTGGGACACCAGGTTATTTGACCGATTGCCCTGAAGACATTGACCCTAAATGGTTTGATGGAAAGCAAAAAGTTGGCGTAACAGCCGGAGCCTCTGCACCTGAAGAGTTAGTCGACCAAATTCTGCAAAGAATTAAAGATCTTGGTGCAAAGAGTGTTGAAGAGGTTTTAGGACGTGAAGAAAATATGTTTTTTGAAGTACCGAAAGAGCTGCAAATTAAACAAATTGAATAAAACCAGCGATTAATTTTTGTCTTGATTGAGAAAAGGGGTTCCAGCAACGGAACCCCTTTTCTATTTGTGTAATACAGTATGTATTACGCGGTTTTTGTTACGGCTTTAGCTTGTTCTTCATCATCGGCTAAGTCGCTATCACCTTTACCTTTTGAAATTTTAATCACATATCCGGTAACGGCTAGAGTGAATAGAATCCCTGCAATGGTTGAGATTTGCATTGGTAAACCAAAACCTAATGTGCTGTTACTTAAAATGAAAGTTGCACAGACGGTTGTCATAAACATGGCTGGAACAGTTGCAATCCAGTGCAGTTTATTATGGCGTAATAGATAGGCTGAAGCTGTCCAAAGCATCATCACGGCAGTGGTTTGGTTGGCAAAACCGAAATAGCGCCAAATAATGCCGAAATCTACTTGAGTCAATACCCCACCAAGAACAAACAGAGGCAATGCCATCATCAGGCGGTTACGCAGCGTTTTTTGCTCCATGTTAAAGTATTCAGCAAGAATTAAGCGACTTGAACGGAAAGCGGTATCGCCAGAGGTGATTGGCAGAATGACCACTCCTAGGAAAGCAATGATGCCACCGAATACGCCAAGTAAGCCAAATGATGCACTGTAGACTACGTTGCCTGGGCCGCCATTTTTCACCGCTTCAGATAATGCGTCTAAAGAACCAAAGAAGGATAGGGCAATAGCACACCAAATAAGCGCGATAATGCCTTCGCCAATCATGGCACCGTAGAACACAAAGCGCCCATTCTTCTCGTTTTCCATACAGCGAGCCATCAAGGGTGATTGCGTTGCGTGGAAACCTGAAATAGCACCACAAGCAATAGTGATAAACAGTGCAGGCCAAAGTGGAAGATCATTCGGGTTCATGTTGGTGAACATGTCGCTCATCTCAAAGCCACCCATTACCGTATGTTCGCTAGATAGTGCAATTGCGGTCATTAATCCAACTGACATAAAGATCAGTAGTGCACCGAACAGTGGGTAGAAGCGACCAATGATTTTATCAACTGGTACAATCGTCGCCAGAATGTAGTAAGCGAAAATGATCACAACCATAGAAGTCATGCTAACTGTTAGGCTAGTTTGTTCATTGATAAGATTAGTGATCATGCCGGCAGGAGCAGATACGAAAACAACACCGACCAGTAAAAGTAGAACAATGGCAAAGATGTTCATAAAGTGTTTTGCGCCATTGCCTAGGTAACGACCTGTAATGGTTGGTACAGAAGCACCACCGTTGCGGATGGATAACATTCCAGAGAAGTAGTCATGTACCGCACCCGCAAAGATACAGCCAACAACAATCCACAGCATAGCCGCAGGGCCGTATAATGCGCCCATGATCGGGCCAAAAATAGGGCCGACACCAGCGATGTTCAACAGTTGTACTAAGTAAACTTTTTTGGTCGACATCGGAACATAG
Source organism: Vibrio sp. 1180_3 (assembly GCF_029478545.1). NCBI lineage: Bacteria > Pseudomonadati > Pseudomonadota > Gammaproteobacteria > Vibrionales > Vibrionaceae > Vibrio > Vibrio sp. 1180_3. The sequence continues at coordinate 205,318 of NZ_SJFM01000003.1, forward strand.
TCGACGCCATCTGATTTTGTATGGGCAGGGGTTTTACGGTTTTCGTTAATTCCAAATACTTTTTCTACGAAAGCACCGTAGATGAAATATCCAGCAAGTAGCGCTGCGACACAGGTTAGAAACCACATCATAGCAATTGTCCTTTATTAATGAATTAAGCTCACTGTCGATAATAAAGGCTCCATTAACAATAAACCTTCCCTTTTCAGGTCAGTGGCAATATAGCCACTTTAATGGTTATTTTACTCAATAAGTGGTTTTCAGTATTTATCATCCCCTCACTTGATAATAGATTGGTGTTGTCCTTCAATTAGTGGCATTTTGTGCGACGATGTGGCAATGAGTCGTCATTTTTTACGTTAACTGCTAGGCTGAATAAAAAGCATAAATTAAGGAAAATAATGAAAAAGTTAAATGTAGTGTTGGTTGTAATGGCTTTAACGGGTTGTGTTGCCTCTGAGGCTGAGCTTGCTCAGCAAGGCAACTGGCAGCAAATTGGTTATCAAGACGGTGTGGCAGGTCACAGCCAACGCAGTTATAAATTGTTATCAGAACTAGGCTCGGTCAAACAAGCGGATTACGAGTTAGGTTATACGCAAGGTGTTAAAGAGTATTGCAATCCTAATTTTGCCTATCAAATGGGGTTGTCTGGCCAATTTTATGAAGGGGTGTGTGAAGGCACTGATGATGCGCAGAAATTTCGTATGGAATGGCAACGCGGTTGGAATGAATTCACAAACTAGTTTGCCCATTTAAAGTATCACCACTACAACACTCTTTTTTAGAGAAAGTATATGCATGAAGAGTTTATCGCTTTGGCCATTGCGGCTATTGGCGTTCTTGGTTTAGCGTGTCAATGGCTGGCATGGCGCTTGCGACTGCCAGCTATTTTATTTCTATTGATCGCAGGGCTAGTTGTTGGTCCCTTAACGGGGTGGTTGCAGCCTCAAGCTTTACTCGGTGAATTGCTATTTCCTCTTATCTCTCTTGCTGTTGCTGTTATTTTGTTTGAAGGTAGTTTAACGCTTAACTTTAAAGAAATTCGCGGTGTGAATCATACTGTGTGGAGCATCGTCTCGCTCGGTGCGCTTGTTTCATGGGGAGTAACCAGCGCGGTTACACATTACCTGCTGGGCTTTGATTGGTCGTTGGCATTACTGTTTGGTAGCTTAACGGTTGTTACTGGACCTACCGTTATTGTCCCGCTATTGCGTACTGTTAGGCCAAATGTTCGGCTTTCCAATATATTACGTTGGGAAGGGATACTGATCGATCCTCTGGGCGCGTTGTTTGTGGTGATGGTGTATGAATTTATTGTTTCTAGCAGTGAAGTGCATAGCTTGTATGTCTTTGCTTTAATTCTCGCCGTGGGTTTAGCAATAGGCGCAGCCGCGGGACAAGCCGTCGCGGTGGTATTAAGGCGAGGCATGTTGCCTGAATATTTACAACCTTTCGCTGTATTAGCTGTGGTGCTTGGGGTCTTCTCAGCATCTAACGCTATTGAATCAGAATCTGGTTTGCTGACAGTGACGGTTATGGGGATGTGGCTCGCTAATGCTAAAAATGTCAATATTCAGCACATCTTGCACTTTAAAGAGAACCTGACTATTTTGCTGATCACTGGCCTCTTTATTCTTTTGGCGGCACGTATAGAGATTGCAGATTTCCAAGCATTGGGTTGGAGCGCTCTATTATTGTTTGTGTTGATGCAGTTAGTTTCTCGCCCTTTGTCCATTTTTATAGCCACGGCTCGCAGCTCGTTATCGCTGAAAGAGAAGACATTTTTAGCTTGGGTTGCTCCGCGAGGAATTGTCGCTGCCTCAATTTCGTCACTGTTTGCAATAAAACTGACGTCGGCAGGTGTAGAGGGTGCGACGCTACTGGTGCCATTAACGTTTATGGTCATTATTGGTACCGTTATCTTGCAAAGTGCGACAGCACGTCCTATCGCCATAGCTTTGCAAGTTGCAGAACCTGCCCCGCGAGGCTTTTTGGTTATTGGTGCGAATGATGTAGCAAGAGAGCTTGGAAAAGCGTTTGCGAAGTACGATTGTCGAGTCGTATTGACGGATTCAAACTGGGACTATATTAGTCAAGCTCGAATGGCTGGGCTTGCTAATTATTATGGTAACCCCATCTCCAGCCATGCCGATGAATATTTGGATTTGATCGGTATTGGACATGTGGTCGCACTCACACCAGATAAGCATTTCAATATTATGGCGTGCATGCATTTTCTCAGTGATTTTGGTGAAAAGCGGGTTTTTTGTCTGAACGATCACCTTAATAGCAGCAGTAGCGATAAGCATAAAGTGGCTCAGGAATATCATGGTTTGTCATTGTTTAATGGTGACGTGAGCTACAAAAAACTGGCCAGTTTGATCAACCAAGGTGCGGAAGTTAAACATACCAAACTGAGCGGAAACTTTACTTATCAAGATTATCTACAGCGACATAAAGAAAGTTTTGTGCTGCCTTTGTTTGTTGTGAATCTAAAAGGTCGAATTCAGATGTACCACGATACACAGGTATTTGAACCTGTAGAGGGTGAAACTATTGTCTCTTTGATTAAAATCAACGAGAGCCACTAGTGGCTCTCACCTTTTTCCATCGAACGACGTAAAAAAGCGTCGGATTCAGCCAACTTTTCCATTGCCTGCTGATAGTTCAGCTCAGTTAGGCTCATCAAAATGGCGACTTTTGTATTGTTGTGAGTTTGTTCTAAAAGCGCCTCTGCTTCTGCTCTTTCGCAATCTGTTGCTTGCATTACAATTCGTACTGCTCGGGCGAGTAACTTCTGATTACTACTTTCAGCAATTTTTGAAGTAGGTAGCTGGTCGATATCCCTTGTTTCTGGGTTGCCAGCATCAGACACCAGATGAGAAAGTGCAGCAATAAGCGCATCGTTGGTCATAACATTCCTTACTGATTAATGAGCAGAATAAATTACCCCAAGCGAAGCGAGGCCGTGTGCGCCGGTAACTTCAGGTAAATTACTTGGCAGGTTGTGCATTCTTCGTTGAGCGAGCCAAGCAAACGCCATCGCTTCCATGTAGTCACTATCCACGCCTTTGCTGCTGGTTGGTGCAATACGCCAGCTAGGTAGATGGGTTTGTAAGCATTCAACAAGCAAGGGGTTGCGAGCTCCGCCACCACACAATAAGAGTTCTGGATGTGGACCGAATTGGTATTGATTCACTTCAGTGGCAATGGTTAGTGCCGTGTATTCGCATAAGGTACGTTGAACGTCCTGCGCCGCTACAGATAACCCCGCGATTTTTTGTTGTAACCATGGCCGATTAAATAGCTCTCTTCCGGTACTTTTAGGCGCGCTCAAGGCAAGATAAGGCTCTTGGCATAAAAGGGTTAGCAGTGGTTGATTTAGTTGTCCTGTTCTTGCCCAAGCACCATCAAGATCAAACGAACGTCCTGTGTGTTCGAAACACCACGCATCCATCAACATATTGCCAGGGCCTGTATCATAACCGAGTACTTTTTGCTGCGGTCGAAGTACTGAAATATTAGCAATACCACCGATGTTGAGTACCACAACCGTTGAGTCTGTCGATTTGAAAATAGTATCGTGGAAAGCCGGAACTAGTGGGGCACCTTGTCCACCGAGCGCCATGTCTTTGCGGCGAAAATCGGCAACGGTATCAATACCCGTTTGAGTACTAATGATGTTGGCATCACCGATTTGCATGGTAAATGGGTAATCACCAGTCGGTTGATGGAACACGGTTTGGCCATGACAACCAATCGCTCGAATATCACTTGCTTGATAGCCGGATTTATCCAATAGCGCATGGACTGCTTCGGCAAAGAGATGGCCGAGCTGGTGGTCAAGTTCCCCGATCATTTTTAAATTGGTTGGCTGGCCGATGCAGATTTCAAGTAACCGCTGTTTTAACGCATCAGGCATCGGGAAATCATCATGAGCTAGTAAGCGGATGTGCTGATCATTAATTTCGACTAAGGCGGTATCGACCCCATCCATGCTAGTACCTGACATGACACCGATGTAACGTTCACAAGTTGTCATTGGCTGCTCCTATTTCCATTGCTGTTGGCTCAAACAAAAGCATTGTAATAGAAATTCAAAGCGAATAATCTCGTCAAATTAACTATTTAACCAAATTATTGGAGTAAGCATGGGACCGTTATGGCTAGATGTGGCTGGTTGTGAACTGAGCGCTGAAGACAAAGATATTCTTGAGCACCCAACGGTAGGTGGCGTGATCTTATTTGCTCGTAATTACCATGATAACCAGCAACTTTTGGCTCTTAATAAAGCCATTCGCCAAGCGGCAAAACGTCCCATTTTGATTGGTGTTGATCAAGAAGGTGGTCGTGTTCAGCGTTTTCGAGAGGGCTTTTCGCTGATCCCTGCCGCACAAGATTATGCGCAGCACAGCAATGGTGAAGCGCTTGCTCGACAAGGTGGTTGGCTGATGGCTGCGGAATTGATCGCCCATGATATCGATCTCAGTTTTGCGCCAGTACTGGATAAAGGCCATGAGTGTAAAGCTATTGGGAGTCGCGCATTTGGCCATGATGTCAATACCATCATTCGTTATAGCTCCGCTTATATGCAGGGAATGAAAGAGATTGGTATGGCAACGACTGGAAAGCATTTCCCAGGACACGGTGGTGTTATTGCCGATTCACATTTAGAAACGCCTTATGACCAGCGAGACACTATTTTTGATGTCGATATGGCGATTTTTAAAGCTCAAATTGAAGCGGGATTATTAGATGCGATGATGCCCGCACATGTTATTTACCCTCAGTATGATGCGCAGCCAGCAAGTGGATCACAGTACTGGTTAAAACAGATTTTACGTCAGCAATTAGGGTTTAAAGGGCTGGTTTTCTCTGATGATCTTACTATGGAAGGGGCGTCTGTCATGGGCGGACCAGCAGAGCGGGCTCATCAATCATTGGTGGCGGGGTGCGACATGCTTTTAGTGTGTAACCAACGCGATGCTCAGGTTGAAGTCTTGGACAATTTACCGATATTAAACGTCCCCGCCGCAGAGGGTTTGCTTAAGCGCGAGTCATTTACGTTATCGCAGTTACACAGCTCGACTCAGTGGAAACAAGCCTCGGAAGCGATCAAGCGCATGCTGGGTTAGAAATTCATAAAACGCCACACTCTCTATCGTTGTGGCGTTTTGGCCAGTGGTTTAATGAAAGCCCAACACTTCTTTCAAACTTTTGAGATAACGGCGGCTAACGGGCACCTGATGTTCGCTCCGAGTGACGATGGTTGCCAACCCATTTTCTAACAACTTGATCTCTTTAATGGCTTTGGTGTTAATTAAATATTGGCGATGACAGCGCACCAAGGGCGTTTTTTCTTCTAAAACTTTGAGCGTTAATTGGCTGGTGGCTCGCTGTTGAGCCGTTTGCACATGTACACCACTGATATCGCTGTAAGCAAACTCAACATCTTTGGTAGCAAGGATCACAATCCGATTTAGGCCGATGCATGGTACTTGGTCTAGGCTGGTTGGTGCTAAGATGGAAGCATCGTTTTTTTTCTTATCACTGCGCACTAAACGTTGGATAGTCTTTTTCAAACGTTCGGTATCTACAGGTTTGAGTAGGTAATCAAAAGCGTTATCTTCAAAAGCTTGGATCGCATATTGATCATAAGCGGTCACAAATACAACATTTGGCATGGTTTCTGGGTCAAGCATACCCAGTAATTCAATACCTGTTATTTGTGGCATTTGAATATCAAGAAAAACCACATCGGGTTTTAATTGATTAATTTTCTTTAGCCCTTCAATGGCATTGCTTGCCTGACCAATAACGTCAATTTGTCCTGTTTCTTCTAGTAGTTCAATTAGCTCTTCCCGAGCGAATAACTCATCATCAATGACCAGTACCGTAAGCATGTGATTACCTTAATAAGATCCTTTATAAGGAATGAGAAAGCTCATTCGTGTGTATTGATTTGCTAATACTTCTGTTTTAAGTGTAGATTGCGGTCCAAATTTATTGGTTAATCGTTTATCGACGATTTGCATGCCCAGTCCATCGTAGTCTTCGCGTGGTGCCTGGTAACTGCCTGCATTATCCTCAACCACGATTCGATACCCTTCAGCTTGTTGTTGGCTAAAAATACGGACTTTCCCTCCAGCTAATAAATTTGATGTGCCGTGTTTAATGGCATTTTCTACCAACGGCTGTAGCGTAAAGCTAGGAACATTGCGTTCAAGTAATGAATCTTCAATTTCAATTTCAACTTCTAAACGATCAGCAAAGCGAGCTTGCTCTATGGTTAAGTAAGCTTTGACGTGAGCAATTTCTTCTTTGAGTGTGACTGTTTCAATATTTTGTTTGAGATTGCTGCGAAAGAAATGTGATAAATGCTGAATCAAATCTCGTGCTTTATTGGGATCTCGGCGAATGACTGCACTGATGGTATTTAGAGCATTAAATAGGAAGTGAGGGTTCACTTGAGCATGTAATAGTTTTATTTCAGCCCGCGAAAGTAGTATTTGTTTTTGTTGATATTCACCATATAAGATCTGGCTTGATAGCAACTGAGCGATTCCCTCAGCCATTGACATGTTAATGGTTGAAAACAACTTCCGCTTCGGTTCGTACAGCTTTATGGTTCCAATTACTCGATCTCCTGCTCGTAATGGAATAATGAGTGCTGACCCAAGTTTGCAGCTCTTCGACAAAGAACATTGATAAGGTGAATCTTTACCATCAAGGTAAATAATACTATTTCTAGTGATCGCATCGAGTGTGCTCTGGGAGGAGATAGGCGTATTTGGTTTATGGTGATCATCCCCAATACCAACGAAAGCGAGAATCTTTTCTCGGTCAGTAATGGATACTGCACCGACGTTGGTGAGTTCGTAAACAATGCGTGCCACTTTGCCTGCATTTTGTGGGTTAAAGCCGTTGGCTAACACTCCGACAGAGCGTTCGGCAATGTTGAGAGCACGCCGAGAAAATGTGGCTGAGTACTCTTCAAAAATGGTTTTCCTATCTTGCAGAATGCTCATAAACAGCGCAGCGCCAACTGAATTGGCGATGATCATGGGGGCTGCAATAGTCGAGACTAATGCATAAGCTTCATTAAAAGGTTTGGCGACTAACAAAATGAGTAGCATCTGCACAATTTCGGCAAATAGGGTAACAGCGAACACAATGCTAGGACTAAACAGTAAGCGTCCTTTGCCTTTACGTAGCAAGTAAGTGTGCAGCAAGCCACCAATCAGCCCTTCTGCTGTTGTTGAAATCGCGCAGGCGACATCGGTGAAACCACCTAAAGTATAACGATGCATACCTCCTGTAAAACCGACAGCAAAGCCAACCACAGGACCACCAAATAAACCGCCCATCACTGCGCCAATCGCGCGTGTATTGGCTATAGCGTCATTGATTTGTAAACCAAAGTAGGTTCCCATGATGCAAAACAGCGAAAATAGCACATAGATGCTGATTTTATGGCTAATCCGGTTTGAAATGCTCAGCAGCGGTAGAAAAATCGGCGTTTTACTCAGCATGTAAGCCAGCACTAGGTAAACGCACATCTGTTGCAGCAGTGAAAGGATTAAATCCATGGTAAATCCTAGTAAGTCTGACTCAGTAAGTGGTAATAATGGACATTTTAGGGGAGATAGACGGAATAAAACACGCGTCATCTTATACTTTTTGTCTTAAAGCACGATAAAAATAAGTGTAAAATTAAATTTACATTAAATGTTTTTTATAATTTACACTTGCAATGTTTTTTAAGCCTGATAATTTGTCCTTTATCGGTTTTTAAGCGCAAATTTATTTTTGTGTAAATAAAAGAATACAGGTGATGAGATGCAGAAAAGTGAACTAAGTAATATTAATATCAGTGATGAGCAAGTGTTGATCACGCCCGATGAACTAAAAGCAAAGTTACCGCTGAGTGATAAAGCTCGTCAGTTTATTCAGCATTCTCGTCAAACCATCGCCAATATCATTCATAAAAAAGATCATCGATTGTTAGTGGTATGTGGCCCTTGTTCTATCCACGATATAGATGCTGCGAAAGATTACGCCAAGCGCTTAAAAGCCCTTTCTGAACAGTTGAGTGATCAGCTTTACATTGTGATGCGTGTTTATTTCGAAAAACCACGTACTACAGTTGGTTGGAAAGGGTTAATTAACGATCCACATCTCGATGGCAGTTTTGATATTGAACATGGTTTGCATGTCGGGCGTCAGTTGTTAGTGGAACTAGCCGAAATGGAGATCCCGCTTGCGACTGAAGCACTTGACCCGATCAGCCCTCAATACCTAGCTGACACTTTTAGCTGGGCTGCAATTGGTGCTCGTACCACTGAATCACAAACTCACCGTGAAATGGCCAGCGGTCTATCGATGCCGATTGGCTTTAAAAATGGCACTGATGGTAATTTAGCGACCGCAATAAATGCGATGCAAGCGGCTTCCTCTAGTCACCGTTTTATGGGGATCAGCACTGAAGGGCAAGTGGCTTTGCTTACTACTCAGGGTAATCCCAATGGACACGTTATTTTACGTGGTGGTAAACAGACGAACTACGACTCGGTCTCTGTTGCGGAATGTGAACAAGAGATGGCGAAACATAAGCTCGACGCTTCCCTAATGGTTGATTGCAGCCATGCTAATTCCCGTAAAGATTACCGTCGTCAACCTTTAGTTGCGGAAGATGTTATTCATCAAATTCGTGAGGGTAATCAATCTATTATTGGTTTGATGATTGAGAGCCATATCAATGAAGGCAGCCAATCATCTGATTTACCTCTCAGTGAAATGGCTTATGGTGTTTCGATTACGGATGCGTGTATCAATTGGCAATCAACTGAGGCACTATTACGCCATGCTCATCTAGAGCTCGTTCCGTTCTTAGAAAATCGACTAAAAGGTCAGTAGAAGGAAGTACCATGGCTGTTGAACTTAACGAATTACGTGATCAAATTGATGCTGTTGATAAACAAATGGTGGAGTTATTGGCTCGTCGTTTAGCTTTAGTCGAGAAAGTGGGGGAAGTGAAAAGCCTGCACGGTTTGCCTATCTATGCGCCAGATAGAGAAGCAGCAATGCTTGCTTCTCGCCGCGCCGAAGCCGAGAAAAAAGGCGTCCCCCCTCAGTTAATCGAAGATATTTTGCGTCGCACCATGCGTGAGTCCTATGCCAGTGAAAAAGATTCAGGCTTTAAGTGTTTAAATCCTGAACTGCGTTCGGTGGTGATCATTGGTGGTAATGGACAGCTAGGTGGTTTATTTGGTCGTATGTTCAAACTATCCGGTTACCAAGTTAAAGTACTCGGCAGTCAAGATTGGCATAAAGCTGATGACATGTTGCACAATGCTGGTTTGGTCGTAGTTACTGTTCCTATTCACTTGACTGTTGGTGTGATCGAAAAACTGGGCAACTTACCGCCAGACTGCATCTTGTGTGATCTTACTTCGATCAAATCCAAACCGTTGCAAGCCATGATGTCGGTTCACCAAGGCCCTGTTGTTGGCTTACATCCTATGTTTGGACCTGATGTTCCTAGCCTAGCGAAACAAGTGATTGTTTATTGTGATGGTCGTGGAGAAGTGAACTACCAATGGCTTCTGAAGCAGTTCTCTATTTGGGGGGCAAGCCTATGCCAGATCGATGCGGCTGAGCATGATCACGGTATGACATTAATCCAAGCGCTACGTCACTTCACTTCATTTGTTTATGGGTTACATCTTTCAAAGGAAAATCCCAACATCCAAAAACTGCTCCAATTGAGCTCGCCAATTTATCGATTGGAATTAGCGATGGTCGGGCGTTTGTTTGGTCAAGATCCGAATCTGTATGGGGACATTATTTTGTCGTCAGAAGAGAATGTCGAGATGATTAAACGTTTCCATCAGTGCTTTGGAGAAGCAATGAAGGTGTTGGATGGCCATGATAAACAGGCATTTGTTGAAAACTTTTCTAAAGTTAGTGAATGGTTTGGCGATTACTCACAACAATTTATGCTAGAAAGCCAAAACTTACTCAAGCAAGCCAATGATGCGATTCACCGAGCTTAAGTGGATAGGCTGAACTCAGTTTATCAATTGCTTGAAAGCTAAAAACCCCCCCATTATTGAGCAAAGTCGTTTCCATTGATAAAAATGGAAACGACGCTTTTACTCCGCATCAATATCCCCTAAATCTGATAAGTATTCGAGCTCGCGGTGGAGCAAGGCATCATCCCCTACATTCAACTCAACCAAGCGTCTTAAGTGAGCAATGCTGTCGATATCAATATGATCAATGATCGCGCGAATAACGTTGTTATTAATGCTGATTAAATTAGCGACTAAGCTAATGGTTATATCACTTTCAGGTAGGGTAAATTCGACTTGAGCGGTTTCGTTGATGTTGAGTATATCGCTCTTTGGACTTGAGAGTAATAACCCATGAAGAGACAAATCTTGAATGGTGGTGGCGATGTGATGGGAACCTTGTACCACACTGGCTGGCATCTGGTAGATAATGCGTGAAAAGCGGCGTCTTTCAATCATGTTACACTCTCTTTGTTGAGCCTTTACTATTACAGTATCGGCTCTATATTAGTGATCAATCATTATCTAGTGAGTTTAGACCGAATTAGCGATGGTGTCGCGAATCAACTCCTCACCTTTGCAAACCTCGCATCATTTTTCATCAATAACGTTTGAGTCATGAACCTTCTTAAAGATGAATTTGCGCGACTTTTTAAGAAAGTGAGAGAGTATTTACTACCCATAAAAATAAGGCCGCTCAACAGCGGCCTCAAAAGAGTAAATAGATTACTTAGCAATACGCTTATATTTAATACGGTGTGGTTCTGCCGCTTGAGCACCTAAGGTTTGTTTTAACCAATCGGTATACTCACTGTAGTTGCCTTCGTAGAAATTAACTTGGCCTTCATCACGGTAATCAAGAATGTGCGTAGCGATACGGTCCAAGAACCAACGGTCGTGCGAGATAACCATTGCGCAACCTGGGAACTCTAGCAAGGCTTCTTCTAGTGCTCGTAGTGTTTCAACATCAAGGTCATTGGTTGGTTCATCGAGTAACAGTACGTTACCACCTGCTTTAAGCAGTTTTGCTAAGTGTACACGGTTACGCTCACCACCTGAGAGTTCACCAATCACTTTTTGTTGATCGACACCTTTGAAGTTAAAGCGTGAGCAGTAGGCACGAGCTGGGATCTCAAAGTTGTTGATCTTAATGATGTCAGCGCCTTCAGAAATCTCTTGGAAGACGGTGTTTTTGTCGTTCATGCTATCGCGGAACTGATCAACTGAAGCCAATTTAACCGTGTCACCTAGCTCAATCGTCCCCGAGTCAGGTTGCTCGACACCGCTTAGCATCTTAAATAAAGTCGATTTACCAGCGCCGTTGGCACCAATGATGCCGACGATGGCACCTTTAGGCATGCTGAATGATAAGTTATCAATCAGAACGCGATCACCAAAAGATTTAGTCAGGTTCGTAACTTCCAGCACTTTATCACCCAAGCGCTCACCCGGCGGAATGAAAAGTTCGTTGGTTTCATTACGTTTTTGGTGATCTGTCGTGTTTAGCTCTTCAAATCGAGCCATACGTGCTTTGGATTTTGCTTGACGACCTTTCGGGTTTTTACGTACCCACTCAAGTTCTTTCTCAATCGTTTTTTGACGAGCACTTTCTTGCGATGACTCTTGCTTCAAACGCTCATCTTTCTGCTCTAGCCAAGACGTGTAGTTTCCTTGCCATGGAATACCTTCACCACGGTCAAGTTCTAGAATCCAACCTGCCGCATTATCAAGGAAGTAACGGTCGTGGGTGATAGCCACAACGGTTCCTGAATAATCAACTAGGAAATGTTCAAGCCATGCTACTGACTCTGCATCCAAGTGGTTGGTTGGTTCGTCAAGTAGCAGCATGTCTGGTTTTTCAAGCAACAAACGACAAATTGCCACCCGGCGACGTTCACCACCCGATAGAACTGCAACTTTTGCATCCCATTCAGGCAAACGCAATGCATTAGCAGCACGCTCCAGGGCGTTTTCAAGGTTGTGGCCATCTTTGGCTTGAATCAAGGCTTCTAACTCGCCTTGCTCTTTTGCTAGCGCATCAAAGTCAGCATCAGGTTCAGCATAAGCGGCATAAACTGCATCAAGACGAGTTAGCGCACCAGCGACGTCTGCAACGGCTTCTTCAACCACTTCACGTACAGTTTTTGATTCATCCAGTACAGGTTCTTGAGGAAGGTAGCCAACTTTTAGCCCCGGTTGTGGACGAGCTTCACCATCAATATCAGTATCAATGCCGGCCATGATACGCAGTAGGGTGGATTTACCCGAACCATTAAGACCTAAAACACCAATTTTGGCACCTGGAAAAAAGCTGAGAGAGATGTCTTTGAGAATTTGACGCTTAGGCGGGACAATTTTACTTACCCGCGACATGGTATATACGTATTCAGCCATTGCCGATTGTTCCTAATCTTAGTAACAGAATAAAGTAGCTATTTTATACCAAAGTGACCTTATTTGTTACTAGCTAGCCAGTTTTTAAAGTGGAAATAATACCTTTCTATAGCTTTGTTTTTTTGTGGTGGTTGTCAGTGGCTCTCTGATGTACTTGCGTCTTCAAGTTATCTAGATTTGGATATGCTTTAACCAATAAGCATTAAGTTACTTTATGCATATGTCGCAGTTTTATGAATTTAATATTATTTACATATGGATGCTTTACTTTTCTATCTAGAATAAGCGTAATGGAAGTGAATTCCCCCTCGCTTTAGATAGGATGAGAGCACATGACGCTTATGCATTTTTTTAAGCCGCATTGTCTTTTTTCATCAATGATAGCTTTGACTTCATTGATGAGCGGCACAGCGTTTTCTGGCTCAACACTGGATTTGAATAGCCAGCGAGAGCTCTATGATCAAGCCCAACAGTTGCTTGATGAAAACAAGGTTGATGAATTTAAAAAACTCAGAAAAAAGATCGCAGCTTATCCATTAACGCCCTATGTAGATTATCGATCATTTCTGGTTGATCTTGGCGATAAACCGCCACTGGCCGTGCAGGTCTTTATTGATTCGCATGCGACTTTTCCTTTTTCTTATCGTATTCGTGCTCCTTATTTGGATGCTTTAGCAGCCAAAGAAAAATGGTCTACCTTATTAGCGTTTCAAAAATACGAACCCAATGACGAATTGTATCGTTGCCATTATTACAATGCTCATTACCAAACTGGACATCGAGATGTTGCTTTTAAAGGAGCCGAGCAACTTTGGTTGAGTGGTAACAGTATTGCAGATGCTTGCGAACCTTTATTTAGTGCTTGGGAACAACAGGGTGGCTTGACGGATGATTGGGTGCTCAAGCGTATGCTACTAGCGTTTGATAAACGAAATCTAACGCTGATGAAATATCTCCAGAAAAAACTGAAGCTCGCTAAGTCACAGGCAATCGCGCAATCCATGCTCGATCTGTACGCGAATCCTGACCAAGTGATAACTTTTGCTAAACACAATGTGAATGATGATTTTCACCAGCGTCTAGTTCAATTTTCGTTAGAAAAACTGGCCCGTAAAGATGCTGCTTTAGCGCAAAGTGTTTATCAAAGCTTACTTGAAGGCAAAGTTTTAAGTGAAGAGCCGAGTCAGAAACTGGCTGACTACATCGCCAGACGATTATTGGATAGCGAAGATGAGCTATTAATGACATGGCGAGATAACGTTATTGAGCAAAGCTCAAATAACACTCTGAAAGAGCTGCGAATTCGTCTGGCATTACAAGCGGCAGACTGGCGTGGTTTACAGTATTGGATTGAACAATTACCAGCGAAGAAGCAATCTAGCATTCGTTGGCAGTATTGGCTTGCAAGAGCTGAAATCGAGCTAGGAAATACCAGCAAGGGGATGCAGCGTTTGCAATCTATTACTGGGCAGCGCAATTTTTACAGTGTGGCTGCAGCCACTGTGGTTAAACAATCGATTAACTATCCCACTTCATCTATCGAGCTAAACGTTACTCTATTAAAGCCACATCAAACCACCTTAACGCGAATTCAAGAATTGATTGATCGCGATAAGATTACCGCAGCAAAAAGCGAATGGCGATGGTTGCTTGAGCGTGTATCGGAGCCAGAAAAAGAGATGTTAGCGGCTTATGCGGCCTCTCAAAATTGGCACCACTTAACGGTTACTGCTTCAATTGCTGCAAAAATGTGGGATAACACCCAACTGCGTTTTCCATTAGCTCATCAATGGTGGTTTAATTTTTATGGGCAAAAGCATGGCATAGACCCGATCATGTTGATGTCTTTAGCTCGCCAAGAAAGTGGCATGGATGTTGAAGCTCAATCTCCAGTAGGTGCTCGCGGCATTATGCAAATAATGCCGAGGACAGCAAGCTATACCGCTAAAAAGTACCAGCTAACCTACAATGGTGAAGATGAATTATATCAAGTGGGTAAGAATATTGAGATCGGAAGCCATTATTTGAAGGGGCTGTTAGAGCAATACGATAACAACCGAATTTTTGCTTTTGCTGCTTATAATGCAGGCCCTAGTCGGGTCAATCAATGGCGAGAGAAGACCCAAGGCAAGTTAGATGCCTACGCCTTTATTGAAGCTATTCCGTTTAAAGAAACTCGGGGCTATGTGCAAAACATTTTAATGTTTGAGACCTATTACCGAGATTTGATGGGGGTTGAAGGTCAATTTCTTAACGCAAACGAAATCGATGCAAAATATTGATTCCAATAGTAGATGAAAGTTCTACAATAGCCTTACGTATCACCTAGCGAGTACAAATATGTCGCAACAACCAGAGTACACAGACTGGCAACAGCTAATGACATTGGTCAAGCATGCCGCTGAGCAAGATCAGCATGAAATGCTACTTACGATGATGATGACACCGGATGAGCGAGAATCGTTGGTCGCGAGAGCCAATATTTTATGTGAGTTATTTAAGGGTGAATTATCACAGCGGCAAATTAGCCAAATGTTAGGGGTAGGGATTGCGACGATCACGCGAGGTTCTAATGAGCTGAAAACCAAATCAGATCAAGAAAAGTCCCAACTCGCCGCTTTATTGTTGAAATAAAACGGCTGAGCTCAGTGTAACGCTAGCTTGGCTAGCGTTACACTGATAAGTTTGCAGGAAAATGGCTTGGGTTAGTAAACGGGATTAAGGCCAAAATCAGCGCTTGCTGATAGACAGAGCTGCGAGTGAGTTGATTTTGTGTCAACAGGCTAATCGCTCCTCCTTTTTGTTTGATATTTTCCGTCGCAAATACCTCATCCATCACATCTCCCAGCTCATTGGCGGTGGCCAATTTTTCTAAGACGATAGGCGGTAACATCAAACTTGCTGAGCGAGATTCCCCACGATGAGTGTCCGATTCGATGATCATCCAAGCAAAGGTCACATTCCCTTCTATGCCCGCTTCTAACCCGACGTAATAATCAGCGCCAGGGTAAATTTCTTTAGCATGTTGGACACGATTAAGCGCGCCTAGATGAGTTTCATCATTACTCATTGGTTGATCAGCAACACCGCTTGGAACGCTGACACCAGTAAAGGCAAATTGTTGTTGTGGAAATACACTTTCAAATGCACTGCGTACCGCGTTAATTTTTGCCGGGTTAAGAGAGGCAATGGTCACGTTTTTCATAAGTTAGGCTTAGTTCTTTTTGTTGTTTATACCATGAAGCGAGGGCATTCAAGGTCATAGGTTTTGCAAAATAATACCCTTGCATATAATCACAATGATAGCCGGCAAGCCAGTGATGCATCTCTTGATTTTCAATACCTTCAGCAGTCACCAGCATCGATTGAGAGTGGCATAAGTCGATCAGTGGCTTAATGACCTTTTGATTATTGGTTGCAATGAGTGTATCCAAAAATAGTCGGTCAAATTTAATTTTTTGTACCGGATATTGCACAAGCTGTGTGATCGAGGTGTAACCAGAACCAAAATCATCTATCGCGAGCCCATATCCTAAATGAGAAAGTTCATGGAGTAGAGGAAACCCTTTAGAGTTGGTGGCAAAAGTTTCTGTGATTTCAAAATCAATCAAATGTGGGGGAATCGCATTTTCTTGTGCATGTTTGTGAATGTAATGTGCTAATTGCAATGTGTTCAGTTCTGCTGATGAAAGGTTTATTGACACTTGCACTGGATGTTCACTAATGGCTTGTAATGCGTGAAACTCCTTGAAAGCGCTGCGAATAACCCATCTGTCAATGCTACCAAATAGCCCTGTTTGTTCGGCGATAGGAATAAACTCTTTTGGCGACACTAGCCCTAATTGCTTAGATTCCCAGCGAAGTAAAACTTCTACCCCCGCAATCGTGTTGCCATTGCGATTTAAATAGGGTTGATAAACAAGGCTAAATTCTCGTTCAAAATCGCCCAACCGTAATGCTTGTTCAATATTTGCTCTACGCTGAACGCCTTTATCGAGATCGGGTGAATAGTAAGCAATTTGGTTTTTGCCCGCATTTTTTGCTTGATACATGGCTGTGTCAGCATTCAACAGTAGTTTCTCAAGGGTATTTCCATCAAAGGGATAAGTGGCTATGCCAATACTCGCTGTGATAGGGAAATTGCCTAGCGGAGAATTACTTTGATTTTGGATAGGAGCTAATAACTGAGTCGCAAACTCTGTGGCTCCTTGGCTAAAGGAGCTAGGAGCTGAAATAAATATCGAAAATTCATCACCAGAAAGGCGAGCAGCCAAATTTTTGACTTGGTATTGAGTGTAGAAGAAGTGACTTAATGAACGAACATGCTGGGCAAAATTGACGAGCAAGGTGTCACCGACCTGATGACCATATTTATCATTTACGTATTTAAAATTATCAAGATCAATATACAGCACCCAAATATTGTCGTTATATCGTGCATTAGAGAGCACTCGCTCGACGGATTGTTTAAAGTGGTGGCGGTTTGCAAGTTTCGTTAGGTGATCATATTCAGCTAACGCCTTGGTTTTCTTATAAGTGGTATCAAGCTCTTGATACATATCGTAGAAGCGAGAAGAAAGGCGACCTATTTCATCTTTGGTGTCGAGCGTCTCAATGTTGTCACGCTGCTTATTCTCTACTTCTTTTAATTGTTTATCTAATTGGGATATTGGTTTGATGACATGGCGATACAGCAAAAATAGCAGTAAAAAAACAGTGACAAATGCTGATGTGCCAAATGATAAGGCCAAACGTTTTAAAATAATATTGAGTTTATTGTTAATAAGAAACTGGGCTGGATCTAAGGTTGCATACAATCCGGGTTTCAATTCAACGGTTTGTGTCAGTCCAATTTTATCTATATTGGAATTTTCAGAGAAGAAAATAGTACTTTGATTATCAAATTCAATTTGTTTTCTGAGTTGATCAAATTGTTCTAGTGCAGCGAAGACAACGACAAAAAATATTTGATCTCGGTTATAGCTTAGAGGTGCAGCTAGCGTTTTTTTATCGAGCACATCATAGCGAACTAGAATACCTTCACCGCTAGAGTTAGTGATATAGCTAATATCAGATATTTTTTGGGTATGATTAAAAGTATCTTGCACATAGTTAAGTACTTTTTTGTCAATAGTTGCGAACGGGTCAATACTATTTTCAGCATAATAGAGTACATTTTTGCTGCCATCTAAAATAGATAACGCAACAAAACGTCCTTCTCGAGATTGAAGAATATCTAACGTTTGCTGAAAATTATCGACTAATTCTAATTCTCTATAGGGGTTTTTTTCATGTGCTACATAATGACGAATAATGTCACTTTTTGTTAGTGTGTAGGCGTAACTATTTACAAGAGAGTGAGTCTGGCGAAACAACCCTGCGAGTTTTTCCATACTTAGCTGTAGATAGCTTTCCTCACGTTTTAGCAAGGCGTCTTTTTGGCTAGAGTAAATAATGTAACTCGACGCCGCTGCACTCAAAAGGATAACTGGGGCGATCAGTAACAGGATTCTATTGTTGAGCTTCATGTTGTTCCAAAATACTGTTAATGATTTTTGCTCTTAAACTGATGTTGGTCGGTATCAATTCACTATCAATGATGCCTTGTTCTAGCAAGGTCGGATCTGGGAATAATGATGCATCATTTTGATAGCTATTAGGCATCAATTTTAATGCACTTAAGTTCGGTGTCGCAGCTTTAATATCTTTTGCATTCGTTGCGGCAGTTTCTGGAAGCATTAGGTAATTTAAGAATGCTTTTGCTTGCTGCTTATTTTTGGAATTACTATTTATGGCTAAGCAGTCTACCCAAATATAAGGTTTACCATTGGGTGTGACGAAATCCCAATCGTCTCCTCCAAAGTACTTATTTAGTGAGTATTGATCACCACTATAAGCGAGTGCCATGTGTAAATTATCGCTATCAGGATGGCTTCGTACGTAACTCAACACATATTCATAGGTCAAAATATTGGGATTAACGGATAGCATTGCCTGATACGCATTTTTAAGTGCAGTTTGGTCATCAGTGATTGGCGATTGTGATTGGCTATACAGTGCAGGCAATAGAGTTTCGACCGTATCGGTCAACATACCGACATGACCTTTAAGTGTATCGGGCATATCGAGAAAATCAGTCCATTTTGTGGGGGCTTCTGTGACTTTACTTTTCTTATAGGCTATTCCTACTGTTCCCCAAAAATAAGGAATAGCGTGAGAGCCACAAGCTTGGTTCCATTTGTTGTCATTATATTTTCTATTTTCAAGGTCACTTAAATCTTCAAACGTTTTCAGGCGAGAATATATAAGTGCAGACACATTATCGAGTACGACAATATCAAAAGGAAGCTGGAGGCTTTTTACCATTAACAGGCTGCGTTCATCATCATTATCAAAATGATATAGGTGAATGTTGGTTTCAGTATTTTCGCTCCACTCAGAAATAATCTGAGGGGAGATAGTATCCTCCCACAGATAAATATTGAGTTCTGAACTTAGTATTGGCATTGAAATGCTAAAACCACAAAGCATTAAAGCGCCTAGATGAGCTTTCGTCATGATATAAGTGGATGAACCTTATTTGTCTGAGGAAGAGCATCGATCACAATGAGAGTCACAAGACTTGCGGAAACTATCCGTAATTCAAAGTGCGCTGACAGCCCTATACAATAGCGATAAATAATACTAAAACGCGCGCATTATATGAGCTTTGTTGCTAGCTGTCAGCAGACTTATGACAAAATTTTGACTAAGTGACGATTATTGTAGTTTTACTTGGGTCGGTTTAACGTTTTCACTTGGGTAGCAACCAAGTACTTTTAAGTGCTTGGTTATTTTCATCAATTCATTGATTGATTGCTGCATTTCGACTGAATCTAAGTGTGATTCGAGATCAACATAAAACATTTCTTCCCAAGGATTACCCATGATTGGGCGCGATTCCAACTTAGTCATATTGATACCATATCGTTGCAGAACCAGTAAGGTTTCAACTAATGAACCTGCTTGTTGAGAGGTAGACATTATCAAGGTAGTTTTAGCTGGAATTTGAGTCGAGACTTCTACCGGCTTTCTAGCAACGATAATAAAACGAGTATGGTTTTCTGTTTGATTGGCGATATTGCCTTTGATTGCTTGCAGACCATAAAGTTTGCCACTAGAAGCATTGCCAATTGCAGCTACATCGTTTCGATTCAGTTCTTGGACTTTTTGCATAGCATCAGCCGTACTAGCACAAGACTCCAGTTTAACGCCTTTTAGACGGCTTAAAAACTCACTGCACTGCTGGTGAGGTTGAGGGTGAGAGTAGAGTACTTTGAGATCTTCTAATTTCAGATCAGAAGTAGCGACTAGGCAATGTTCAATTGGTAATGTTAATTCACCGACAATATATAGCGTTGTGTGTTGTAGAAGATCATAGACTTCATTGATTGAACCCGAGCTGGTATTTTCAATAGGAAGAACACCGTAATCGGCATGCCCCGATTCTACGGTCTTGGTTACTTCTCTGAAATGCTCACAATTGAGTTCAATCAGTTCAGTGTTTTTTCTGCTGAAATACTCACGTGTTGCAAGGTGTGAATAGGAGCCTTTTGCGCCTAGAAATGCGACGCGGGCTAGTGGTTTACGGCTGAGTTGAGGGTTTGCTAAATTCTGTAAATAGGATTGTTGTAGAAGCACTGAGTCTTCAATAATAGTGTGGAATAATTTCGTGATGTATTGTGCATCCAAATTATATTTTTCTTTGCCATTATTTATCAGTTTGACCAAAAGTTGCTGTTCACGTACTGCATCTCGTACTGGCTTTGCGGTTTCAATTTTGCTCTTTGCTACTTCGATGCTGAACTTACGACGTTCAGAGAGCAAACTCAGTAGTTGGTCATCGAGTTCGTTGAGACGTATGCGGATCTCATCGAGTGAATATTGTTTTTCTGTCATAGAATAATCCTTGTAAAAAAGCCTCCCGGTGGGAGGCTTTCTGTTCGTTTTTGACTTATCTTCTGTCAACGACCATGCCTCCAAATATTATTGGAGAAAAAAGAAGTCAAAAAAGAACAGCGAAGTTAAGTGCATAAAATCAGGTTTCGTTTTAAATGTGAGAACACAATAAGCAAGCAGCTATAGGGCGTCAAGCAAAAAAATAGCGCCTAACGGGCGCTATTTTCAATCCTTTTAATCTTTATTCGATTTCTTCTTCCACTTCCGGTTTCTCTGTACGACGAGCTTCTGGTTTGTGGCGCAGTTTATTGAGTTGACGTTCTAGTTTTTGTTCTACCTCATTAACAGCTGTATAAAGATCTTCATGTACTGCGGAAGCGACGAGTTGTCCTTTGGGTACCGTAATTATCGCTTCAAATTTTTTCTGTTTGCCTGGTTCTTCACTAAAGCTAGCTTGGCAGCCAATAATGTCCACTTGCCATTTTTCTAACTTCTTAAATTTGCTCTCAATGTGATCGCGGATTGCAGAGGTGATGTCGATATTTTTACCAGTGATATTTACTTTCATAGATTTTTTCCTCTGTGTCATCCCTCATGGGTTAACTCCAGATTACCTATTCGATAAGAAATAAATGTGATCTACATCACCTTATGGTGAGGGTTTTCTAATGTTGGGTTTAAACGTGATCTCACGCAAAAAGTGGTATCAAGAGGGCAAGGAAAAGCTTGAGATTCATATTGGTTACGATAGATTGAATGGTATCGCAAGCTAAAAACTTCTCCATTTTTAGGGCCTTTTTACGGCTTAATAAACGTGTTGTTTATTTGCTAAGCAGGTAGGGTAAGTTGCGTCCAATGCCACTCAGGTTTTGTATTCATACCTACGGTGGCGTCTACTCATTTTCTTCTGTGTTTTTCTTGCTCTCTCATATTTAACCGCTGATAGCAAAAAACCATTAACAAACCATGTGTCAATATCGTTTGTTAATGGTTGAATTTGATCAGTGCTGCGAAAGGGTTACTCTGGGTTGAGTGCAATCAATTTTTCTGTTCTTTCTATTGCGTCATCAAGTTTTAGCTGTTTGTAGGCTTCAAGTTGAATACGCAAGGATTTTCTCGCAGCTTCCGTATCAGGGTAAGTTTTTTGTAACTCCTGAGTACGATTAATCGCCGCTATCCATGCTTCTCGACGTAGATAGAAATCAGCGGTCGCAAGATCATATTCGGCTAAACGATTTTTGAGAGCAAATAAACGTTTATGTGCATCTTCTGCATATGGGCTCGTTGGATAGCGTTGCAGTAATTTTTTGAAATCAACAAAGGCTGCTTTTACCGGTTCAGGATCACGATCTGAACGATCAACATTAAAAAGGTCATGCATGAAGTTACGGTCTTGAGCCATGTGCGTTAAGCCACGCATATAAAGTACCCAGTCCATTTTTTCGTGGGTTGGGTTTAAACGTGTAAAGCGTTCAATCGTAGCTAATCCTAAAGCAAGATCATCGTTTTTATAATAGGCATAGATAAGATCAAGTTGCACTTGTTCGGAGTAAGCTCCGAATGGATAGCGTGAATCTAACGCTTCAAGTTTTTCTATTGCAGTAAGCCAATTGCCACTTTGCAGTGAAATTTGTGCATCTGAATACAATTCAGAAGGCGGCACATCAGGGACAATATCTTCGCTGCTTGAACAGCCAAATAACAGTGATAGTGCGAGTAAGCCTGATAAAGTGTGGTGTTTCATGACAGGAGTCGGTTCCTTGAATTAGTGCTTCTTAATTGAGTGCGTAATCGCTTTATAAATCGTTTCGTTACTTTCTTACCAGTAACAGATACAATAAAGCCATATTTTATCCATACTAGACGCTATTAGTCTCACGGTTTTTAAAAAAGTTCTATATGGCTCAGCAGATTGAATTAACAAATACAGTAAAAGATAGCCAGTTAGGTCAACGTTTAGACCAAGCTGTCGCTGAATTATTCGCTGATTTCTCACGCTCACGTCTAAAAGAGTGGCTTTTAGATGGCAAGGTTCAGGTTAATGGTGAAGTGATTACCAAACCGCGAACTAAAGTCATGGGTGGCGAAATCATTACCGTTCAAGCCGAACTTGAAGATGAAGAGCGTTGGGAAGCGCAAGACATTCCTTTAGACATTGTTTATGAAGATGATGATATTATTGTCATCAATAAACCACGAGATTTTGTCGTTCATCCTGGTGCCGGAACACCCGATGGCACAGTGCTTAACGCACTATTGTTCCATTATCCAGCTATTGCGGAAGTTCCACGTGCAGGTATTGTGCACCGTTTGGACAAAGATACTACCGGGTTAATGGTGGTAGCTAAAACGGTACCCGCTCAAACTCATTTGGTGCGAGCGCTACAAAAGCGCAATATCACTCGTGAGTATGAAGCGATTGCAATCGGAACGATGACGGCTGGTGGCATGATTGATAAGCCAATTGGTCGCCATTCAACTAAACGAACCTTAATGGCCGTTAGCCCTTTAGGTAAGCCGGCGGTAACTCATTACCGTGTCGCTGAACATTTCCGCGAGCATACGCGTATTCGTCTCCGTCTTGAAACTGGTCGTACACACCAAATTCGCGTGCATATGTCTTACTTACAGCATCCACTTTTAGGGGATACAGCTTACGGCGGCCGAGCTCGTATTCCAAAAGGGGCAACGGAAGAACTGGCTGAAATGATTCGCGGTTTTGATCGTCAAGCATTGCATGCCGTGATGCTTAGATTTAATCATCCAGTTACCGGCGAGGAGCTTGAGTTTCATGCGCCTGTTCCAGACGATATGGTCGAAATGGCTGAAGCACTTCGAGTGGACACCAAGCTGAATAAAAAAGAAGAATATTAATGGAAATGGTCATCCCTAATTGGAATGCTCCTAAAAATGTGAAGGCCTTCTCTTCGACAAGAATCGGTGGTTTTTCACTTGCTCCTTACGAGGGGCTCAATTTAGGAACTCATGTTGGGGATGACTCATCATTAGTCGAGCGCAATCGTAATTGGCTTCTACAACAAGCTCAATTACCTGCGATGCCTATTTGGTTAAACCAAACTCATTCCACTCACGTCATTGAAGTGAGCTCATCCACGAATGATATTTTGGATGCCGATGGTCTTTTCACTCAACACCCCAATGTTGTCTGTTCAGCAATGACCGCTGATTGCTTACCCGTTTTATTGACTAATACTGCAGGAACTCAAGTGTCTGCTGTACATGCGGGTTGGCGCGGACTCGCCAACGGCATTATTGAAAATGCAGTGGCGCAATTTTCTGGTGATGTGATAGCTTGGCTCGGGCCTGCAATTGGACCACTCGCTTTTGAAGTGGGTCATGATGTCTATCAAGCTTTCGTTGATGTAGACGTTAAGGCTTTTCATGCATTTTCTGCAAAAGGAGATGGAAAGTGGCTAGCGAATATGTCTCAACTGGCAATATTAAGGCTGAATCAATGCGGAGTTGAGCAAGTATTTGACAGTGGTCTTTGCACTTATCAAGATCCTGCACGTTTCTATTCTTATCGACGAGATGGTATTACCGGACGCCAAGCATCCTTTATTTGGATTGAATAGCTATTTAAATTAGAAAATCTTCCCACACCTCCCCCCTTGAAAAAACCATGCCTCGTATCCATCTTTAGCTACATAAGATTGGTCTCTCAACAATAGAATGAGGAATATTGGTATGCGTTTAGATCGATTTACAAGCAAATTTCAAATTGCAATTTCTGATGCGCAATCATTGGCATTAGGCCGTGATCATCAATATATAGAGCCCGTTCATTTGATGGTGGCGCTGCTTGACCAAAATGGTAGCCCGATTCGTCCACTACTGACGATGCTAAGTATTGATGTGATGCATCTTCGCTCAAAGTTAGGTGAAATTTTAGATCGCTTACCTAAAGTCAGTGGTATTGGTGGTGATGTGCAATTGTCGAGTGCTATGGGCACTATGTTTAACTTGTGTGACAAGTTGGCCCAAAAACGCCAAGATTCGTACATCTCATCTGAAGTATTTTTGTTAGCGGCGCTAGAAGATAAAGGTGCGCTTGGGAAACTGCTAAAAGAATTAGGTTTAACCGAAAAGAAATTATCGGATGCAATAGAGCAGATCCGCGGGGGGCAGAAAGTTAATGACCCAAATGCTGAAGAGCTAAGACAAGCTTTAGAAAAGTTTACTATCGATCTTACAGAGCGAGCGGAGCAGGGTAAGCTTGATCCTGTTATTGGCCGTGATGACGAAATTCGTCGTACTATCCAGGTACTGCAACGCAGAACTAAAAACAACCCAGTCATTATCGGTGAACCGGGGGTGGGTAAAACCGCCATTGTTGAAGGGTTAGCACAACGCATCATCAACAACGAAGTACCTGAAGGTCTACGTGGTAGACGTGTTTTGTCGTTAGACATGGGCGCTTTGGTAGCGGGTGCTAAATATCGTGGTGAATTTGAAGAGCGCTTAAAATCAGTACTTAATGAGTTAGCTAAGGAAGAAGGCAACGTCATTTTGTTTATTGATGAACTACATACGATGGTTGGTGCAGGGAAAGGCGAAGGTTCAATGGATGCTGGTAATATGCTCAAACCTGCATTGGCCCGTGGAGAACTGCATTGTGTTGGCGCAACAACTTTAGATGAGTACCGTCAATATATAGAGAAAGACCCTGCCCTTGAGCGCCGCTTCCAAAAAGTATTGGTTGATGAGCCGAGCGTAGAAGATACCGTCGCTATTTTACGTGGCCTAAAAGAACGTTATGAACTTCATCATCATGTTGAAATTACTGACCCTGCAATTGTTGCCGCGGCGAGTTTATCGCACCGTTATGTTTCTGATCGACAATTACCGGACAAAGCGATCGACTTGATTGATGAGGCTGCATCAAGTATACGCATGCAGATTGACTCAAAACCAGAATCACTGGATAAGTTAGAGCGCAAGATTATTCAGCTTAAAATAGAGCAGCAAGCATTAACCAATGAACACGATGAGGCGAGCACCAAACGTTTGTTTACTTTGAATGAAGAACTCAAAGAGAAAGAGCGTGAATTTGCTGAATTGGAAGAAGTATGGAATGCAGAAAAAGCGGCGCTTTCAGGTACTCAGCATATCAAGTCTGAACTGGAACAAGCTCGGATGGATATGGAATTCGCTCGTCGAGCGGGTGACTTAAGCCGGATGTCGGAATTGCAATACGGACGTATTCCTGAACTGGAAAAACAACTTGACCTTGCCACTCAGGCTGAAATGCAAGAAATGACCTTGTTACGTAATAAAGTAACCGATGTTGAAATTGCAGAAGTATTATCAAAGCAAACGGGAATTCCAGTATCGAAAATGCTTGAAGCAGAAAAAGAGAAGCTGCTTCAAATGGAAGCTGTACTGCATAAAAGAGTGATCGGACAAATAGAAGCTGTTGAAGTGGTTTCAAATGCAATTCGCCGTAGTCGAGCTGGTTTATCAGATCCGCAGCGACCGATCGGATCTTTCCTATTCTTGGGCCCAACTGGTGTTGGTAAAACGGAGCTTTGTAAGACTCTCGCCAATTTCATGTTTGATAGTGAAGATGCCATGGTGCGCATTGATATGTCCGAGTTTATGGAAAAACATTCTGTTGCTCGCCTTGTCGGTGCACCTCCTGGTTATGTTGGATATGAAGAAGGTGGGTATTTAACGGAAGCCGTGCGTCGTAGACCTTATTCAGTCATTCTGCTTGATGAGGTGGAAAAAGCACATCCGGATGTATTCAATATTTTGTTACAGGTTCTAGATGATGGTCGCTTGACTGATGGTCAGGGTCGTACGGTCGATTTTCGTAATACCGTAGTGATAATGACATCGAACTTGGGGTCTGCTCGTATTCAAGAAAAATTCGCAAGTCTCAACTATGAAGGCATCAAAAATGAAGTTATGGAGGTGGTGAGCAAACACTTTAGACCAGAATTCTTAAACCGAGTCGATGAAAGTGTTGTGTTCCATCCGCTCGGACAAGAACAAATTAAGTCGATTGCTTCTATTCAACTGGCCCGTCTTGGTCAAAGAATGGAAGAGAAAGGCTATCAACTAGAAGTATCAGATAAAGCGTTAGAACTGATCTCTCAAGTTGGATTTGATCCTGTCTATGGTGCGCGGCCTTTGAAACGGGCAATTCAACAGAGTGTTGAAAACCCACTAGCAAAAGATATATTAGCTGGAAAAATCTTGCCAGATAAAAAAGTGAAGTTGATTGTTAGCAATGATCAAATTATTGCTCATCAAGATTAATCACTGTCTATACCGAATCAACTTGAAGATGCAGGCTTGAGAACCTGAAAATGATCATTAATTCGAGATGTCAAAGAGCCTGCGATCTCTGGAAGAGTCACAGAAAAAAATTGGTCTATTGCCGCCTTGAAGTCC